>JBEKFS010000166.1:0-12349 GCA_050013195.1 Occallatibacter sp.
GACATGGGCGGGCGGCAGACACTGGATCGCGGAGGGCATCTGCGCCTGCTCTTCATGGGCGGACGTGGCATCCAGGCAGTGACGCGCCAGAACAGCGAACCTAACTGGATTGCCTATGTGGGCGTGCAGATTTTGCTGGGACCGAAAAGGGACGACGACGCGAGCATGAAATGAGACGCGGCAGTCGATGCAGCTTCCTCTGTTTTCATTTTGCTTTCGCTGTACTTAGCCAAAATCACGTCCAGGTGAAACTGCGCTTACTGTGTTATAGGGTTTTGGGAACTCAGCATTTTTATTAACTTCGGCTTTATCTCAAGATGAATTTCCGCAGTTTACGCAGAGCTTGGTTTAGCGTAAATAAATGAAGGCCTACAGCAGGAGCAGAGGGGTAGTGTTTTGGCAGTTCCGGGTCCCGGCGTATAATTCCGCCCACCTGTCCCAAGGAGATGTTATTGAAAGGAAACTGACCAGAAGTATTAGACTAAAACGAATAGCCAATCATCCAGATAGGCAGGATCTAACCTCAATAAACTGGTAAGTAACTGATAGTTTCTTTCCATTGTCGAATCATCATGGAGTGCCCGGCACTTTTTGTACCAGTTGAGGTGCGAGAAACTGGTATGAAAAGTGCCGGGCACTTTATATGCAATTGGGAAAATTCCCAATTTCCCAGAATCTCGTTCACCAATTCAAGAGGGATATCAATAAGATTCAAAAGAAGAAATTGAGGGAACTGATCGGACTTCCTCCGAAACAACTCAAGCGGGGCCGGGATCAAGTAGATAGTTTCTTGGCGGAGTACGTCCAACGCACCAGTAAGAGCCTTCGACTTCGAGCTGTTTACAAGGGAAAGATGTATCGGGCGTTTGCACAGAATGATGGCACCGTCAGGTACAAGAACCGTAAGTATATTTCTCCATCAGCAGCTGGGAAAGCAGTGATTCAAAGGGGATGTAACGGATGGTCATTCTGGCGTTATGAGCATGTACCTGGGAAATGGATGCGATTGTCCACTATACGCAGCAATTGAGTAGGTTGTTATTAATTCTTACCGTTCGCCAGATCGGTGCTCTCGGACAGCTCGAATTGGGTGCCGCAGCTAACGCGTAACCATGAGGACAATTCTCAAATAGCGGGTTATCGCCGATTCACTCGCAGAGGTCCCCGGCGTTTAAGTCATCCGCACCGGCCATGGCACCACAAGCTGCCCCAAAGGCCTTCAGAATGGCCTACCGATCACGCTGAAAATAGTGTTGACACAGAATAGTGCGACTATAATAACCATACCTAAGTTATTGATTATATGGTCGGGGAGAGAGGATTTGAACCTCCGACCCCCTGGTCCCGAACCAGGTGCTCTACCAGGCTGAGCCACTCCCCGAACATGGGTTGCAGGAGCATATCTGAGGGGCGCGGCCTGGCGCATTGAGCCCCTTGAATACGCTTGAATCAGTTTAACAGAATCCGGAGTGTAGCGGGGCGGCCTCCCGGCCACAGGTTCATCTTGCACATAGGTGTGTTGACCGGGTTCTGAGCCGCATTTATAGCTTGTTACCGAAGCAACTTTTCTGCCCTGAAGGGGTATTCAAGAAGGTACCCGGTTGACAGACGAAATGTGTTTACGCACAATTGGCTAACAGACTCCTTGAAGGCGGATCCCCAACTTCCCCGCTAACAAGTCCCCACAGGAGGTTTTGTGAACAGAAGAATAGGTATATTTGTGTTGACCATTGCGGCGATTCTATCAGCCTGTACTATGGCCGGTAGCGCACAATCGCTGATGACGCGCCATGTGCGCGATGCCGTTCTCAACGGGCAAGCACAGTTGGTTGGGCGCCTGCCAGAAACCCAGCAGTTGCAGTTGGATATTGTTTTGCCGCTGAGCGACCCGGCTGGCCTGGAAACATTCCTGATTGATCTCAACAATCCAGCCAGCGCCTCTTACAGACAATTCCTTACGCCACAAGAGTTTACCGCACGGTTTGGCCCCACGCAGGAAGATTATGACGCCGTGCTTGCGTTCGCAAAAGCCAACGGTCTGACGGTTGTCGGCGGCTCGCGCGATGGAATGGAAGTGCAGATCATGGGCTCGGTTTCAGCCGTCGAAGCAGCCTTCCATATCAGGCTGCAGACCTATCAGCATCCCACTGAGAACCGCATCTTCTACGCCGCTGACCGTGAGCCCACCGTGGACCTTCCCTTCCAGCTGTGGCACATCTCCGGCTTGGACAACTTCTCGATTCCGCAGCCCATGCTGGTCAGCAGGAACGATTACGCGGCGGCACACGGCATTACGCCTGAAGCTGTCGTCTCTCATGCCACTACCGGCTCTGGTCCTTCGGCATCGTTTTTGGGCAGCGACATGCGCGCGGCCTACTACGGCGGAACAACCTTGACCGGCGCCGGACAGAACCTCGGATTGTGGGAGTATCTCGGCACCGACCTGGCTGACCTGAACACCTATTACGCCAACGTGAAGCAGACCAACAAGGTTCCCATCACGCTGCTCTCTGTGGATGGAACCAGCACCAGCTGCGTGTACACGAGGGCCGGCGGCAATTGCGACGACACCGAGCAGACCCTCGACATGACCCAGGCTCTTGGCATAGCTCCTGGGCTGGCCAGCCTGGTGATGTACATCGGCTCAACCGATACGGCCATCATCAGCGCCATGACCACCCACAACCCGCTGCCCACCACCATTGGCTGTTCGTGGGGCTGGACGCCGGCCGATCCAACTACGCTTGATCCCTACTTCCAGAAGATGGCGGCTCAGGGCCAGAATTTCTTTGCGGCTTCGGGAGACAGCTCTACCTGGTCGTCAAGGAACGAGGCCTGGCCGGCGGACGATGCGAATGTCGTTTCTGTGGGCGGCACGGACCTGATTACCGCTAGCGCAGGCGGCGCATGGAAGTCGGAAACCGCCTGGGTGGATTCAGGCGGCGGCATCTCGCCGGACAAGATCGCAATCCCTGCGTGGCAAAAGCTCTCGGGCGTGATCAACTCAAGCAACAAGGGCTCGACCACCTATCGCAACGGCCCGGATGTCTCGGCCAATGCCAACTTCACCTTCTACACCTGTGCCGACCAGAAGGCCTGCCTGGCCAATGAATATGGTGGCACCAGCTTTGCCGCTCCCATGTGGGCTGGCTACATGGCCCTGGTCAATCAACAGCTGGCAGCCGACGGCTACAAGCCTCTCGGTTTCATCAACCCCTTTCTCTATGCGTTTGGCGTGAGCTCCAACTACAACACGGACTTCCACGACATTACCAGCGGCAAATCCGGCAGCTATTCGGCCGTTGTCGGCTACGATCTGGTGACCGGCTGGGGCAGCCCGAACGGAGTCAATCTGATCAACGCCCTGGTGACCGAAAAATAACGACACGAACGCGTGTCTGCGCTCAACAAGAAAGGCCCGGACTCTCCAGTCCGGGCCTTTTTTCATATGCAGGCCGAAGAGCGTTAGCTCTTGAGCGCCACGCGGATGTGCAGCTCCTTCAACTGCTGCTCGGTGGCCGTGGTGGGTGCATCCACCATCAGGTCGACCGCCTTGGCGGTCTTGGGGAAGGCGATGACCTCGCGCAGGCTGGTCGCTCCGGCCAGCAGCATCACAATGCGGTCCAGGCCGAGCGCGATGCCGCCGTGGGGCGGCGTGCCGTACTCCAGCGCGTCGAGGAAAAAACCGAAGCGCGCACGGGCTTCTTCATCGGAGATGCCCAGCGACTGGAAGATCTGCTGCTGTACATCTTTTCTATGAATGCGGATGGAACCCGAGCCGAGTTCCATTCCGTTCATCGCCAGGTCATAGCAGTTGGCCCGCACACTGGCCGGGTCGGCAACCAAGTTCTTCATGTCGGCTTCGAACGGCGCGGTAAACGGATGGTGCGCCGGCATCCATTTCGCGGCTGCCACGTCGAACTCGAACATGGGAAAGTCAGTAATCCAGATAGGATGGAAGGCCGACGTGCCATCGACGCACTTCCCGCTCAGTGGGTCTGCCTCCTGGACGATTTTCTCGGTGACAGCAAAAGCTCCGTGGCGCTCTGCGTACTTCTTCGCCAATTCCGTGCGGAAATTGCCCGCGGTTGAGTAGACGTTGATCTCACGCTCCGAGAGCCGGCCGGCAAATTTCGTGTCGCTTGCCTTGACCGGATGGGCCGGGTCGCCGGCGACGATGATAACGAAGTCGGCCTCATCCGCGCCCACCAGCTCGCGTACCTTGACGGCGGCGTCAGGAAAACTTTTGGCCAACCGCTTGAAGTCGTCAATGAACTTGGCGCCTTTTTTCAAATCAAAGAGTGGATGATTGTCCTCTCTCTCTTTGCGGCTCAGCTCGCCCACGTTGGGAATGCGCAACGCCACCACCGGCAGCGCGGGATCGATTTGCAGCGTGGCCAGAGCCTCATCCGTGAAGGCCGGACGCACATCGGTGAGTCCGGGCAGGCGCAGGTCAGGCTTGTCGCTGCCATACCGCCGCATCGAGTCGTCGTAAGTAATGATCGGGAATGGCGTGGGCAGGGTGACCCCGGCCGCGGCAAAGGCCGCCGCAAGAAACTGCTCGACCACGGCGAAGACCGTCTCTTGGCGCGGGAAACTCATCTCCAAATCGACCTGCGTAAACTCCAACTGACGGTCGGCGCGCAGGTCCTCATCGCGAAAGCAGCGGGCAATCTGGAAGTATTTATCGAAGCCGGATATCATCAAAATCTGTTTGAAGATCTGCGGCGACTGCGGCAGCGCGTAGAATTCGCCGGGGTGTACGCGGCTGGGCACCAGAAAATCGCGCGCCCCCTCAGGGGTGGATTTGGTGAGGATGGGCGTTTCGATCTCCAGAAAACCCTGCAGGCTGAGGCTCTCGCGGATGGCCAGCGTAATGTCGTGTCTGAGTCGAAAATTACGCTGCATCTCCTGTCGGCGCAGGTCCACGTAGCGGTACTTGAGGCGGACCTCTTCGTTCTGGATGGCTTCTTCGGAAGGCGAGAACGGCGCCAGGCGGGTATCGTTCAAAACAAGCAGCTGCGTGGCTTCAATCTCAATCTCACCGGTCGCCATCTTGGGATTGATGGAGTCCGCGTCACGCAGGCGCACTTTGCCCACGGCAGCAACAACGTACTCCGGACGCACCTGTTCGCCTTTGGCGTGGCCGTCGGGAATCAGTTCCTTATCCAGCACAATCTGGCAGATGCCTGTGCGGTCTCTCAAATCGAGAAAGATCAGGTTGCCGTGATCGCGCCGCCGGTTCACCCAACCCATCACAACGACCTTCTGGCCGGCGTGGGCAGCGCGCAGTTCGCCGCAATAATGCGTCCGTTCGAGATTTCCTAGAAAATCCAGCAATACCTGTGCCCTCTATTCGCTTGCGGGAGTTGAAAGAAAGACGGCCAGCTCCGAGCGGGGAACCTTGGTCTGTATGCCTGTGGAGAAGTTCTTCACCGTCAGAATACCGGATTTCAGCTCATCTTCGCCAAGAATTACGATATGGCGAGCAGTCTTGTCCGCCGCTTCAAAGGATTTTTTCAATCTGAAACTGCCCTCGCCCAATTCGATCCACAACCCCTGATGGCGCAATTCGCGGGCCAGACCGAGCGCTGCGGCGTTCAGGCTTTCACCTAGCGGCGCAATAAATGCTTCAGCCTTCTGTGGTGTGGCAGAATTTTGGTCGAGTGCTGCGAGAAGGGTAAGAACCAGCCTGTCCTCACCTATGGCGAAGCCGATCCCCGGCGCGCGGGGTCCGCCGAGCATCTCGCTGTCGTGCGCGTGTAGTAGTCCAGGCCGCGAACAAGGCGGTGATTCAGCGTGTACGGCACACCCGCCGCGTCCAGAGCCGCAGTAACGGCGGCAAAGTGGGCCCGCGAAGCCACGTCCAGCGAATCGGCAATCACCGGCAACGTGTCGATGATCGACTGGTCAGCGGGAACCTTGCAATCCAACACACGCAGCGGATTGGCGACGGCGCGTCGCTGGCAGTCCGCGCACATCTGCGAAACCACGGGGACGAGAGCCGCTCGAAGCGTTTCGTTGTAATGGGC
The DNA here is from genome assembly GCA_050013195.1 of Occallatibacter sp. Classification (GTDB taxonomy): domain Bacteria; phylum Acidobacteriota; class Terriglobia; order Terriglobales; family Acidobacteriaceae; genus Telmatobacter. Next base: position 6,033 of record JBEKFS010000166.1, read on the forward strand.
GCGGTCCGCCGCCGAGCCAACGGAATTCAGCTCCAGCGTCCAGCCAGTGATGCCCAGCTCATCGAGCAGCGTCGCCAGCATCTCCAGAATTTCTGCGTCTCGAAGCGGCGATTCACTCCCCGACGACGGCGGCCCGATGACCTCCGCGCCAATCTGCGAAAACTGCCGGTAGCGCCCCTTCTGCGGCCTCTCGCGGCGAAACTGCGGCCCAATGTAGTAGAGCTTTTGCAGCTGGCCGGTTTCGCCCAACTTGTTTTCGATGTAAGCTCGCACTACTCCTGCAGTGTTTTCGGGACGGAGGGTAAGGGATTGCGACGATTTGTGGAAGGAACCGTGCAATTGTTCAACAACGATGCCATCCTCTGTCGTTGACTCGGGATTTCCTGGGACTGGAGATGGTATCACTAAACGTCCCTTTATCGTCTTTGCGTAGCGATTGAATTGGCGTGGAGTAGCTTCGGCTTTCAACACATCCTCGGCTAATACCTTCAGGAGTGGTCCATCAGCCCGTGCACTAAAAAATACGATTTCTGTGAAATCTTTTTCGTCAAAAGTACATGCCAATTTTGCTACACCTTCGCCTGGAGAAGCCCATTCTTCCTCTTCGAAGGATTCCTTTGCATGGGCACGACGCCAAGCGTCAACCAGCGCTTGTCTGTCAAAACGTTCGCCATCCTCCCAGGTGTACATCTCCTTGGAGACGATGTCGGTCTCCTCGCCCACGCCGCGGGCAAACAGCGCAGTCTCCTCAAAGATAGGGGTGCGAATCTCGCCGAAGTTGTAGCGCGCAAAAACGTCCCGCGCGGTGGCCTCAATGCGGTTCCAAAGCGCGGTCTCCGGCGGCAATAGGTCGCGAGTCCCGCGAACGGCTTTCAGTGTCTGGCTCATCGTGATAACCTTTGTCTCAACTTCTTAGGATACAAGGTGGAAGCCATGATACTCCATGCCGCCTCAATCGCCGCGTTTTTCCTGGACCAATTGGCGCAGACGCCGGTGCAGATCCAGTGCGTTCAACAAACCACACAGGAATCGTGGTTGAAACAATGGATTCCCACAGCGGTCAGCCTTTTGTCCATAGGGATTGGTGTGTGGATCGCGCGATGGTCCTTCAGCGCATCGAGTAAGAGGGATCGCGTGCGGTGGGGTCTAGACCAGAAGAAAGCAGAATGGAGTGCAATCCTATCAAGTCTCACAATAGCGGATATTAAATTGCCTCATGTCTTCAACAATGTTGAATGGCCGAGCATGAGTGACGGGATGTTGCAGGATATACGTAATGTTCTCCCGGTAATGAGAAACACTATTTTTATTGCAGACGTTTTGGATAAGGGAAAAATTATTGATAGTTTCCAGGCATTTGTAAGTGATGCGGCTGAGAAGATAGAGCAGATCAAAGGATCTAACAAATCAATCGAAGGCTCAACCGGACTGGCAACAATGCTTGGAAAAATGAGTGGGACCGTAACCACAGAGGACATCATTATCGAGAACAGGATAAAGTCTAAGCATATCGATGACCGAGAAAAGATTTATGCGGAGCTTTTCAAAGGATTTCATGAACAAGCAGATAAAATTCGAAAGGTTGCACTAGTAACTCTACATTCAGATAAGGCAAATGCTGAGTCCTAGCTCGCCATCCGCTCCTCCCGCTCCAGCCCCTCGTGAATCAGCATCTTGAGATAAGTCTGATAGCGCAGACCACGGCGTTCCGCCAGCGTCCGTGCGCGCGAGATGTCTTCCGGAGCAAGGCGGATAGTGGTCGGAGGCGTGACTCCGCGCTGCTTCAGCGTACCTTGCCGGACACGCCCCTCCTGCACCGCCTGATGAAACGCCGCCGCCAACCCCTCGCGGTTCTCGTAGAGCCAATTGGCTTCGTCGGTTTCGTTCTCAAACTTCGGAATCGTCAATGCTTCCATAACGCCTCCTCATTTCAGCCAGATAGTCCAGCCTGGATTGCCGAGGTGCATCCCACGCGGAGAGGATTCGAGCTTTTCCATCGCGCCACGTTGACACAAGCTCCAAAATTCGTCCTTTGCGCGTTTCCCCGACGTGTAATATCCGCTCTTCTCCGCCGCTACCCTCCGCCGTTTGCAGTTCAATGTCGAGAGGGTCGCCAAGAACTACCTCCTCGGCTTCTTTGGGAGTAACGTCGTGTCGTGCCAGATGGTTCTGGTTAGCCTCGTCCCAGTCGAAAACCAACGATTTCTCGTTCATGAGCTTTCCTAACCAAAACTATACCATCGCTAATTGTATTTACAGTGTATGGCGTTTTTTCTCAATTGTCCACCAGAAAATGCCGGAGAGGTTTGCAGATTATTTCCCCGCTTCGGCGCACAATCAAAGCATGAACAAGGTCCAGAGGACGGTTACTTTTTATTCCCTGCTCGCTGGCCCCGTTTTACCGGTCTTTTTCTCCTTTTCTTCGCCAAGAAATCCGGGTACCCCCACCCCCCCCACCCTGTGGAAATCATTTTTCGACCTGTAAACAGATCGTAACTTGCACAAAATAAACATCTTGTATTTTACCCATGTTGACTAATCAGTAACTGCAAACCCCCTATTTTGACCCTTTTTGGCCCTAAAAAGCGCCCTTTTAACCCCAAAATGGCCGCTTTTTCGCCGGATTCCGCATCTTCAACTTGCAAGCGGTTTTCGGCGAAGCAACTTCCTTTACGCGTTGATCGCCATTCCCTCCACTGCGCCGTAGGCGTCCAGCAGAGACTCGGCCAGAGTGGGATGCGCGTGGATGGTAAACATCAATTCTTCCACTGTGCCTTCCAGCTCCAGCACGGCGACCGCCTCGGCGATCAACTCGGTGGCTTGCGGGCCGAGGATATGCACACCCAGAATTTCGCCGTATTTTGCGTCGGCGACCACCTTCACGAAGCCGTCGTGGCTGCCGATAATGGTGGCCTTGGAGTTGCCCGCAAAGGGAAACTTGCCCACCTTTACCTCGTAGCCTTTTTCTTTGGCCTGCGTCTCGGTCAGGCCCACTGACCCGATCTGCGGCTCGGTGTAGGTGCATCCGGGGATACGGTCGCGGCGCACCGGACGAAATGTGCGACCAGCAATTTTGGCCGCTGCGATCATGCCGCTCATCGCGCCCACATGCGCCAGTTGCGGCAGCCCAGCCACAATGTCCCCGATTGCGAAGATGCCCGGCTCGGCGGTCTCCTGAGCTTCGTTGACCTTGATCAGCCCGCGTTCAATCTCAATGCGCGTCTTCTCCAGGCCAAGATCGCTGGTTCGTCCCGCTCGTCCCACGGCCACCAGCACCTTTTCGGCTTCCTTCACTTGCGCCGCGCCGTTCGCGTCCGTAAAGGTGACCTTCACGCCGGCTTCGGTCTTCTCCACCTTCTCGACCTTTGCGCCTGTATTCACATCGATACCGCGCTTCTTGAAGAGGCGCGTAATCTCTTTGGAGATTTCCTCGTCCTCCACCGGAACCACGCGCGGCAAAAACTCAAGAATCGTCACCTCGCTCCCAAACGTGCGGAAGAGCGAGGCGAACTCCATGCCCACCGCGCCCGCGCCAATGACGATCAACGACTTGGGAATCTGCTCCATGGCCAGGATTTCTATGTTGGTCAGGATGCGGTCGTCGGGCTTGAGTCCCGGCAGCATCTTGGCCTCTGAGCCGGTGGCGAGGATGACGTTTTTCGCCTTGATCGGGCTCACTTCACCACCTGCCGCTGTCACCTCAAGCTCGTGCACGCCGTCGCGCGCGGGGCCGAGCAGCCGGCCATAGCCTACGATGCGCGTAATCTTGTGCTTCTTCATCAGGAAGTCCAGGCCCTTGACGTGCTTGGTGATGATGGCGTTCTTGCGCTGGTGTACCGCAGCCCAGTTGAGCGTTGGCGCGCCGATGCCCTCAATGCCAAACTCTGCGGCATGCTTCAGGTGGTCCCAGATCTCGGCGTTGAAGAGCAAAGCTTTGGTGGGAATGCAGCCCACGTGCAGGCAGGTTCCGCCCAGCTTGGCTGACTCTTCGATCAGCGCTACCTTCAGCCCGTACTCCGCCGCGCGGATGGCCGCCGTGTATCCGGCCGGCCCGCCGCCAATAATCGCCACATCGTAGATCGTCTCTATCTTTGACTCAGCCAAGGAAAGCTCCATTCCAACGCGCCGTGCAACTTCCGTGAACGCCGCATTCCACCGTCCAGTTTAATGGATGCGCCTGCGGCCCACTTCGCATCTGAGCCTGTTCAACCCATCCCGCGGAAACAATTGTTAACGATTTTTCTGCACTAGTTCGGTTGCTGCGCGCAACACCTCCGGATCATCGCCAAAGCCCGCGATCCAATGCACATCCGGCTCGCGCCGGAACCAGGTCATCTGCCGCTTGGCGTAGTTGCGATGACCCTGCTGGGCCGCCGCCACCGCTTCCTCTAGAGACCATGACTCCCGCAGCACGTGCAATGCCTGCCGGTAACCCAGCGAGTCGAGCGCCTTTACCGGTCCATAGCGTTCGAGCAGGCCACGGGTCTCTTCGATGATGCCGGCCGCAAACATTTCAGCGCAGCGGCGATTGAGCCGGTCGTATAGCGCCTGACGCGGCGGGTTGAGGCCGATGCGCAGCAATCGGAAGCCGGTGAGCGGATCACGCGCCAGTACTTCAGAAAGCGGCCTGCGCGCCGCCAGGCAGACCTCAATGGCGCGAATCAGCTTGGCTGCGTCGTTCGCGTGAATGCGTGCAGCCGAGGCCGGGTCGAGCCGTCCGAGCATTCGGTGCAGCCAGGCTTCGCCGTGCCTCTCGCGGCTCTTTTGCAGACGCCGCCGCAGCTCCTCGTGCCGCTCTGGCCCGGCAAAGAGCCCTTCGGTGAGCGCTCTCAAGTAGAGCCCGGTCCCGCCAGTCACAATGGGCATTCGGCCTCGCGCCGCAATCTCATGCAAAGCCGCACGCGCCTTCCGGCTATACTCGCCCGCCGTGAAGGGCTGGTCAGGATCAGCCACGTCGATGAGGTGATGCGGTAGCCGCGCACGCTCTTCTTTTGTCGGTTTAGCTGTGCCCAGGTCCATGCCGCGATAGACGGCCACCGAGTCGCAACTGACAATCTCGCCGCCAAAGCGCTCGCCCAGTTCGAGTGAAAGCGCCGTCTTGCCGCTACCCGTCGGCCCCAGCAGAAGAGCTGCCAAAGGGTCAGCCGCGGCGCAGCCGCCGCCCGCCGTCCGCGCAGGACTCACGGCCGCCACCATCCCGGCGGAAAAATCCACTTGGGATTTGTGCGCAGGAGCCAGAAGATCAGGATCGCCGCAGCCACCAGCACCAGTCCAAAGGCCTGGTTGCGTCGGAAGATTCTCTGCTGCTCACGGCGCCGCGCCTTCTCGGCAACTTCCTGAAAGTATGGTTTGATCCGTGTCTGCACCATGACGCGGCCCTCCTGCTGACCGGCACAAAACAACGCCGGATCACCACGCCTCAGTATAGGGGAGCGATGCAGATGTCAGGCAGCAGAATACGTCTTAATCCCCTTCCACTTGTTGCGGCTCCGGAGTCGGCTCGGGGCTTGGCGGCGGAATTGACGGCGAGGCGGGAATAGCCCCCGGCTGCTGCGTCTGCTGTTTGAAGCAGGAGCGGCACAATACCGGCCTGCCCTGAGTGGGCTTGAAAGGAACCGTCGTTTCTGCGCCGCACTGCGAGCAGTTAGTCCGGGTCTCCGGACGCACCCTGGAGCCCCCGCGAACGCGCTTCGCCTTGCACTGCTTGCAGTGCTTGGGCTCATTCTTGAACTGTTTATCGTGGAAGAAAAGCTGCTCGCCGGCGGTAAATACAAAATCGGCTCCACAGTCGCTGCACGTCAAAACTCTGTCGGTAAATTCCATGGCCGTCTTCCCCAAAGTAGGGAAATTCGATGAAATCGGCCATGAACAAAATCAGCTTGCCGGTCCCGTTTCCCTGCTTCGTGCTGTAGTAACAACCAGGGCCCGGGCCGCAACAAGTTCAGCGGCAAATTGATGGTCTACCCGGCAGAGCCGGTAAGACCTGGGGATACAACCTCCAGGCAATCTGCATGCAGAAAGTTGGAGATCAATGAATGTAACGTGACAAACCGCCCCGGCCTTACCTGCGATCTCTGGTTTCCTGCCCGCATCTCGATGCGGGTGTCGCCGGGGCAGCGCATGTCACGATGGTTCTGAAGCTAGTCCTGCTCTTTACGAGCCTTCTTGCGATTCCGCTTGCGCGCTAAAGCCGCCTTTACGCGTTTCTTCTCACCGGGCTTCAGGTAGTAGGAGTGACGCTTGACTTCCTTGATGATGTCCTCCTGCTGTACCTTCCGCTTAAACCGGCGCAGCGCATTTTCGAGCGGTTCGCCTTC
>JBEKFS010000167.1:0-11036 GCA_050013195.1 Occallatibacter sp.
AAGACCTCGTAGGTCTCCTCCAGCGTGTATTTGCGAATGGAATCGAAGGATTGCTCGCGGTCCCAGGGGCATCCGCCGGGAGCCCGAAGCCGAGCCATGATGGCCACCGACTGCTGAAACAAAGCTGCCGCCTGCTCCGGATCGGTTGCCCTTGCCGGCTCCGATGCAAGCTGCGGCGTGGAAACCTGTTTCGACGTACTTTCAGGCGGGATATTCATGCACATCCAGTCTACCTTGCAACAAGGCGGCAAGGCTGATGCAATACCCCTTCGAACATTGCATATTAATGTATTCTGAAGCCGTATACTCAACTCGTCTATGATTCGCATATGTCTGCCTTAGCCGCTGGCCCGCAGGCGAAAGCATCGTCCACCCCCGCTCCCATTGCCGCCAGTGTGGACGTACGCTCGCCTGGTGGGAGAATGTACCCCTCCTCAGTTGGCTCGCCCTGCGTGGCCGCTGCCGCACCTGCCGTGCATGGATCGGCTGGCGCTATCCACTGGTGGAGTTGGCGGTGGGAGGGCTGTGGGCTATTTCCGCTTGGCAGGTGCTGCGTGGATTATATTTACCGGGGTGGCCCGCGGTGAACATCTGTAATTCCCTGATCTTCGTCGGCGGGAAGATGGTTCTTTACTGGCTGCTGGTGGCCCTCGCCGTCTTCGATGTTGAATATCTTTGGCTTCCAGATTGGCTCACTTTGGGTGGCGCAGCATTCGGCTTCGCTCTTACACTTCTAGGCTTTGGGTTGTATGGGACCTGGATTTCCATCTCGCCTCTACCATGGGCTGGCGGGCAGGAGACCTTTCGATCCCATATTCTTGGCATCGTATGCAAGTGGCTGCTGGGCATTCTGGTCGCTCCAGCGCTGATCCTGATTATCAAGTGGACTTACTGGATCGTGCGCCATCGGGATGGAATCGGGTTGGGAGATGCCAAACTCATGCTTCTGCTTGCTGTTTGGCTCGGCCTGCCGCAAGCCCTGCTTGCCTTTGGCTTGGGAGTTGTTCTCGGAGCTTTGGTTGCGATTGTTATGTTGGCAGTCCCGTCGGCGCGGCGAGGCTCGGAAAGATGGGCGCTGAGCAAGCTTCCGCTGGGCACATTCCTCTGCATCGGCGGCATCGTAAGCGGCCTATGGGGCGGGCATATCCTCGCTGCCTATCAGCGCTGGGCCGGATTCTAAGAGCCTCTCAGGGAAGGCGCTGAACGCATAACTCCCCAACAGCTCTCAGACTGGAGAAGTTACTGTATTGCGATGAAGAGAAAGCACAGGCCGGAGCAGAACGCTCCGGCCTGTCGCGCTACCTATCAGTGCAGGAGTAGCAGGGATCAATGGAAGCCTGAATCAGCGGCGTATCCGCCAGCCGCGCGCCCTTCACCATCCAGCGAATAGCCGGCATCACGGCAAAAGTCGGTGTGCGCACATGAACGCGCGCCGGATTCCGCGACCCCTCTTTCCAGGAGACCGAGTACATGACCTCTCCACGCGGCGCTTCGACGCGTGCTGTGGAGGTTCCGGTGATGAAATTGAACTTGTCGTCGCCGGTGTGGAACTCGCCGGGAGGCAGCTTGGCCAGCGCCTGGCGAAGAATCTTGCAGCTTTCCATGATCTCCAACGCTCGAACAAGCAGACGCGCGCGCACGTCGCCTTCAGGCACAACCGGCACATCGAACTCCATCTCAGGATAAGCCGCATAGGGCGCGTCCTTCCGGAGATCCTGGGGCAAGCCCGAAGCGCGCGCCACTGGCCCAACAACGCCGCAGGAAATAGCCTTTTCATTCGTCAGCACGCCGATGCCCGCGCAGCGCGATCGTGCCGTCCTGCTGGTGGTGAAGATGGGGATAACGGTTTTTGCCATCTCGCCTTCCAGTTTCTCGACCATCCTGAGAATCGATTGCGGGTCGGTGATGTCGCGATTAACGCCGCCAATGCGGTTCATAGAATAGTTGACGCGGTTGCCGCTGATGGCGGCGAGAATGTCCATGATCTTCTCGCGAATCTCGAAGCAGGTCATGAACATGGTTTTGAAGCCCATGAGCTTGGCGGCAATACCTGCCCAGAGCACGTGCGAGTGCAGCCGCTCCAGCTCCGCCATGATGACGCGAATGTACTGCGCGCGCGGAGGCGCCGTCACGCCCGCAAGCCCTTCCATCGCCCGGCACAGGGTGAGCGTATGAATGAACGAGCAGATGCCGCAGACCCGCTCCATCAGTGCGATGACCTGAATGTGATTGCGCGTCTCGGCCAGGTGCTCGATGCCGCGAAAGTTGAACCCGATATGCAGCTTGGCGTCAAGAACCGTCTCGCCTTCGCAAATCATATCCAGCTTGTAAGGTTCTTCCAGAGCCGGGTGATACGGACCCATGGGAATCTTATAGCTCATATTGTCTCCTTACCTGCGGCCACAACGTCGCGCAGGTTCACGCCCATCGTTTCACCCTGGCGCAGAAGCAGGGGTTCGTATTCGCGGCCCGTGAAGTCGATGCCATATTCTTCGTGAATCTCGCGCTCAATCCAGTCCGCGGCTTCGGTTAGATCAAAGATGCTCTCGATTGATTTGCCTGCAAGCTGAAAGGAAAAACCCAGCAACTGGCCGTTGAGATCCCAGTGATACTCCAGGCGAAATCCATCTTCCTTGGGAAGCTGATAGGCGGTGATGGTGATGAAGCGCGCGCGAATTTCGTTCATCGCCTTCGCCACTTCACGTACTTTTGCCGCGTCCGGCGTGAGCCAATGCACTCCGCCCTTATCGACCCATGGTTCCGTGATTCCAAGTTTTGTAGAAATGCTTTCGAGTGAACTCATTTTGTGCCTCCATCGGCGGGGCTGGCTGCCTGCACTGCTGCAACAGCCGCCGGAACCACAGCCGGCTTGACGGTCTGCTTGCGGGCAATGGTATAGGACTTTTTCAACTCGCCTGGTGTCAGGTAAATCGGAGGACACTCCGAGTCCTGACTCAGCGCATGTTCCTTGCATCCCTCCACGCAACGCCCGCAAAAGGTGCATTGGCCGGGCTCATAGCTCCAGGTAAATTGGCCCTTGCCGGCCTTGAACTCGATGGCGCGCGCGGTGCAGCGCATTTTGCAAACGGCGCAGCCCGAGCAAAGCGCAGGATCGAAGCGCACCAAGCCCCGATAATGCTCACTCACTTTGGGGCGCGCGGGAAAGAGCATCGTCCGCGAGCCGCCCCACAGGTTCTTCCACAGCATGGTCAGAATGTTCATGCTTTAAGCCTCATGAATAGCGCGGACGCAATCGCCAGTACCGCGAAGATGATCGTGCATTGCCAGTAAAAACGCACCGTTGTATCGATCTGCAAGCGCGCCGTGGCGGCCGCTACCACCGACAAGAGCAGCACCAGGCCAAAAGAGAGCGCAACAAAAACCAAAGCGGCAACCCACCAGAGAGTGACGGCTGGAGCAATCAGCGTGGCAACCAACCCGGTCGCGGCAACCCATTCCAGCCCATGCGAAAGCTCCCACATGGCTAGCTCGGGCCCCGCGTATTCGACCATCGGGCCGGAGTAGATCTCCTGCTCGGCGTTGGGCAGCGAGAAGGGATTGAGATGCAGCTTGGCGGGCAGGCAAACCAGAATCGCCACAATGCCCAGCCAGCGTAGCGGAGAAGCCGGCAATTGCGCCAGCGCCGAGAGGCTGAATGTATGCTGCGAGGCGGCGATTGAAATGATGGCCAGCAGAAAAACAATGTTGTAGCTGACACTGAGAACGGCTTCACGCGCCGAGCCTATCTCGCCGAAGATGGAGCGCGAGCTGAAGCCCGCGGCAATGATACACATGGAAGGCAATTCCAGAAGCGCAAGCAGAAGAATCAAATCGCCCTGAAATCCGCCCGATGCGGGCAACACAGGCAACAGGCCGACCGCGCCCGCAGCCGCCGAAACTGCAATCAGCGGCCAGAACTTCATTAACAGGCCGCCAACGCCCGTGCGCCGCGGCGTGTCTTTTCCCAGCAGCTTGATGAAGTCGAAAAACGGCTGCATGAAGGGAGGGCCGATGCGGCCCTGCATCCGCGCCACCGCCTTGCGTTCCACCCAGAGGAAGAACCACGCGGCTGGAACGGCGAAGAGCACGCCGGGAAAGATAAGCAGGCGTGCTAAGGCAGTTGTCAGACTTCCCCAAATCTCTGGCGTCATCATGCCTGCACCTCCGTGGAACTGCATGCGCAGCTTTCGCAATTATTTCCGGGGTCGCCAACAATCTCAGGCTCGGCGTCAGCCACGGGCGGCTTTGAGCCTCGCGCGGCCAGAATCCCCGCAGCCTTCGCCACTCCCAGAATGATGGCGTCGGGACGGGGCGGGCAGCCGGGGACAAAGACATCCACCGGAATGTGTTTGTGCAGCGGCCCGGCCAGCGTGCGGCTGTCGATAAAGACATTTGTCGTTGCCGGGCATGATCCAATGGCCACCACAGCCTTGGGCCCAAAGACCTGACTGTAGACCGTCTTGATGGCGCCGACGGCGTTGTGCGTGACCGGACCGGTGACACAGAGAATGTCGGCGTGGCGCGGCGAGCCTTCCAGGCGCACGCCCAACTGCTCGGCGTCGTAGCGCGGCGAGAGGGCAGCCACAATCTCAATGTCGCATCCATTGCAACTGCCGGAGTTCATGTGAAAGAGCCATGGGCTGTGGCTGCGGCAATAGCACATCAATTTACTCCAGAGATTCATGGTCTCCCTCCAAGCAGCATTTGCAGCGCATCTGGCCAGACGCCGCCAGCCAGAACCAGCACTACGAGTGCTACGATCACGGCCTTCAATAGGAACGGCTCGTTTGCAGCTTGCGGCGGCGACGGATGTGGATATGCGTCAACCGGCGGTCCCCACCAGATGCGAGTCAGCGCCAAGGTGTACGCGATCAGCGCGAAGATCGACGAGAGAATAAAGACCGCTGCCAATGGCCAGCCGATTTGCACAGCAGACTCGTAAAGTCTCCAGCGTCCGATGTAGCCAAGCGTCGGCGGCACGCCCAGCATGGCCAGCATTCCGAAGAGGAAGCCGAATGTAGCAACTGGGTAGCGCGTAGCCAGGCCAGTGTGTTCGCCATCCAATGCGCCGTCGGCCTCGGGACCGGAGAGGCAAGCAAAGAGCAGAGCCTTGGCCAGGGCATGTGTCACGGCGGCAATGATTGCGCCGTTGTAGCCGAGAGTCTTCAAGGAGAAGACTCCCAATAGCAGAAAGCCGACATCCTCGACAGTTGAAAGAACCAGCAGGCGTTTGAGGCTGCGCTGCGTGAGCATGAGTAGAGCGGCAAGGAACGAGGTGACAGCAGCCGCGCCAAGCAGAAATCCCTGAGGAGTCAGTAAGCCTGGAGTCGCCTGGGCTGTAATGTAGAGTTCGCCGAAGGCGGCCATATCGACGACCGCGATAATCAGGCCAAGAACCACAGCCGGCAATTCGTCGGCCAGGCTGAGCAGCCAGAAGAAGAGCGGAATAGCGGCCAGCTTGACGCAAACGCTGGTCAGCAGCAACGCACGTGCCCAATCCGGCTGTCCGCGCTCCAGCAACAGGTCGCTGGAAATCAGCGACACGGCCGAAATGAGGACAACAGCAAGATAGGTCAGCTTTGCGGCTTGTGTACGCGCACTTTGCCAAACCAGCGCTACGGTCAGCAACGCGCCCAGTTCCAGAAGCCCAAGACGAATCCATGGATCGGGAATGATCAGCCCAGCAACTGCGGCTGTGCCGGCCAGAATCATCAACGGCGCGAGGCGAAGCCATTTCGAGTGAGCTAGAGCTGTCAGAATCAGCGCAACACCGGCCACGGCGCAAGCTAAAACCAACAGAAACGGCATTGGTGTCGATGGAAGAGTCTGAACGCCCGCGATAGTTGGAGCAAACCAACGAATGCCCGCCAGCACCGCAGCCGCCAAAACAACAACGAGCACCAACGCGTACCGTTCCATCCAGGAGACGACAACGCCCAGGCCGCGTGAAGCTGCCTGCAAGCCACGCCAGACGCCTAGGTAAACCGCGTCCACATTGGACCAGCGGAAGAACTCATGCCAGTTTTGCAGGAAGATGCTTGAAAAGTCGCTGGCCGTGAGCCTGCCCTGCTCCGACAACGGCTCGCCACCAGTAAAGATTCCTCCGCCGGCCAGCGCCGCGCCGTCAACCTTGGGCTGACTCGACACGTAAGCAATCGCGTAGATCAGTCCGCCGAGAATCAACGAGACCACGGCCAGCACCAGGCCGCCCATGGTCGAGAAGCTGCCCGCTCCAACCGACAAGCCAAACCACGTCACCTGCACCGGACTGACATGCAACGCCATCAGAATCGGATTGAGCAGATAGTTAACGGCCAACTGCGGCGCAACACCCAAAATGACGCTGCCCGCAGCCAGAAATCCCATGCCCCAGACCATCGTCGGCGGGGACTCATGCGCGTCTTTGGTCGCCTTGGTCAGCGGGCCGAGGAAGACGAGGCTGGTAGCTTTGGCGCCGAAAAAGACCGTGCCCAGGCTGGCCGCCCAGGCCACCATTGCTGGCACAGCCCATCCAGCCTGCAAGGCTGCGGCATAGAGCATCCACTTGCTGGCGAATCCGCTCATCAGCGGAATGCCCATCATGCTGCCTACGCCTATAAGCCAAGACAGCGTCGTCTTGGGCATCTTCTGCGCCAGGCCGCCGAGCTGATTCATGTCGCGCGTGCCCGTCGCGTGCTGCACCGAACCTGCCGTCAAAAACAGCCCGGCTTTGAAGAATCCGTGATTAAGACAGTGCAACAAACCTGCTGCGATCGCCAAAGGAGTTCCGATGCCGATGCCCATCATCATGTAGCCAATCTGGCTCACCGTGGAGTAGGCCAGCATATTTCCCCATGCGAAGCCTCCGTTCACCGGCCATGCGCCAAAGCTGTGCATGCGGGCGGCCAGGTAGACGCCGGCCTTGACGTAGCAAGCCGCGTGCAGCAAGGCGCTAACCGGGGTGGGAGCAGCCATGGCCTCGGGAATCCAAGTGTGCAGCGGAACCTGCACGGATTTGGCCACCAAAGCCACCAGCATCAGCACAAAGATGCCGCCGGTAAATGCCTGAGCCACCTTGGGATCGGTCCACAATGCGCTGCCGGTGCGGTGGTAGACCACCAAAATCGCTGCCAGCAAGCCGTAGCCCGCAATGTGGGTCATCAGCAGCACTTTGCGTGCGCCGGCAACGGCCTCGCGGTTGGTGTACCAGAAGCCCACCAGGCTGAAGGAGCATAAGCCCACCAGCTCCCAGCAGAGATAGAAAACAAAGAGGTTAGCGCTGTATACCAGTCCGACAAAGCCGGCGATGAAAACCAGCATGGAGGCGTAGAAGCGGGTGGCGGCCTTGTCGTGTGCCATGTAGCCGATGGAGTAGAGCAGCACCAGGGCGCCCAGGCCTGTCCCCATCAAGGCAAAAAGGACGCTGAGGGCATCTACATGGAAGATGACGTTTAGCAGTCCATTGCAGTTGAAGACGGTCCGTTCGATTGCCTGCCCGGTCTTGACCGATCCCACCAGCATGGCCACGGAAGCAACGGCCGGCAGGCAGGTGAGAAAGGCCAGAATCCCCTTTGTCCGGGCGTTCAACAGCCTCGCAACGAGGATCTGCAGCGCGGCGCCCAACAGAAGCGAGTACGGCGCAATCAGAATAAGATTCTCTGCGTTCATGTTTTAGATGCTAGTTTGCAGACAGGTTCGGGGATGTGACGAAACTCACCTTCAGGCTTTAGTATCACAATGCGGGACGCTGTTATGTCCTTAACTCCCTCGTTTTACGGGTACCATCTTTGCGCTTCTGCAGGTCAGCGGGCGGACGGATCAGCGAAATGGCATTGTTTGGAAATTCGATACCCCCAAACTGGTTACATTTGGACATCACACTGCTAAATCGATATATATATGTATTATGTTGATGCCGATTCGGCTCTTTGCCTACATCTCGCTTTGTGTCCTGTTCCAGTCCCCGTTCTTTTCCTATGGGCAAGATACGAAGCAAGCGGATGTCTTAAACTACTTTAATTTCAAGGGCCAACCCACCCCCTCGAAGGATTTGCTGACTACGCTGGAGCGTCAGGCCCGATGGGACGATGCTGGGTCAGGTGACTTGATTCTGACGGGATCGCGCCTCAATCCGTCGGGGTTGCGATTGGTCTTCAAAAAAATTGACGATCAGGTGATGCAGGGAGGCCGTGTAGCGACGCGCTATCGCATGTTTGTCGAAGGCGCTCCCGAGAACAAGGTCTATGCTTTTGGCACTTGGCCGATAGACAAGAGTCTCTCCACCGATATCAGAGATATCTATGTGAATGGACAAGGGTTGTTGATGCTTCATGATCCGACGCCCGAGCAGGAACTGAGCTTCACAGCAGGGAACGATGAGCTCAATATCATGCCATTGACCGAGATCGCGGAGCCGGTTCGTTATCTTTTTTCCGGAAGGGATCGGCAGTTAATGGTTTACGGCACATTGGTTCCCCATCCAGTGATTTCGGTAGATAAGGGGTGCAAGCTGGAAGTGAGACTAGCCCAGCCGGATGCTAAGGCAGTTCTGATCATTGCCGACCGATTTCCTGCGAAGGAGAAGATTCCATTGGTGTTGGAGTCGGAAGGCGTGTCAGTCAGCCTGATGCTGAATACGAGCGCGGATGGCCACGCGGTGATGGCGGTTTTTCCTTATGTGCCGGGCATATCGCATGGGATGCTCAAGGCGAGCGCGGAAGGTCCCGGCTGCCTCCCCTCCGTCCTTCTGCCATGGGGCTCGGGGCCTCGTCCGCCTTCGATAACTCCGCAGCTTGAACCTCCTAAGGACGAGGGAACAGCCGCCCCTGCAGCGGCCCCAGCAGCGACCAAGGATTCCAAGCCAGAGCACACGAAAAAATCTCTCCTTCAAAAGTTACATAAACCTGGGCATTAAGTGGATTGACGCGCACAAAGAACCTCTACTTCGAAGTAGAGGTTTATGGCGCAAAATTGGGTTATTTGGGAAGCGAAAAACAGGGGTCAGGGGTCAGTGTCAGGGAGACAGCGGGTTGGCAGGCGGCTCAGAGGTTAGAATCACGCTGCCGGGGTGTCGGCGGAATGCCGGAGTTGAAACACCGACCTACCAGCTTTTCCGCATCCCTGATCCCAGAAGCGGGACCTGGGGCATCAAGAGATTTGTGGTCAGACGTGAGCCACCCGCTCCACGGACTCGGGCATCGTTTCACTATAAACAGGCGATTGCGGATGGGTCTGCAGAAAATCCAAAGTCTGCGACAAGTACTTTTGCAAACAATTTTCGCCGCAGAGCATTGCAAAACGTTTTAGTTTTGCATCAGTAGTATCAAAGGCCGTGATACTGATACGAGTAGCTGAAGCTTCAACAAGAAACCAATTGTTCGTGACTTTCTTTTGAGAACCACACACATCGCACGCGAATTGTTTGGAGTAAGCCATATGCCCCCTCCTCTATAAATCATTGTTGAGAATCCATAATGGTTCTGAGCAAATATGCTCTAGATTTGTTCTGAGCAAAACGACTCACGTTTGACCTGTCGATCTATATGTGGACTGTTAGTTACTCATGTAGCAAGTTTGCATGCTGAGTTGAAACCCTGCATACCAAGCCTGGCCTACCAGCGATACCGCATTCAGGTCCCAGAAGCGGGACCTGGGTTGGGTAGAAAAAGCAGAAAAGTGCAAAGTAAAGGGGTTAGGGGTCCAAAAGTGTTCCACGTGGAACATATTCATTCTTTTGGGTTTATCTCGATGTTTACTAGATAATTATCAGCAAGAATTTGAAATATATTTTAAGGTTCGCGCGGCAGCACCGGATCCCGATCCTAGAAGAGGGTTTTTGCTGGTGTTCATATTCTCCCGATTTGTACACATCGGTGCTAAGATTAGAGGAAAGAGGATTCTGTATGGGCACAGCGAAGACCATGGTGGTTCACAAGCATTTCCGGCTGGATGCGGCCAAGCTGAAGCGCGCGCAGAAGCTGCTGGATGCGCCGACGGAGACCGAGACGGTGGAGCGCGCCATCGACATGGCGATTGTTGAGCATGAGCGGAACCGGATTGCGAATCAGGCGCATGACCGGTTTATTCGCTCGAAGGCGACCGTGCGCGATGTGTACGGCGTGCTTGGGTAAGACGAATGCAAATTCTCTTCGATTTTTCTGTGTACATCGGCGCATTTCGAGATGATCGTGAGGCCGGGCTGATCTTTGAGCGCTGGCACCGAAAGGCACCCATCTGGGTGAGCTCGGTGGTGCTGGAGGAGCTCTATGCGGGGGCGGATGCGGCGGGCACCAGACTCATCGAGAAACTGGAGAGGGATTTTGAGAGGGCTCGGCGAGTGCTGGTTCCGAATTTGAGCGACTGGACGCAGGCCGGACGGATTCTGGCCAAGGTTGGCGCGAAGTATGGGTTTGAGCGGATCGGGCAAGAGCGGCTGACCAATGATGCTCTGATCGCGGCGAGCGCGGCGCGATGTGGCATTGAAGTGATTACGGCCAATGCGAGGGACTTCGCACGGCTTGCCGAGTTTTGTCCGTTGCAATGGCGGGTGGGTTGACACGGAGCTGGAAGAAGAAAATGCCTAAGAAAACCAATCCGGAGAAATTAACTAACTACAATCCCGCTGAGGATCTCGGCTCGGACGAGGCAATTGCGATTTTCATGGCGGAGGCATTTCAAACCAACGACGCCGCCTATATTGCCCACGCGCTGGGCGTTGTCGCGCGCGCCAAGGGGATGGCTCAGATTGCCGGTAAAACTGGATTGTCGCGTGAGCAACTCTATCGCTCCTTCAGTGAAAAGGGGAATCCAACGCTGAAGACAACACTCGCGGTGATGAAGGCTCTGGGAGTCGAACTCACCGCAAAGATTCCATCCGCGGCTTGACAGGGTCGCGAATTCGCATTTGGTCTGACCCGAAGACCCGCTCATCGCGAAAGGCCGCGATGAACGGGGCACAGCTTCTCAAGGCTCATGGTGATTCTTCCGGGTTGATGAGCGGGCCACCTGACGTTTGTTATAAAAGTTTGAATGACTTCAAAATCGATTTGTATTCGGAA
>JBEKFS010000168.1:0-6561 GCA_050013195.1 Occallatibacter sp.
GAGGATGAAGCGCCGCCGACCGCCAAGCCCAAGATCATCATTCTCGGGTCTGGACCCAATAGAATCGGCCAGGGCATCGAGTTCGATTATTGCTGCTGCCACGCAGCCTTCGCGCTCAAGGAAGACGGTTACGAGACCATTATGGTCAATTGCAACCCGGAGACCGTCTCCACCGATTACGACACCAGCGACCGGCTCTACTTTGAGCCGCTGGTGCTGGAAGATGTGCTGGCGATTTACAATCACGAGTCGCAATCAGGCGCCGAGATCGGCATGATTGTCCAGTTCGGTGGGCAGACGCCGCTCAACCTGGCACAAAGGCTGCGTGCGGCCGGCGTACCCATCATCGGTACATCACCTGAGTCGATTGATCTGGCCGAGGACCGCAAGCGCTTCGGCAAGATGCTTGATGAGCTGAAGATTCCACAACCCGCAGGCGGCACCGCCACCAGCGTTGAAGAGGCTCTGGCCATCGGTGCGCGCATCGGATTCCCAGTGCTGGTCAGGCCCAGCTACGTACTCGGCGGCCGTGCTATGGTCATCGCCTATGACGCCGATGCGGTTACGCGCTACATGCGCGAAGCTGTGGAATATTCGCAGGAACGGCCGGTGCTGGTCGATCACTTTCTGGAGAACGCCATCGAGGTGGACGTAGACGCGCTGTGCGATTCCGAGGACGTGCTCATTGCCGGTATCATGCAGCACATCGAGGAGGCCGGCATCCACTCCGGTGATTCATCTTGCGTGCTGCCTGCTGTTGACATTCGCACAGAGACGCTTGAAGTACTGCGCACTTATACGCGCAAGCTGGCTCTCGCTCTCAAGGTCATAGGCCTGGTCAATTTGCAGTTCGCCATTCAGCGCGACACCAAGGGCCAGGACCACGTTTATGTCATCGAAGTGAACCCGCGCGCCTCGCGCACCGTGCCATACGTTTCCAAGGCCACCGGAATTCCGCTGGCCAAGATTGCCGCGCGGCTGATGACTGGCCGCAAATTGCGCGATCTGCTTCCCGCGCAGCTCGCATCGGGCAAGGACCTCGAAACCGGAACTCATTTTTACGTGAAATCACCAGTATTTCCCTGGAGCAAATTCGCCGGCGCTGATATGGTGCTGGGACCGGAGATGCGCTCCACAGGTGAGGTGATGGGCGTTGCCGCAACCTTTGGCGAGGCCTTTGCCAAGGCGCAGCTTGCCGCCGGGCAGGTTTTACCCGCAGGCGGCACGGTATTTTTCAGCGTTAATGATACTGACAAGCCGGCATCTATCGAGCTGGCTCGACGCTTCGTGCAAATGGGCTTCAGGCTCGTTGCTACCCAGGGAACTGCCAACGTGCTGGAGAAAGCCGGACTCACAGTTGAGCGCGTTTTCAAGGTCAAGGAGGGCCGGCCCAACATCGTAGACCTGATCAAGGGCGACCGTATACAGCTCATCATCAACACCACGTGCGGACAGGACACCTTCTTCGACGAGAAGGCGATTCGCAGGGCCGCTGTAGTGGCGCATATTCCCACCATCACCACCATCGCCGCCGCGCAGGCCGCCGCTGAGGGCATCCATGCCATGCAGCTTCGCCAAACCACGGTCTACGCCCTGCAGCAAATACACGCTGCAACCGTTGCATGAGGAAGGATTCATCCATGGATATTCACGCGCCAATTGGCCGAGTTGAGTCATTCAAAGAGATTGCCAAGCACGTTCTCATCGTGACCATCGGCATTCTAATTGCACTGGGGTTAGAAGGAATTCGCGAAAGTTGGCGGGAGCACGTGGCCGTCAGCGAGGTGCGTAATCGATTCAATGCTGAGTTGGCTTTTGACCGCGAGCACCTGAAGCTCGACCAGGAGAATGTGCGCCAGACCGACGTACTACTGGACCAGGTCATCGCGGATATGCCGCGGCTGGCCAAGTCGCCAGAAGAACTCGACAAGCGCGTTCGCGCATTGCAGCCCAGCTTCTATTTTTTCTTGACGAATGCATGGGAGACTGCCATGTCAAGCGGCGTTTTAGTGCACTTGAGGGCTGATGAGCTGGACCGTTATGTCGAAGCCTATCTCGGCATAAAAAATTACAAGGAAATCTCAGGCAGCACAATTCCGCAATGGGTAGCTGTGGAGAGCTACTTTCAAAGCCATCATTCTTACACCCTATCTGAACAAGCTGCAGGTGAAGAGAAGCTGCGTACGCTCAAAATGAATTTTTTGTTTCTTGAGCATGTGGCGCTGGAGACATCAGCAGGACTCGAAGAAGCTTTAAAGGTGAGATAGAGGCGCGCCCGTGCCTCTACAATGGTGTCATGCTGCTAGAAGGTATTTACGCTGCCGTACCCACACCGTTTTACTCAGACGAGCGAGTCTACTATCGCAAGCTCGAAGCCAATATCGCCCGCTACTCACGCACATTGCTTTCCGGGATACTGCTTCTGGGCTCCACGGGCGAGGCGCCCGAGCTGGATGACAGCGAGACCCGTGAAGTGTTGCGTGTGGCTGCCGAGGCCGCCGCACGGGAAAAGGTGCTCATCGCCGGCATAGGACGCGAGAGTGTAAATGCCACTGTCGCGCTGGCGGAGGCTGCTGCTGAATACCGCTACGACGTTGTGCTGGTACGTACTCCCACTTACTATGCCAGCCAGATGTCGCCTGCGGCCGTGCTCCACTACTTCCGCAGCGTGGCTGACCGCTCACCACTCCCGGTGCTGATCTACAACATTCCCCGCTGCGTGCCCTACAACATTCCCGTTGAGCTGGTGGCCGAACTGGCCTCCCACCCCAACATCGTTGGCATCAAGGACTCCTCGGGCAGTGTCGAGCGGATTCGCGCACTGGTTGATGCAACAAGCGCCTCGCCCCGCCGCATCGTTACCGTGACGCCCATCTTCGAGGCGGTCACAGGGCGGATGCTTTTGCCTAGAGCCGGTGCCAGCGACGCACTGATCTCTGCCGGCGATCTGGCCGGTGGCGCAGCAGTTGCTACGGCTCCGCCTATCAAGACGCGAACCAAAGAAGTCGGCTTCCAAGTGCTCACCGGTTCAGCCGGAACACTCCTGGAGTCGCTTGAAGCCGGCGCATCCGGCGCAATTCTGGGTTTTGCTGCCTGCGCTCCCCAGGCCTGCCAGGAAGTCTATTTTGCATGGAAGGACCATGACCTCAAACTCGCAAAAGAGAAGCAGGAACGCATCACTGGCCCCAGCCAGCGCGTTGTCGGCCAGTTGGGCATCGCAGGCGTAAAGCATGCCTGCGACTTCAATGGTTACTACGGAGGCCGCGCCCGCGCGCCGCTCTTGCCGGTTACTGCAGCCGAAAAAGCGGAGATTGAAAACCTGCTCTCTGAAATCCGCAATTGAGAAGGGAATCGCAATGAGCTACAAATCGACTCTTGAAATCAGAGCCCTTGTTCACATAGCCGCGGCTCTTGCGATCACAGCCGCATTGTCTGTCTCAGCTCAAGACGTAGCGCCGCAACGCCCCCGAATTACAGGCATTTCTCATGCGGGATACTTTGTCTCTGACCTTCCCAAAACCTTCTCCTTCTGGCACGACCTGCTCGGCTTCGACGAAAGCTACGACCTAAAGAAGCCGGGGACGAATGAAGTTCGCATCGCCTTCATCAAGATCAACGATCACCAGCACATTGAGCTTTTCAACGAGCCTCCAGCGCATCCTCCGAATTGGATGAGCCACCTTTGCTTTAGCGTGGACAACGTTGAGCAAATGCGCGCCTACCTGCGCTCCAAAGGCATTCCGGTGAAACCGGGCAATGGCGGCAAGACCCGCACCGGAGACTACGCCTTCGAGATTCAGGATCCCGACGGCACGCTCATTGAATTCGTCCAAAGTCTGCCCAGCGGAATGGAAGCCCAGGCTGCGGGAAAATTCATGCCTTCCACAAGAATTTCAGAGGCCATCTACCACGTGGGCTTTCTGGTCGGAAACTTCGAAAAGTCAATGGCCTTTTATCGCGATGTGCTCGGTTTCAAGGAAACATGGCGCGGCGGCAGCAATCAGAATGAACTAAGTTGGGTCAATCTGCAGGTGCCCGGCGACACCGACTACATCGAACTCATGCTCTACCGCACATTGCCCGCCACCTTCGGCACTCAAAACCACATTTCGCTGGTTGTCACGGATATGCAAAAGGCGATTGACATCCTCCAGGCCAGGCCCGCCTACAAGACATACCTGACCTACGCCAAGCCTCTCGAGATGCATATGGGAAAGAACGGCAAGCGCCAGGTCAACCTCTACGATCCGGATGGAACCCGCGTGGAGCTGATGGAAGCTCAGACCGCCGATGGCAAGCCTGTTCCCTCATCGACCGCCCCGCCACCGCCGCCTTCGCATGAATAAATTCGTTCATCGGTTGCTTAGTAAGAAATGATCAATCCTGAGAATGTTGTTTCTGGGACGGCTGCCATTCTAGATGCTTAGGTCCCAGCAGGCTTTTCTCGACAACCGTTCCCAGCACCAGCGATGTGGATGTGGTTCCATAAGGCGTCAGGTGGTCGATCACGTCATTCAGATGCTCAACCGAGATTACGTGGACCTTCATGATGAACGAATCCACACCGGTCCCGCGGTAGCATTCGACAATCTCCGTCATGGAGCGGAGCTGGGCGGTCAGCCTGGGCAGTACGTCGCCCACGATGCTCATGCGAATAAAGGCTGTGATGGGCAATCCCACTTGTAGTGGGTTGATCTCAGCGCGGTAGGCGAGGATAATGCCCTCGTCCTCCATGCGGCGAACGCGTAGTGCCACGGCTGGCGTGGAGAGCCCCACCCGGCGGCCCAACTCGGCAAAAGAGATGCGGGCGTCCTTTTGCAACTCGACGAGCATCTTCCATCCCAGGGGATCCAGGTGTTTTTCCTTGATGGAATCGGACATGCCATGCCTCCATTCGTATAGGCTTACGTTCGTAAAGTATATACGCGAAATATCTAATGTTCCACCAGAGTTATCAAGAAAAAACAGCGAAATCGCCTTCAATAATCCATATCTGCTGCCGTATTCTCAGAGTGTGCATTGCATCTGACTCGTGAGGTCAGGGTGGCAGCGCACCCAAGGAGTAGTGGAGATATGGCAGGCAACAAGCGCACATGGGCAGAACCATTCAAGATAAAAGTGGTGGAACCGGTCAGGATTCCCAGCCACGCAGAGCTGGAAAAGGCAATCGTCGAGGCTGGCTATAATACCTTTCTTCTGCGCAGTGAAGACGTCTACATCGACCTGTTGACCGATTCCGGCACGACGGCCATGAGCGACCGCCAATGGGCCGCCATGATGATGGGCGACGAGGCCTACGCAGGCAGCCGCAGCTTCTACCGGATGGAAGCGGCGGTACAGAACTGGTACGGCTACAAGTACGTGGTCCCGACACATCAAGGTCGCGGTGCCGAGAACCTGCTCTCCAAGTCCCTCATCAAGCCTGGCGACATCGTTCCCGGCAACATGTACTTCACCACCACACGGCTTCATCAGGAGCTGGCTGGCGGCACGTTTGTAGACATCATTATTCCCGAGGCGCACGAGCCCACTAGCCTTCACCCCTTCAAGGGCAACGTGGACCTGGACAAGCTGGAGCAGGTCATCAAGACCTACGGCGCCGCGCGCATCCCCTACGTCAGCATCGCCGCCACAGTGAATCTGGCCGGTGGACAGCCGATTGCGTTGGCCAACGTGAAGGCAGTTTGCGAACTGGCCCACAAGCACGGTATTCGCGTGATTCTTGATGCCGCGCGCGTGGTCGAGAATGCTTACTTCATCCAGGAGCGCGAGCCCGGATGCCAGAACCGCACCATCGCCTCCATCGTCAAGGAACTCTGCTCTTACACCGACGGCTGCACTATGAGCGCAAAGAAGGATCCGCTGGTCAATATTGGCGGCTTCCTGGCGGTAAATGACCACGGCCTCTACGAGGACGCCGCCAATCTCGCGGTTATTTACGAGGGGCTTCACACTTACGGAGGCATGGCCGGTCGCGACATGGAGGCTCTGGCCACGGGCATCGAAGAGTCCTTGCACGAGGACCACATCCGCGCTAGGGTCGGGCAGGTCCTGTATCTGGGCCAGAAGTTGATCGACGCCGGCGTGCCGATTGTGCTGCCCGTGGGCGGCCACGGAGTATTCCTTGATGCACGTGCCTTCCTGCCGCATATTCCCCAGGAGCAATATCCGGCGCAGGCGCTGGCGGCGGCGCTGTACCTCGACTCTGGCGTACGCTCCATGGAGCGCGGCATCGTTTCAGCGGGAAGAAACAAGGAAACTGGCGAAGAAAACAAGCCAAAGCTGGAACTGGTGCGACTGACCATTCCTCGGCGCGTCTACACCCAGGCACACATGGACGTGGTGGCCGAGTCGGTTGAGTCGGTATATGCCGAGAGGGCAGCCATACGCGGGCTGAAGATGGTCCACGAGCCTAAATATCTGCGCTTCTTTCAGGCGCGGTTTGAGCCGCTGGTTTAGCCACCAACCCATCGATCCAGACCTGGCTAGAATTGTTTCATGTCCGAATCGCATTGCGATTCGGGCATGTGCGCAAGCGCGCTCTGTAGATACATCGACTGC
>JBEKFS010000169.1:0-6464 GCA_050013195.1 Occallatibacter sp.
GCCAAGCCGGGCTCGATTACGCCGCACACGGTTTTCAAGGGCGAAGTGTACGTGCTCTCGAAGGAAGAGGGCGGGCGGCACACGCCGTTCTTCAAGGGCTACCGGCCGCAGTTCTACTTCCGTACGACGGACGTGACGGGAGTGGCGCAGCTGCCTGAAGGCGTGGAGATGGTGATGCCGGGCGACAACGTGCAGCTTGAGGTTGAGCTGATTACGCCGGTGGCGCTGGAAAAGGGATTGCGGTTTGCGATCCGCGAAGGCGGCCGCACGGTGGGCGCTGGCACAGTTTCGGAGATTATCAAGTGACAGCTAACAGCTGACAGCGGACAGCTGTCAGTACGGAAGTACATCGACGCGAGATTGAAACTGTTGGCTGATAGCTGATAGTTGTTAACTGGAAGGATTTTTGAATGCGGGAAATTGTTACATTGCAGTGCTCTGAGTGCAAGGAGCGGAACTACTCGACTACGAAGAACAAGAAGACGACGACAGGCCGTCTGGAGTTCAAGAAGTTCTGTAACCGTTGCCGCAAGCATCAGTTGCACAAGGAAACGAAGTAGGGCAGCTGATAGTTGATAGCTGCTTTTAGGGGCGTAAGCTCAACGGCTAAACTGTCGGTCTCCAAAACCGAACTTGGGGGTTCGAATCCCTCCGCCCCTGCCAGATTGAACAGGAATGCGCAAGGCACGACGCCGGGCGCGAAGGAACTGCAAACATGGCATCGAAGGCAACAATCGTGAACGGTGAAGATCGGCCGTCGCCGATAAAGCGGCAGGGAGAGAATCCCGTGTCGAAGTTTTCCGGCGGCGTGGTTGGGCAGTGGAACGAATTCACACGTTTTTTGAGTGATGTGCGCGCGGAGATGCGCAAGGTGGTTACACCGTCGCGCAAGGAAGTGCAATCCACGACCACGGTGGTGATCATCGCGGTGTTTATCTTCGGATTGTTTTTCCTGGTGACGGATTCGATTTTCTCCTCGGGCATGAATTGGCTTCTGCATAAGATGGGCGGGCAGTAGTGACAATGAACCGCGAAACGAGAGCATGATGGCCGAAGAATTGGAACAAGCCGAGCAACCAGAACAAGCCGAACGAGCAGAACAAGCAGAACTCGCCGAACAGGCGGAAGAAGCTGGGCAGGCTAAAGTGGTTGAGCAAGTTGAACAGGCTGAACAAAACGCAGAACAGGCAGGCCCACAGGCGCAGCCGCTGCCGGAGCGCAACGAGCGCTTCAGGTGGTACATTCTGCACGCTTACTCGGGCTTTGAGCGCAAGGTGCGCGAGTCCATCCAAAGCCGCGTGGAGGCCTTCGGGCTGGGCGACCGGGTGGGCCGTGTGATGATTCCCACCGAGCAGGTAACGGAGATCGTCAACGGCAAGAAACGCACCGTGGAACGGGTTTTTCTGCCTGGTTATGTGTTGGTGGAGATGGAGCTGGACAATAACCTTTGGCATGTCCTGAAGGACACGCCCAAGGTGACCGGCTTTCTGGGCACTGGCGACAAGCCGGTGGCTCTGAGCGAGGAAGAAGTCAGCGGAATCCTCTTCCGTTCCGAGACCGCCAAGGACAAGCCGCGGCTTAAAATCAAGTTTGAGAAGAACGAGCAGGTCCGCATTACCGACGGGCCTTTTGCCAATTTCAATGGCGTGGTGGATGAGATCAACGAAGATCGCGAGACGCTGAAGGTCATGGTGACCATCTTCGGACGCTCCACCCCGGTCGAAATGGAGTTTGGCAAAGTGGAAAAGATTGAGTAACGCAGCTTCCAGCTACTAGCTTCCAGCTTCTAGCCGAGCGGATTATCTAGCCGCCCTCGGTTGTAGGCGAATGCAGGGGATGCGTCACCAAAATATGAACGGAAGATACCAGCTAATAGCTATCGGCTAGAAGCTAGAAGCTGGTTCCAAAGGAACCGACACATGGCACCTCCGAAGAAAATTACGGGATACGTAAAACTGCAGATCGAGGCCGGCAAGGCCACGCCGGCGCCACCGGTTGGCCCCGCGCTGGGCCAGGCGCAGGTCAACATCATGGAATTCTGCAAGCAGTTCAACGCGCGCACCTCAAACAAGGAGATGGCCGGACTGATTATTCCGGTCGTCATTTCGGTCTATGCCGACCGCAGCTTCAGCTTTATCACCAAAACGCCGCCGGCGCCGGTGCTGCTGCTGAAGGCAGCCGGGATTGCCAAGGGCTCTGGCACGCCTAACAAGGAAAAGATCGGCAAGGTGACCGAGAAGCAGGTGCGCGAGATCGCCATGCAGAAGATGCCCGACCTGAACGCCTCTTCTGTGGAGACTGCGATGAAGAGCATCCGGGGCACTGCCCGTTCGATGGGAATTGAAGTAGTGGCATAAGACGCTGGTAGTCCATACGCATGAAGGCCCTCCCGCAAGGGAGGGCCTTTGTGCGTCTGGGTAGCGGATGCAGGGGTTTGTAAACCCTGCGTTCTTGGTTTTTAAGCCGCGCGCCTGAACAGCTCGATCTTCGGCTGCTTCTTCTGGGATGCTCGCCACAAATCGTAGTCGGTTTGCAACTCATACCAGATCTCTGCATGCGTGCCAAACGCGGCGGAAAGGCGTAGCGACATATCAGCCGAGATGCCGGCCTTGCCATTGAGAATACGGGATAGCGTTGCGCGAGAAACCCGTAAATGCTTGGCGGCAGTCGTTACGTTTGTGTCGCTCAGAAATTCTCGAAGCACTTTGCCGGGATGTGGCGGATTGTGCATGCGCATATGGTTATTCCTATCAGAACCAGCGGCCCAAGGTGACAAAGACTTTGCGGTGGCCCGCGTCGCCGACGGAGACGCCGAAGGTGAACAGGCCAATGGGTGTGTTGGCCACCAGGCCGGCGATGCCATCCTGGCGGAGAATTGATTTTGATTGTGGCGACCATATTTCGCCGGCCTCGTAACCGAAGACGCCATAAAGGCCTTGTCCCAGGCCGGTGGGCAGAGCCGCAAAGCGGCGCATATAGCCGGCCCGGGCCAGATAGGTGTCGGTGCCGCGAAACTCGTCAAAGGATGATGCGGAGAGTCGCATGGGGCCGCCCAGGGTGAAAAGGTAAGGCTGGGCGACGTTGGCGCGTAAATAGGAGTTGACATCCCCGTTGAGGCCGAAGATGTTGGCATCCCTCCAGGAACGGGTTGTGCTGAAGTTGAGCTTGACCAGCGGCGCGTTGTTGCTTGCGACGGCATGGTAAAGCGCGCCGGCCGAGGCCGAGAGACGGAAGCCGTTGGGCGAGATGACGCTTGCGGAGGCTTTGTCGAACTTGATGTTCAGCAGGCCGGTCTGCGCGGTCCCTGTGATATAGGGCCCGCCGCCGGAGCCGGTGCGCAGGCCCCAGCGCGTATCCTGGGCGCGCCACAGGGCAGATATTTGCAATTGGTTCGAGAATGTACGGCCGGCCTCGACACCCGCGTCAAGGTTTTGCAGGAAGCGTTCTGCGATTCGCTTCTGGTTGGCCCAGATGTAGACCGGTTCGCGAAGGATGCCAGTGCGCGGCTCGATGTAAAAGCCGCCGGGGGTAAGCAGTCGATAGTATTCGGCGGAGAGGTCGGTTCTGTAGCCAATGCGCGCGGTGGCGCGCAGCTCGGAGCCGTAGCCGCCTAGGTTCTGATCGATCAGCCGGATTGTCCCTTCGCCACGGGTGACGTTGGAGTTGGCAGCGGCCACTTCCGCGCCGACGATAAGATAGGGCGGTCCGATGCGGTCGTTGCTGAGGCGGATCAGGATGCCCGTGTCGGGAGCTGGCGTGGCTGGGATGGGCGAGCCCGGGGCGTGCGCATCAGCTAGTGGCGGCGCAACGGAGGCGGGCACGGGCGCTGGAGCAAAGGTCTCCCAGGTGGCGCTGATTACGCCATTGGACTCAATGTGCTTGAGGGCGTCGATCGTTGAGGCTGGCTCGATAGGCCGGCCCTCGATAGGCTTCATGTCTGCAAGAACCTCGTGAACGGCGCCTGCCTTCCCTCCTTCCACACGGACCTGGCGCAGGATGCCGGGTTTGGGGCTGCGGCGGCTCGCGCGCGCGTCCAGATAGGCTTTCCAGCCGTCGGCGTCGAGTGCGTAGCGTAGCAGGACTGCGCGATACTTCTCGGCGGCCTTGTAGCCGATGTCGATCAGCGGGGCGGCATGGGCGTAGTCAGTGGAGTTGAAGCTGCTGACGGGCACGTTGACCACCACATCGGCCAGCCGCTCGGCCTCCGCAACATTATGCTCAATGCCGGCATCGAAGGCGCGGTTGAGAACACCGAGAGCGGAACTGGTGTCGGCGTTGGATAAAGGTGCATCGTCAAGGTGGATGGCGATGATGACGTCGGCGTGCAAGTCGCGCTTGAGAACGCCGGTGGGCATGTTTTCAAGAATGCCACCGTCAACCAGATAGTGGCCGTTGCGGTCCTGAACCGGCTGAAAAACTCCGGGAATGGAGATGGAGGCGCGCACGGCCTGTGGCAAGGGCCCGGAGGCAAAGGTGACCGATGCAAGGGTGTTCAGATCGGTGGCCACACAGCGATAGGGAATGGGAAGCTGGTTGAAGTCCAACTCCTGGCTGTTGTCGTTGGGCAGGTTGCTGGTCAAAAACTCGTTGACACCGCGATCGGTAAGCAGGGAATTGCGCAGGAACAGGTGATGGCGGAGACCGACGGTCAACGCCGCGGGTAGTTCACGGCGGTCCTGGCGACGGCGAAAGCTCAGGTCGGAGTAGGGAGTTTGCAGGGTAAAGACGCGCATGAACGCGTCGCTGACGGCAATCGCGCGCATTTGGGCGGGTGTGCTGCCCGTGGCGTAGAGAGCGCCAACCAGCGAACCCATGCTGGTGCCGGAGATGCGGTCTACGGGAACGTGGTGCTCCTCAAGCCATTGCAGGACGCCTATATGCGCCATGCCCAGTGCGCCTCCGCCCTCCAGCGCTATGCCAATAGCCGGACGGCCTGGCGGCTGCACGGCGGGCAGGGCGGAGCCGGAGGAGGCAGGAACGGGATTTGCTGGTATCTGCGATGAGGCGACGGCTGCAAGCAGAATGACGAAAAGCATGATTGCAGGAGATTTCCAACGCACGGGTACACCCCCTGATGAATGAATTGTCTATAAGTTAACGCTTTTCAGGGGGTATTGCTGTGACGTGTGCATGTCTGGGTTGCTCCTGATGCCTGAGCGCGCACGGGCAGCCCGAAACAGGACAAAGGCACAAAACGACCTTCAGGGTATAGGAAACCCTTCCGCGTCTAAAGCGCGGGGCACCGGCGAGGTGAGCTGTTCTCTCCTACTTCGGCGGCGGGACCGGCGTGAATACATCGCGTCTTTGCGCGGGTTCCGGCTTGGGCTTCGGCTTGGGTGCCTTCTTGACTTCTTTTCTGCCTTTGTCTTTGCTTCCCATGGCTGCAAGTGTGCCACAAAAGGGTGGGGTTGGGGAAGACAAAAATTCTGAATTTCCGGCTTTCAGCGCAATGTTTGTATCCTACTGTCGCTCTGCGAAGTGAACAGGTATCCTAATGTGTACGCCACCAAGGTGTCTGAATGCGTGGCGGGGAGTGATTTTATGACAGAGCATTTGAGGTTATCTTCCGAGGTGTTGAAATTTGTTGAGGATTTGGACAAGAGCTTCATGAAAAAGCACCCGGGTGAGGGCCCTCAAATGCTGGAACGTGGCCGCAAAATAGCCGAGCACGTCAAAATATCAAGAGAAGAATTCTCAGACGACATCATCCCAGCGCTTGAAGAGCTTTCCAGAAAATCGCCTGACCTGTTTGCGGGTGATATAGACAGACTATATGTTCGCGACGTCGTTGCAGCAGTGCCAGGTTATGTTTCGCGAACACTGCAGTTGTCCGCGCTTGCCGCGGAGCACAAGACCAAGGAGGTGGTCAGCAAATATCTGGCTGAAGCTGTCCGCACATATATCTATGGATTCCCTCTGGCCTCCATTGCACTCAGTAGAGCCGTCCTGGAATATGCAGTCAGGGAACGCATGATCGGGCCGCCTGAAGGCACCACACTTTCTGCCTGGATCGAGCAGGTTGCCGATGAGCGCGACCTGGATGATGTGGTAACGGATATGGCAAGAAGTGTGACGAAGACAGGGAACAAAGTACTCCATCAAAAGCCCGTCAAACTGCCGGAGGCTTTCGATGTCCTGGTCAAGGTGCGCAAGTTTCTTGAGGCTCTGTACTCGTCTGACCCAGCGGAGTTCTAATTCAAAAACATCGTCCGGTAGAGCGTGTCCCGCTGCACGGGCTTGAAGCCGGCGTCGCGGATGATGCGGCGCAGCTCTTCTTCCGTCGTGCAGTTCGAAGTCCCGGCAGCCCTCACCACGTTCTCTTCCAGCATTACCGAGCCTACGTCGTTGCCGCCGAAGTGGAGGCCCAGCTCCAGAACTTTCAGACCCTGCGTCACCCAGCTTGCTTGGACGTTCTCGATGTTTTCCAGATAGAGCCGCGCGATCGCCAGCACCTTCAGGTACTC
>JBEKFS010000170.1:0-9376 GCA_050013195.1 Occallatibacter sp.
ATATCGCCACAAGAATATATCCCGCTGCCTCCGATACCGAGCCAGCGCCGGCCGCGCTCCACCACGCCACAACCAGGCCGACCAGACAAGCCAGCGCCACGACCACTCCGGTGGGATAACCGAGATTCCCAAAAACAAAAGAAAGCGCGCGCGGTAAAGCTGCGCCGTGCGGTCCAGAATCTCACCCAGGGTCAAGGGGCGAAGCGGCTCATTCATGCGCGGCTCCAGGGTCTTGATGGGTGGCAGGCGCGGTCAGCCCGGCGGCCTGCAACATCCACTCAATGTCGTAGCCCTCCCTGCGCACTCGCTGATCGTAATAGAAGAGCGCAATGCCGGTAGCCCAGATTGGCCCGAAAAGTGTGTTGGTGAAGAAGTTGACGATCTGCTGCAGCGCCTGCATCCACGCCGGCAGCACATGGCCGGGCTGATTGAATACAGCCACAATAAAAAAGACCTGCGTCAGCATCACCAACCCGAATTGAATGACAATAATCAGCAACCCGAGCAGAAAAATGCGCCCCCGCGAACCTTTGCTGAGTTCGATGCTGCGGCGCAGCGCTGCGCGGGCCTTCAGGTTCTCCACCACGCAGGCCGGTACCGCCAGCGAATAGCGCAAGCCCATGAGAATGGCGTAGACAATCCAGGCAATAAAGAATAGGACTAAAACAACAGCGGCAAGAATCCCCATGGCTTCCGAGCTGGAGCCGCCGCCGGTGAATCCGGGGACCATGAAGATTGCCAGCGGAATCAGAACGAGCAACAACAGCAGCGGTGCGCAGATGTAAAAAGTGGTAAGGATCATGAGCCATATGTAGCGGCCCAGTTGGGGCAGAGTGCTCTGATAAGCGCCGCGGATGGTGGCTGGCTCACCCAGATGAACCCACGCTACGGCGCGGTTGATGGCCGCAATGACCGCGCCCGCAAATATGATGATGAAAAAAGCTTCGATTAAAGCGGCGACGCCCATCAGCGCCGGAACCAGCACTGTTAATTCCAACCCCTTGAGTATCGAGGTCAGTCCGATTTGGGCAAGGCTCAGCACTAGCACCACGCCGGCATAAACGGCATAGATGCCTGCAAAAAGCAAAAAATTCGAGCGGTAGAGTTGGGCCGTGCGGTCCAGAATCTCACCCAGACTCATCGGGCGGAGGTTGCTTTCCATGTTAGGCTCCCGGGAAATGCGATCTTTGCGTTTGCCGGGATACTAACACATCAGACCCGCTATTCCAGGTGCTGTGTCGGTGTCCCCTCGGGAATTTTGATCTGGAATTGGTCGTCGGTCAGAGGCATGTTTTCCTTCACGCTCTCAACCGTCAGAACCAGTTGGTACTCCTCAAGCGGGCGCTTGATGGTGATCGTCGAAGGATATTTGACGGAATCGAAATCCCGGTAATCCGCATAGTCTACCTCGGTCTCCAGGTTGCCCTCGCTGTCGAAAAGATCCTGCTGATAAGGCATCAGATCATCGCGATGGAAGACCACTACGCGCACAGGCGTCAATTGCTGGCTGCCGGGTTTGCTGCGGCTGATGCTCAGAATGTATTCCGGAACGGTGAACAGGTGCTTGCGGGCCGCGTCCTCCACCGTCTCCGAATCCGACACCACCGCGTACAGGTCGTCCGCCTTCAACCCGCGCACCACCATGGCGTCAAAAAAGAACCCGGGCCGCATATTCTCTATCTCGTTGGCCGACTTCTTCTTCAGGGAGTTCGACCCCTTCACCGCTTTGTTCTTCGATGGAATGAACAGCGTAAAGTCTTTTCCGTCGCTGGCCATGTCGAACATGCGCGTGCCCAGCACGGGAACCTGCCCCAGAACCCGCATCAGTTCCGGCTTGCGCATCAGAATGTGTCCGCGGAAGCTGGTGTAATCCTTGGCCAGGCCTTCCTTGTGCTTCAATTCGCTGGCCTGGATATCGACCGTGGCATTCAGGCTCTGCAGCGCGTCCCAGTGCTGGTTGAGCTGCGCCACCAGCTCACCCGCCGTGGCCGTATTCGTAATCAGCGGCGCCTTGGGAATAGGCAGCTTGCGCGTGGTGAACATGCACCCGGAGAGCAGAATCAGCGGAACGGCGAGCGTTGCAGTGGCGGCGCGGCGCAGGCTTATTCTCACAGTCCACCTGCCTTCTTCATCGCGTTCCGGTATCCAGCCACATTACGCGCGTGCTCCTGGATGGTGCTGGAAAACAGCGACCCTCCCTGGGGATCGGCTCCGGCGGCCACAAAATAAAGATAGTCCGTCTTGGCCGGCTCCATCGCCGCGCGCAGCGACCGCAGCCCGGGATTGGCCACCGGACCCGGCGGCAGGCCGGCGTGCTGATAAGTATTGTAAGGCGATTTGAACTTCAGGTCGCTCTCGTGAATCACGCCCCGCCAGCGCCCCGCTAATTCCAATCCGTAAATAACAGACGGGTCGGTCATCAGCGGCATCTTTTTAGCCAGCCGGTTTTCAAAGACACTGGCCACCAGCGGACGCTCTCGGTCCAGAGCCGTCTCCCGTTCCACTAGCGAAGCCATAGTCACCACTCGATGCACATTCCCTTTCAATCCTACCAATCCAATTTGCCCGGCTACGGCGCGAAAGCGCCTGACCATCGCCGCGCAAATCTGCGCCGGTGTCACCTTGCGCTGAAAATGATACGTGTCCGGAAACAAATAGCCTTCCAGGCTCTTTGCTCCGGGGTCCAGGTCGGTTACCAGGCTCACCTGTTTAGCCGCCGTGTCTAAAAACGTCTGCTGCGAGCCAAATCCCGCCTGCTCCAGCCGCGCGGCAATCTCAAACAGGTTCGCGCCCTCCGGAATGGTTACCGCTTTGGTAAACACATCGCCGCGTGCAATGCGCGCATAAACTTCCGTGGCCGCTGCCGGATGGTCAAAGCGGTACTCGCCTGCCTTCAGTGTGCCGTGCCTCCACCAGCGCACCATGTCAAAGCCATAGCGGCTGCGCACAATGCCCGCCGCTTCCAGTTGCCGGCCCGCGCGCATAAAGGAAGAGCCCGGCGCAATCTCGACAAAGGTCTCCGTTACCGGTCCGAAGGGCACAAAAACCAGCCAGGCCGCACCCGCTCCCGCCGCCAGAATCAAAACCAGGAAGACCGCCCGCAAGAAACCCGCGCCAGAACTCTTTCTTCCCTAAAGAAAGCTTCAAAAATTGGCTTTGTACCAGTGCATGACTTCACAGCTTGCAAAAAAACTCGAAAGTGAGCCAGTTTTGTGTCAGGGCACGACTTCAGTCGTGCCGTAAATGTTTCAAAACAAGGTGGGCTTTAGCCCCTGAGGGATAGTGACCGGAACCGGCTACGCCATTTCTTGCAACACGCTCACCCAAAAAACGCGGAAAATCCCCCTCGGGACCCCCTACCATCCATTGTACCGGGAAGAAGGCCCGTAGCAGGGCATTTCTACCCTTCGGTAACTAAGCCGTTATCTACGAGTAAGCTGGCATGTAGCCCACTTATCAAGGTATCAGGCGCTGTGGTATGTGGCCCACACATCACGGTGCCAGAAGCTGTGCCCAGTTCATCGCGGTTTTTTCGCGATGAGCGGGTCTTCGTACAAGGCCGCAAGGTGTACAGTATCGGCAAAGCCCCCTATCTGGAGAGCATTTAGGCCCGGGCCTTCTCCATTTTTCCAGGATCTATAGAAGCGTTTTTTCCCCTACCTGATTCTGATAGCCTCGTGAATATGGACCTCTCACCGAGCGACATTGAGGCAATTGCACGCGCTCGAAAAGGCGTGCAGCTTATTGAAGAAATTCTGCCCAACGACGTGAGGGATACTGCTCCAGCCTCGGTCGTCGGAGCCCTGCTAACCGTATCGTTACAACACTGCGACGCGATCCTGCTCTTGTTTCAGACGGGTGTTAATAATGCTAGTGCAGAAGCCCTTATTAGACCCATGATCGAATCCGTGCTTCGCTTAACTTGGGTGGCCGAAAATGAACAACGCGCCCTCCAGGTTACAACAAAGACCGCAAGGTTTCCGAGTTTGTCAGTTCTCTTCCGACGCCTCAATCAATCTTCAAATAAGAAAGCCCAGACAGCTCTGCCTACTCTCAACTGTCTAACGCACGCTGGTATGGGGCAACTAATTCAGTACTTTAGTGGAGAGGAAACGACCAAGCCACCAGAACGTGAGGCTGTATACCAATTAACAGCATTTTTGATTGTTTTAATGGCAGTCCTCGCTGGAGCTACGTTTTGCAAATTCACTAAGCGGACGGAAGAAATTAAACGAATCGGCAAAGTATTTGAGATCTATGGTCTAGGACTCCTTACTGGTGCGCTGAAAACTTTGATTACTATGCTTCCAAAGCCAGGTGCCCTACCTTTGACTAAGCCATAGCGTTTGGGTGCCCCGGGTCCCTCGTATTTGAAGACCTGCGATACCACGAACCCCGTGCGAGCGAAAAGCAAGAGTCTGCCCCATCGCAGGTGGCGGTGGCCCCGTCCCATTGACATTTTTCAAACCACGCCGAGGGTGCCCCCGGTCTCTCGCAGTTGGGGACCGGGGATACCGCCAAAGCACTATCTGACTCGTTTCTATAAAACCGGTGCGTTCTACCTTCACGTTTTGCAAAAACTGGTGCGTTATAGCGCACCACTTTTCATCTCTCAATCGGCCGGTGGCCCCGATCCCTCGCACCTGGGAACCCGGGATACCACGAATCCCATGCGAGCGAATAGCGAGCGTTTGGCCCCACCGCAGGTGGTGCAGATTATTTCTCGAATCCTGCTACTTTGTAATCAGGCCGTTTTCCATCAGGCCGGCATTTCGGGAAAAGGAAGGGGTACCCCCTCCCCCCCTATTTGCTGTGAGACTGTGAAACTGTGATGAGCCGGGCGGCGTTTTGCCCGACTCCTCTTCGCGCCGCCTTTCAGCCGAAAGCCACCAGAAGAGGCCGAAAACGGCCCGTAACTCCTTATCCAGGAATATTTTGCAGGGAACTTCTTTGTTGTCAATATTTTGCAGCGCAACCCTCCCTGTAACCTCAAGAAAACAAGGATTTTGCGCCCAAAGTATGGGTGGGGGTACCCTGCGTTCTTACCAAGCCGACCTATCAGGGTCGGATACTGCCGTAAGCTGGAAGCAGGAGCCATACGCTGAAAGCTGTTCGCTATCTCGGCCTTGACATCGGCAACCGCCGCATCGGCGTAGCGGTCTCAGACGAGCTGGGCCTGACAGCGCAACCGGTTCTGACGCTGGAGCGGCGGAACAATCAGCGCGAAGACCTGCGCTCTCTTGCCCGTCTCTGTCGTCGCTTCGGCGTCGTCGGCATCGTGGTGGGCAATCCCATGCAGCTCTCCGGCGACCTAAGCCCTCAAGCCGTTAAAACGCAAGCCTTTGCCGCCGAACTGGGCGCTCTCTCCGGCCTTCCCATCCACCTCTGGGACGAGCGGCTGACCACCCGCGAGGCCCACCAGATTCTCTACGAAGCAGGCCACGCCCGCCAGCAGCACCGCCGCGTAGTCGACCAGGTGGCCGCCACGCTGATCCTGCAATCGTTCATGGACGCCAAGGCAGGAAGCTAGACGCTCGTCAATGCGTATAATGAAAAGTTGAGTTAGTCTAACTCTCGCGGAATGAGCAAACTCTGCTCGCCGCCACGGACCTCTGATGCCCGAACACATCAAAAAGCAGCTTCTCGCAGAGATCAAACTCCTGGAGCACGAGCTCAGCCACGAACTTCCCGCTGAAATCAAGAAGGCCGTGGCCATGGGAGATCTCTCGGAGAATGCCGAGTATCACATGGCCCGTCAGCGCCAGGACTTCGTGAACGCGCGCCTCGGCCAACTGAACCGTCGCATGGCCGAGCTCTCCCTCGTCAATCTGACCAACATTCCCAAAGACAAGGCCGGCTTTGGCTCCACGGTGGTGGTCTTCGACTCCACCAAGAACGAAGAGATCGTCTATCGCCTGGTGACCAGCGAGGAGTCCGATGTCTCCAAGGGGTTGATCTCAACCACCTCGCCCATCGGCCGCGGCCTGGTGGGCAAAAAGGTAGGCGACGTGGCCACCATTGTCACGCCCAACGGCAAGCGCGAGCTGGAAATATTAAAGCTGACCACCATTCACGATGAAGCCAATGCGGCCAGCACAGAGGCCGCCGGCTCAGAACAGAAGTAGAACTGATGCAAGGAAGATTGAAATGACCTGGACCAGCGCATTTGGCCGCGCCTGCGGATGGCTGCTTGACAAGATCGTGCATGGCCTGGCGCTGACGCGCATCTCGCCCAACGTGCTCACCTTCATCGGCCTGTGTATCAACATCGTGGCCGCATTTCTCTTTGGTCACGCCAACGCCGCCAATGCCGACTGGATGTTTTTCTATGCGGGCGTGGTGATCTTCTGCGCCGGCCTCTTTGACATGGTAGATGGCCGGGTGGCGCGGCGCATCAATAAAGTCACCGTCTTCGGCTCGTTTTTCGATTCGGTCATCGACCGCTACTCCGACGTGGTGCTGTTCTTCGGCTTGCTGGTCTATTACGGCCG
Source organism: Occallatibacter sp. (assembly GCA_050013195.1). Classification (GTDB taxonomy): domain Bacteria; phylum Acidobacteriota; class Terriglobia; order Terriglobales; family Acidobacteriaceae; genus Telmatobacter. Next base: position 6,492 of record JBEKFS010000170.1, read on the forward strand.
CATCAACAGGTTCCGTTACGTGGTGCTGGTGGCCTTTGTGATGGTCACTTCGCTCATGGTCAGTTACACGCGCGCCCGCGCCGAGAACCTCATCCCGCTGTGCAAAGTGGGTTTCATGGAGCGCCCCGAGCGCATTGTGCTCATCATCATCGGCGCCGTGTTCAACCATTGGGGCGCAATGGCCCCGGTGCTGTGGATTCTGGCCGTTCTCTCCACCATCACTGTTGCCCACCGCATTGTCTACACCTACCAGAACAGCAAGCATCTGACGCTGCCGAGTTGATGAGCCGGCTTCAGCGGCAGTCCCGGTACGACCGGCTCTAGCAGTTCACCATCACCGTCGAGCAGGGCTGCTCGGGCTCCCACTGTTTCAGAAATTTAGTGACCGCTGACAACTCCATGCGCCGCATAGCTTCAAACTCGCCGCTCTTCTGGCTGTAGAGCAACTTGCCATGCTCGTCGAGAACGGCCAGCGCAGGAACTCCCCTGCTCAAGGGAACCTCATACTGCCGGGCGATCTCCAGGTTGGCGTCCATGTGTCCGATGTTCACGGGTACCAGCACAAAATCCGCATCCAAAATGGCGCGGTTGGCGGGGTCGTGGAAGTAAATGTCCAGCACCACGCAGTCGCCGCACCAGTTGCCGCCAAAGTCCAGCAGGATGCGCTTGTGGGTCGTGGCGGCGGTTTTGAGGGCGGCGGCAAGGTCGGTCCTGGCCTGCGACGGATCGGGATAAATCGCGCGGCTGGCGGTTGTCGTCGTGGTGGTAGCGGTGTCCTTGCAGGCGGTCAGGGCCAGCACGGCGGCTAGAGCAATCAACGGGATGGTCTTCAACGGGGAGCCCTCCACAACTGTTTTCAGTCTGCCACAAAACCGCGCCGCGAGCCACAAAACCGCGCCGCGAGCCACAAAACTGGGTCGTGGTGCTATTTTGTCGTCCCGGTCCCGCTTTGCTTGTTCCCGCTTCGGCGCGGGGGCTTATACTTTTCTGACTGGATGAGAAACTCGACCGATCTGCGCAAACGGCTGGAGTCCTCGGTCTTCCCCGACCTGGGGACGATGATGGAGGGCTATGCGCGGGCGGCGGCGGATCTGGGCACGAGCGAGTTTCACCAGAAGCTGGACTTCTCCTCGGAATCGATTGATGCGCTGGACGAGATTCTGATCGTGGTGGGCGAGAGCCCGGAGCTGGATCTGGACTTCGAGGTGCGGCTGTGGGGCAGCTACCTGGGCGAGGTGCTGCGCCGCCGCTATGCCGGCGCCTGGGAGATGACCCAGTATCCCGGCGGCGCGGTTGCGGTTCCAGCCATCGAAGTACGCTCCTCGTGGCTCTTTCCGCTGATGAAGGTCTACCGTCGGCTGACCGTGGGCGATGAGGAGGACCTGCGCGCCTTCTACGCCATGGTAACGGAACGGCTGGGCAAGCCGGCGCAGGTAAATTGAGACAGGGGTAAGCGATCCGGGCTTTTCCCTGATCCCTGGGTTCTGCGCGGGTATCAGCCTTTGTGCGACAATAACTATTGAGAGTGCGCGGCGGACAGAGCGCGGCGCGCGGAGGATAAAATCATGGGCGATCTGTTACAGCCGACGCATTTACTCATTATTGCGATTGTTTTACTTGTACTTTTTGGCGGCAAAAAGCTTCCGGAACTCGGCAAGGGTTTGGGCGAGGGATTGAAGGGCTTCAGGGAAGGCCTCAAAGGCACGACTGAGCCAACCCCTCCGGCGCCGTCCACGCAGCAAAATGCGGCTCCCCCACCGCCGCCCGCCTCCACGCCGAACGATTCCCCAATCAAGCGTATGTAATCTGCTTGGGTTCCGCGAGGGCCTGAGGTAGGAACGGGGATCTCTCGCAGTCGATCATACTGGACTCTTGCTGCTGGTTGATGAGTTTAATCGAAAAGGCCTGTGCGTGAGCACAGGCCTTTTCATGTTGATACAGGTTGAACGGGCTAGCTGTTTCTAGTGGGCGTCCTGCCCCGAGGTGTAGTAACCGGTCTTGGCGATGACTTCCATACCGGGCCGCTCGACGCGCACATCAATTTTACGGAACCTGGTGTCGATGACCGGCTGGTGGCTGTAGTAGCCAAGCGTGTACTGGGTGCGCGCCTCCTCGGCGATATCGGCGTAACTCTTTTCGATGCCGTTCACACCGCGTTCGGAGTCCAGCACGCCGCCGGTCATGTGCGCGTATTTGACCAGAATGTTGTCGTACATGGTAAAGGGCACATGCATACGGCTTACGTAGCCCTCGCCCCAGCGGGCCGAGTCGCCCACCAGCGTGCCGTAGACGGCGGTCTTGTTGGTCTCCAGGTACTTCAGCACCTCGGCGTATTTGGCCTTGCTGCCGTACTCCTTGCCGTCGCTGATGACGTAGATGATGCGGCGGCGGCCTTTGGGGCGGGTAGACAGCTCCTTGGCAGCGGCCAGAATGGCGTCGTTGAGAGTGTGAATCTCCTTGGGGATAGTCATGAAGGTGCTGCCGCCGGCCGAGCGCCCGGGCTGGATGTTGGGATCGACGCAGCCGCCGTTCTGGCGGATATTGCAGCCGGCCAGCGGGCCGTCGGTAACCGGCGCCAGCATCTCCTCGCCGGCAGCCTTGGTCATGGAGAGCACGAAGGGAACCCGCGCGCTTTGTGCCCCGGTGAAGCCTCCGGAACGGTCCTGCGCACCGTTGTTATAGGAGAAGATGGCTATTTCGTCATAGGGCGTGAGCGCGCCCTGAATGGCGCCCAGGGAGTTGTTCACCTTGGCCATCACGTCAGAGGTCAGGCTCTGGTCGATGACGAATGCAATCGACAGAGGGAATGAATCCGTGGTGAAAAAGGCCAATGGCTCACGGGAGTCATTCTCGTAGATCTTGAAATCGCGATAGGTGAGGCCGGC
>JBEKFS010000171.1:0-6314 GCA_050013195.1 Occallatibacter sp.
AAGTCGCCGGCTTTTTTAATACCCAGGTAATTCAGGCCGGTCATAAACCAGACCACGGAGATGGCGAAGATCTGCGACCACAGCAAATGGATATGCCCGCCGATGGCCTCATTGCCGAGCCCGTGGAATACAGGGAAAAACTCCAGTGTGCGAGCCAGGCCGATGGTGATGGCCGCGGCCGAGGCCGGTTTTGCCACGGCAAACCAGGTCCACATATAAAGAAAGCCCGTCGTGTCGCCGTAAGCGCCGCGCAAGTAGACATACCCGCCGCCAGCGTAGGGCAACATGGCGCCCAGCTCGGCATAGGTCATTGCGCCGAAGAGCGAGAGCAGGCCGCCAACAATCCAGGCAAGGTAAACCATTGCCGAGGAACCGGTGTCGCGCATCATCTCGCTGGGAACAAGAAAAATTCCGCTGCCGATGACGGTGCCAACGACGATGGCTGTGGCCTGGCTGGCGCCCAGCACTCGGGGCAGGTTGGCCATGGCTGGTTGTGATTGCGAGGAAGGAGTCTGGCTCATGTTGTGTTGTGAGGGTAGCACGGGGGAGCGCGTTGGTTAAGAAAAAATGTGACCGGCCGTTCATCTATTCTATGACTGGTCGGCAGTTGCAATCCAGGCTTGGAGTTCGGGCGTGCAATCCGGCTGCAAAAAGCTGGGAAGAGGACTAGAGTGTAGCTGAAGAGTCTGGTAAGCCACAATTCTTTAATCGCTATGGTCCACACGATTCAAGGGCCGATGCGCCCGAAGCTTTGATAACGCTGAAATGGAAAGAGTGGAGTAGAGAGATGCCTGAAACGATCAATTGGCCAAAGTTGACATCGCCACGGCGCCGCAGCCGCCGCGGATTGCTGATCCTCATCGCTGTTGTCGCAGTTCTGGTCCTCGGCAGCCGGACCGCGCTCTCCTACTGGGTTGACTTGCTGTGGTTCAACTCTCTGGGTTACGGCGACGTGTTCTGGAAGGCGCGCGGGCTGGAGTGGGGTATCTTCGCAGCATTTTTTACTTTCACATTTTTCATTTTGTTAGGGACATTTTCCGCTCTGAAGAGGGCTCATGCCGATGATTTGCCCAGCGATCACACTCTTATCATCGCCGGCCAGGAAGTGAATCTATCGCTCAAGCCCGTGCTTCGCATTGTTTCCATCGGCGGCTCGCTGGTCATAGCGATACTCTCCGGCGGAGCAATGGCCGCGGAGTGGCAAACGTTGGCGCTCTGGTGGTATGCGCCGCGCGGCGCGGGCGGTGCGGCCGATCCAATCTTCGCTCAACCGCTCGATTTCTATTTGTTCACGCTGCCCGCATTGCAGCTCATTCTCGGATGGCTGCTGACGCTCAGCATAATCGCCTGTGTGCTGGCCATTGTGTTTCTGCTTGTTTCGGGCAGTACACGCGCGCTTACAGGGGACCGCAGCAGTCTCGCAGATTTGCCCTGGCGCGGGCTCTCTATTACATCTGCATTTCTGTTGTTCGTCATTGGCCTGCGCGTGTATGTTGGCCGCTTCGAGCAACTCTTCGATCATCACACCATCTTCGACGGCGTCACTTACACGGGCGCTCACGTAACGCTCACCGGCATGCTGCTGGTAAGTGCGGCGCTGTTGCTGGGCGCTGTGATCGCTGTGGTAAGTGGCGTACTTGCTCCTCGTGCTCGCTGGCTGGCGGCAGCCGTCGCTCCAGCCGTAGTTTGCTACGCGGGGGTTGCGCTGGTGGGCGGGTATGTTTCCAGCTTTAAAGTCAAGCCCAACGAGCTGGTTCTCGAGCAGCCCTACATCGTTCATAACATCGAGATGACGCAGCAGGCTTATGGGCTGAACCACTTCACGCAGCGCGAGTTTCCCGCCGAGATCACGGTCGATGCCGCTGACCCGGCCAACAATCAGGCAACTCTACAGAACATTCGCCTGTGGGACTGGCACGCGCTCCAGGATACGTTGCGCCAGATTCAGGAGATTCGCACTTACTATGACTTTCCCGACATTGATATTGATCGCTATGAGATTAACGGCTCAATGCGTGAAGTGATGCTGGCCGCGCGCGAACTGAATGTGGACAAGCTGCCGGAGAGCAGCCGCAACTGGATCAACGACAAACTTATTTATACCCACGGCTACGGCGTCACTATGAACACGGTGAATGGGTTTACGACCGAAGGCCGTCCCACGCTGCTGTTAAGTAATATGCCAGTGCAAAGTACGGTGCAAGGGCTTAATGTATCGCGACCGGAGATATACTTCGGCGAGATGACTAACACCGACGTCTATGTCAAGACGCGGCAACAGGAGTTCAACTACCCGCAAGGCGACAACGACAACCGAACATTTTATCAAGGCGATGGCGGCATCGAACTGGGCGGATTCCTGCGTCGCGCCCTGATCGCCTTTGACCGCGGCGACCTGGCCAAGCTGCCCTTCAACGACGATGTGAACTCCCAGAGCCGTCTGCTGATGCGACGCACAGTACGCGAGCGTGTCTCTGCTCTGGCGCCGTTCCTCACATTCGATCAAGACCCATATATTGTCGTGGGTGACGATGGCCGGCTCTCCTGGATTCTTGATGCATTTACGCAATCGGACACTTATCCCTACTCGACGCATTACAGCGTTGACGGCCAACCCATCAACTACATGCGCAACAGCGTGAAGGTAGTCGTCGATGCCTACAACGGAACGACGACGTTTTACATCTTCGATTCTCAAGACCCGATCCTGGCGGCCTGGCGCGCCATCTTCCCCAGCTTGTTCAAGGATGCCACTGCAATGCCGCCCGGGCTGCGGAAGCACGTGCGTTACCCCGAACTTCTGCTCCGGTTGCAAGCGGAGGTATACGGCCTCTATCACATGACCAATCCCGAAGTCTTCTATAACCGGGAAGACTTATGGACGGTTGCGACGGAAGTCGGCTTGGGCGAAGGTGGGGCGCAACAGACTCAGGCGATGCAGCCAAACTTCGTGCTGATGAAGCTGCCCGGCGAGAGCGGTGTAGAGTTTGTGGAGATTCTGCCTTTCACGCCGGCGAATCGCAATAATCTTATCGGCTGGATAGCTGGGCGCAGCGACGGCGAACACTACGGCACGTCCATCGTCTACGATTTTCCCAAGACAAAGCAGGTGGATGGACCGTTACAGATCGAGGCGCGCATCGATCAAAACGCGCAGATCTCCGGCCAGTTGACGCTGTGGAACCAACAGGGTTCGCATGTGCGGAGGGGAACGCTGCTGGTGATTCCTTCCGGCAAGGCGTTGTTGTATGCCGAGCCAATCTACTTGCAAGCTAACACCAGCCCCATGCCGGAGCTGCGCCTGGTGGTGCTGGCCCTGCAGGACAAACTCGCCTACGGGCCGACTTTCGAGGCCGCTCTGTCGTCGCTGTTCGGCGGAGGGGTTTCGTCGCTGAGCGCGGCTGAGTCTGCAACATCGCCGGCGGTGACTGCATCGGCTGGTAAGCCGCAACCCGAGCAGGATTTGAAGGCTCTGATTGTTCAGGCTGGCAGAGATTTCGATGATTATCAGCGGTTGACGGCGGCGGGCAAACTTGGCGAGGCAGGGCAGAAGCTCGATGCGCTGAAGATTGTGATCGAAAAGCTCAACGCACGGACCAAATAGTCAGGTGGTTATCGTCCCAGGTCGCAATATCGCGACACGGAATACCAGATTTTCAGACATTGGTGCCGGGAAAGTAGATTTTTGCTATACTTTAGCAAGAAATAGCAATACTTACTCCCAGTAAGTAAGGGGTTGCGCTATGTCGGAAGTTCAGAAAGTCAGCATTGCTTTGACCGGAGAGCAGATTGGCGCTCTCAAAGCTGCCGTGGCAACGGGTGAATATGCTACCACCAGCGAGATTATTCGCGAGGCGATTCGGGATTGGCAGTTCAAACGCGAACTTCGCCAGGAAGACCTGAGGCGCCTACGCCAGTTGTGGGATCAGGGCAAGGCCAGCGGAGCTGCCAAGCCTGCAGACTTTGAAGATGCGCGGCGAGTGGCCCGGAAGAGATTAGCGGTTGCCGCTAAGGAAAAAGCCATTGCCGGTTAATCTTGTCTGGACTCCGCTAGCCCGCGAGGATTTGATCGAGATTTACACTTACATCGGTCTCGACATTCCATCCGCCGCGGAACGCATCTTCGATGCTTTAGAGGCGAAGATTCAATCACTCGTTAATATCCGTGGCTTGGAGTAATGCGTTCTGAGATTCGACCGTCTTCGCGGATGCTCGTTGAGGGGCCATACCTCATCCTTTACGAGACGCATCCCGATTGCGATGATGGCGGCATCGATGAAGTTGAAATCGTAAGAATCGTGGATGGACGGCGCAACCTGAAGAATCTCTTCTGAGTTGGTGGCCTTATTACTCGCTTGAAGGCTGATAATGTGGACTGCAAGGTTAGGCTATGTCAACTCAGCCAGGATCTCCGCGACAGCCACTTCCGCGGCCTTGGCAATCTCTGGCGAGAGCTCCATCGAGATGGGTTGCTTGGGATCGATGGTGATGGCGTAGAGAACTACGTTTGAGGCGCCACCCTGGATGTAGAAGACGTCCAATAAATCTTTGACGCCAATATCATGAGCGGTGAGCGTGGGCGGGTAGTCGCGAGAGAACTTTGGCGTGGTGCGGGTAACGGTGCCGGGAGGGTTTCCGTCGGCGGCCGCGTCGATGAGGATAATGCGACCGGCCTCTTGCAGCGGCTCAAGCAGAGTGAATCCGCCCGTGCCGCCGTCCAGGCACTCCACATTGGCTGGGAGCGGGTGCTGTTCCAGAGCCCGTACTACATGGACGCCTACGCCTTCATCGCCCATGATGACGTTACCCAGTCCCAGCACCAGCGTTTTTTCCTGCTTGGTTAACTCCGGATTATTTGTCACGCTTCTCCGTCCGGTCGAACTTCCATCCGCCTATGATCGAGGATACAGTGCCACGCCCCTCGATGTAGTCGTGATAGAAGGCCAGATAGATGTGAATGATGACAAAGGTGACAAAGAACCACAGAAAGGTGTGGTGCCAGAATCGCACACTGGAATCCCCGCCCATCAACGGCACAACCCAGGTAAACATCCGCGGCAGCCACGAAGTGCTCATGCTGGAGTACAGCGCGAAGCCGGTGATGGTTTGGAAGACGAACGCAAGGAAGGTGCCGAAATAAATCACACCGGCCAGCGCGTTGTGCCCAGTGGAGATAGGCCCGTGCATCTTGGTTTGCAGCACGTCGGCTTCGATGACCTCAACGATCTCCTGCTGTTGCGACTTCTTCAGCGGGAAGAAGGCGTTCCAGTGTGAGTATTTGTTGCCGACGAAGCCCCAATATAGCCGCGCCAGGAAGTTGAAGACGTAAACGAACGCGCACACAAAGTGGATGAAGCGCACCCAGCCGAACCAGTACTGCTGGTAGGCCTCAGCCGCATAAAATGCGCGAATGGGCGCCCCGATCAGGTAGCCGGTGACACACAGGGCCGTCAGGGCGATTGCATTGATCCAATGGTAGGCGCGAACCGGCAGTTCCCACACGTACACGCGCCGGTATTCGACGGGCGCACCACCATTCTGTCGAAATGCGTCTCTTACGCCAATGCCATGGGTACTCATAGCCCTCACTCGAATGAAACCTGGTGAAGGTGCCGTCCCTGCGGATCGTACAGATGCACGGCGCAGGCCAGGCACGGGTCAAATGAATGGATGGTGCGCAGAATCTCGACCGGTTCGTCGATCTTTGCCACCGGAGTACCGATCAGCGCCTGTTCAAAGGATGAGCGCTGCCCCTTTGCATCGCGCGGCGAGCCGTTCCACGTGGTCGGCACCACGAGCTGATAGTTCTCGATGGCGCCGTCCTTGATCTTGATCCAGTGCGCCAGCGCGCCGCGCGGAGCTTCGACCAGACCAACCCCTTCGGCTTCCTTGGGCCAGGTCTTGGGTTCCCATAACTGGCCGTTGAAGGTGGAAACCTCGTTGATCTTCACGTGATCCATCAACTGGCCGTAGTACTCCTTGAGCCAGATCATGGCCAGCGCGGCATCCAGCCCACGTGCTGCTGTGCGGCCCAGCGTGGAGAAGAGCGCGGTGACGGGGACTTTGAGCTGGCCCAGGGTTGCCTTCACCAGCTCTTGCACGTCCGTGCGACCGGAGGCAAAGGCTACCAGCAGCCTGGCCAGCGGGCCCACTTCCATGGCATTGTCCTTCCAACGCGGAGTCTTCAGGAAGGAATACTTCTCATAGCCTTCCAGCGTCAAGAAAGGCGGCTTGGGCCCGGAGTATTTGATTTTTGTTTCGCCGGCCCACGGATGGACGCCTTCCTTGTCTCCTTTTTCGTAGCTGTACCAGGA
>JBEKFS010000172.1:0-6519 GCA_050013195.1 Occallatibacter sp.
TGCGGTATGCTTTTCGTGGGCTTTGCTTGAAAGCAAGCCTTTTTACGCAGCCTGTAAAACCCGCTCCTTTGCCGCAATCTCCCCTCTGCCCGGGGCAACTTTTTCCCGGCAGCGGGGTTCAATCCGATGACGGCTTCCGCAGTTTCCCGTCTAATTAAGGTGAACCGGAAGCAAGACTTGATAAGCAGGAGAAACAATACGATGAATCGGCCAATTTACAAGAGATTGATTCCCCAGGCCTTGGCGTGGGCCGGGTTAGTGGCCCTGTGCGGTGCGTTGGCGCTCGCCCAGGGTGCTGCTGCACCGCCTTCCCCGGCGGCCGAGCTCCGCACCGACGGCCAGATCGAGATGGACGTGGTGCATGCCCTGGACACCTCCACTGTATTAAAGAACGACCTGATCACCGCAGCCACCATTCAGGGCGAGGTCACGCTCTCCGGAACGGTTGCAAGCGCCTCCTCCCGAGAATTGGCGGAGTCGATTGTCAGCCGTGTACAGGGCGTGATCAAGGTGAACAACAACCTCAGGGTCGGCAATCAGCACAATCCCACGCCCGCGCAGGAAGCGGCAGGCAACCAGCAGGGCGAGGTCAATGCCTCGGATTCCCCCTCCGCCCCGGATAATTCGGAAGGCCCCGTGCCTTCCCCTGACGAGTCCGATGCCCAGGCCCAGCTCCGTGCTCAGATTCGCGCGGAGGTCATAGCCGAGATTCAGGCTCAAAGGCAGGCTCAGCAACAGGGCCGGATGCAGGACCCCTCTTCAGCGTCTCAGTATCCGCCTCCGCCTTCAGTCAGGGAAGCGCCCAAGGGCCCGGTGACCATCCCCCAGGGTACGCTGCTCCAGTTGCGTTCCAGTGAGTCGGTCAGCAGCAAGCATGCCAAGGACGGCGAGCCGGTCCAGTTCATGGTGATTCGCGATGTAGTCGTCGGCGGCGTGCTGGCGATTCCACGCGGCGCCACTGCTCATGGAGTCGTCACCGAGGTCAAGAAGACGGGCGCGCTGGGAGGCAGCTCGGAACTGGCTCTCAAGCTCACCTCGCTGGACCTGGGCGGCCAGGATTACCCGCTCGAGACCGGCCTGTTCAAGATCAGGGGACCAAATAAGGCCGGCCATACGGTGGGCAGCGCCTTAACCGGCGGCATTCTGGGTACCATGATTGGCTGTGCTGCCGGTCGCGGCGCAGGATGCGCCATTGGCGCCGGTGCAGGCGTGGCAGCGGGTACGGCGGCTTCCGCGGCTACTCCCGGGCCAAACGTCTGGATTCCCGCTGAGGCGCTGGTGGAATTCCACCTGAACGCCCCCCTGACGGTCACCCCGGTGAGCGCGCAGGAGGCAGCCCGGCTGTCGCAGGGGCTTTATCGCGGCGGCCCAGCGCTCTACCGCCGTGGTTATGGCCAGCCGTATCCCTATGCATACGAATACCCGCCGGTCTACTATCGCCCCTACTACGCCGTGGGCGGCTTCTACTACTGGCGCTGACCACCTGACAATCTTCACACGCACTGCGGGCATCCCGGAAGACGGGGTGCCCGTTATTTTTTCAGCCGCGCGGTTCGTCCAATTCGAAACAATATCTCATCCATCTCGAATTCAAACTCCGTCCAATCCGGATTTAAAAGACGTTTTATCCGCCACTCCCGCCCCTTGCGCAGGATCTCGCGTTTTCCGTAGCCTGCTCTCCGCGTACCCGCGCTCGTCTATAATGGCTATGAATCGCGTCAAGCGACAATTGCGCATCCAGGCCGATGCCTGTGCCAGCGAAACTATGCTGGCCCAAGGGGTTAGCAAGTTTGTGCGTAGAGAGTTGAAGGTCCGAGTCCATCCATGATCCGCTTCCTGCAGAGAGACAATCGCTTTACCAAGGCATTCTTTATCGTCATCATCGCCGCCGCTTCGGTAGGCATGGTGGTCTACCTCATCCCCGGCCTCACCGGCATGGGAGCCTCAGCCAGTGACACCTACGCCGTGATCTACCCCCACTGGTACAGCAGCATCTTCTCCTCGGGCATGACTGTGAGCCAGGAACGAGTCAGCATGGCGGCCCGCCGGCTGGTGCAGCAGCGGAACCCGCAATATGCTGACAACCCGGCGATCCTGCGCCTCTTCGAGCAGCAGGTTGGCCAGCAACTGGTGCAGCAGCAGATTCTTCTGGCCGAGGCCGGAAAGCTGGGCATCTCTGCCTCGGGCGACGATGTGGTTCAGTTCCTGCACCAGGGGCAGTTCGGCGAGTATCTCTTCCCCAACGGTAAGTACATCGGCACAGACCGCTACACCGCCTTCGTCATCAACCAGTTCAACATGTCGGTCGCGGAGTTTGAGCTGGAGATTCAGCAGGAAATCATCCTCCGCCGGCTGCAGTCGCTCATAACCGCCGGAGTCACGGTGGGCGATGCGGATGTCCGCGAAGCCTATCGCAGGGAAAACATCAAGATCAAGTTCGACTACGCGGTAATCTCTGCCGACGACCTGCGCAAAAACATCAACCCGTCGGACGCCGATCTGGAGGCTTTCTTCAAAAAGAACGCCGCGCGCTATGCCACGGCAGTGCCGGAACAGCGCAAGATCACCTACTTTGCCTTTACTCCCAACCAGCTGCCCGGCGGCGTGCCGCAGCCCACCCAGCAGGAGATTCAGCAGTACTTCAATGCGCACCAGTCCGAGTACACGGTTCCGGAGCAGGCCCGTTCCCGCCACATCCTCATCAAGGTAGCGCCCGGGGCCGACGCCAAAACCGATGCCGCCGCCAAAGCCAAGGCCGAAGCGCTGCTCAAGCAGATCAAGGCCGGCGCAAACTTTGCCGAACTGGCCAAAAAGAACTCCGAGGACTCCAGCAAGGATGCGGGCGGCGAACTGGGCTTCTTCAAGCGCGGCGCCACGGTGCCGGAGTTTGAGAAGGCTCTGTTCAGCCAGAAGATCGGCGATACGGCAATTGTGAAGAGCCAGTTCGGCTATCACATCCTGCAGGTGGAGGAGCGGCAGACGGCGCACTCCGAGTCCATCGACGAAGTCCGGCCCGCCATTCAGGCCACGCTGATTCGTCAGAAAGAATCGGCCGCCGAAGAAAACTTTGCGCGCACGCTCACGTCCGAGGCCGGCAAGAACGGCCTGGAGAAGACCGCCGCGGCTCACCATTTGCAAGTGACCACTACGCCGTTGGTCGGCGTGCAGGGCGTAATCTCCGCTCTGCCTAACTCTACCGATATCCTCGGCAAGGCCTTCCAGTCCAAGCAGGGCGATCCGCCGCAGTATGCCACAACCGGTGAGGGCTACGCGATCTTTCAAGTCGCTGACGTCGCCGCGGCCCACGCACCTGCCTTTGCCGATTGGAAGAGCCATGTTGCCGACGACTACCGCAACGAGCAACTCCCCATTCTGCTCAGCCAGAAGACCCAGGAGCTGGCGGAGAAGGCTAAGACCCTCAACGATCTCTCCAAGGCTGCCAGGGAGATGGGCGCGACTCTAAAGACCAGCGACCTGGTAGGTCCCACCGGCCAGGTGCCCGACTTTGGTCAGGTGGGCCAGGTGGCCCCGCAGCTCTTCGACCTCACAGTGGGCAACATCAGCGGACCCATCAGCGCAGGGCGCACCGGCGTGGTGGCCAAACTTGTAGACAAGCAGGAGCCTACTGCCGACGAGATCGCCAAAAACTTCGACCAGACCAAGGATCAGATTCTCTACCAGCGCCGCGGAGAGGCCTTCAACATCTTCCTGAGCACCATCATGGAAGACTACAGGAAGCACAACCGCATCCGCATACCCAAGGGAAAAGGCGCTCCGGCTTCATAAGCTGGTAACAAGCTGGAAACAGCAAAAAGGCCCGCATCCGCTCAGGATGCGGGCCTTTTTTTCGCCTTACAGACATCGCATTCAGCTCCGCCAGCGCCGGTGAATTCAGGGCCGCGTTCCGAGATTGCTGGTCCCATTAGTAGGCGTGGTGGGTAGGCCCGCAGAAATCGGCGTAATCACCGGAGTGGCTGCGCCGATGAACTCGTTGAGGTTGTCGGTATTCATATTCGTGACCCAGACGTTGCCGGAGCCGTCGATGGCGATCGAGCCGGAGCTATCCGTGACGCCTTTGTAACCATTGGAGCCGCTGAGGACAGTGCCGGAGCTGTTGAGTTCGTAAACGTTACTGCTGCCAGTTGTAACCCAGACGTTGCCGGAGCCGTCAATGGCGATACTCCAGGGTGTGATATTGGACCCGAAGAGGTAATAGCCCATGGTAGCGCCAGAGAGGCTGGAAAACTTGCTGACGACGCCGGTGCTATTACTCATAACCCAGAGGCTGCCTGTGTGGTCGACGGCGATTGCGAGAGGATAGCTCATGCCGTTGCCAGTTGTAGCGTTATTGAAGTCGCCGCTGGCGAGTTTTGAGATGCTGTTGCCGGCGAAATTCGCAACCCAGGGATTGTTGTAGCCATCGACGGCGACCCCTTCAGGTTGATTCAGACTGGTGCCAGGGTGACTGGCGATAGTGCCCGTGCTGGAGATCATGGTGACGTTGTAGGGGGGGGTGTTGTTATTCGCAACCCATACATTGGAGTTGCCGTCAATGGCAATTCCATCGGGGCTGCCCAGGCTAATGCCGGTAAAGTTTTGGACGAAAGCGCCGGCACTGGTGAGCTTGGTGACGCTGCCGTTGCTGCCGCTGTCGCCAATATTTGCGACCCAGGCGTTACCCGTGCCGTCAATGGCGATCTCGTTGGGTCCGTCAAAGTAGCTGTTGGTAAAAGGCGATCCGGTGGCGGCAGCGCCGGCGCTGGTGAGCTTGGTGACGCTGCCGAAGCCGTTGTTGCCGCCGCTGAAATTTGCAATCCAGGCGTTGCCGGAGGCATCGATGGCGATCGATTGGGGATAGCTGGGCGCGGCCAGGCCGAAGCCGGTGTAATTGAGCGCGATGGTGAAGTCGTTGGGCTGAGAGTTGAGAGCGGGCTCGAATGGAGGCGACGCGGTGCTAAGGGTATAGAGCGCGTGGATGTTCGCTCCCGGATTATGCGCCATATTGATGGCCGCGGTGGCCGTGTCTAACGCAGTTGTCCCGGAGGAGCCGGCGGATTTGGCATCACTGAAGAGAGTGGAACAGGCGGTAGAGCTGGAGCCGGAGGAGTTGATGCAGGCGGCAAGGATATTGGCCAGGGTGTTGATGGTTGCCTGAGGAACTATACCGATGTTCGATCCGTTGCTTGCGGGGGTGGTGGCAAGCGCCTGTCCGGTAGAGATGTTGGCCAGGTTGGCGGCGTTGGCAAAGGCATTCTGCACGCCAGTCTTTGCGAGTGTTGTGCCGCTGCTGGAGACGTCGGTGGCGTCGGTAGCATAGCCGGCCATCGCGTAGGCGGCGGCGATGGTGGAAACCTCGTCCATATAGATGAACGGTGTCGCACTGGCGAAGTTGCCGGCGACAGGGCAGTCACCCAGAACTGCCATCATCCCAATCTCGGAGTTTGTGCCGCCGCCGGAGTCGCCGCCGACCGAGTAGAGATAGACCCCGGCGCCACTGGTGCAGGTATAGTCGCTGCTGATGCTGAAGCTGCCGTTGGAGTCTGTGATGACGTAGTAGTTGCCGCTGCCATCCTGCCCGTAATATCCCGGATTATGGGTCGCCACGCTGCTGTTCAGCAGCGAGGTAGAAGCGGTTCCGTAACCGCCTGTGCCCGCCGCGTAAAGGTAGACGTGCGCGCCTTTGATGGGCTGCTGGCCGCCATGGACGATGCCATGGATAGCATCGCCACTTACTGATATTTCAGATGTTGGAGCTGTCGTCGAAGTGAGCGAGCAGCCAGTGAGAACGAGGGGAAGACAAAGAATTAAAACAGAGGTAAATCGCATAAATCCTCCAACTAAACAGAGGCCCTACTGCGTACACCGTTTCGTCTGCGGCTTGCAGATGTAACTGCAACCTGGATTCCCGGTCTGGATTGCACGTATCAGGGATTCCATTTTGTGTTTTGTATGCTGCGCGCAAGTATACTCCAGGCCGCCTGTGAACAAGACAAAATATTCCAGGCGAACGCCGCGATCAGCGCTCCATTTCAAAACACTGGTTGGGAGCCCGCCGCGACCGCCGATAATCAAACCATGGCGTTTCACCGATCCTCCGGAGTTCTGCTGCACGTCACTTCCTTGCCCTCCTATGGAGGCATCGGTGACCTGGGGCCTGCCGCCCATGAGTTTGTCGCCTTTCTTGCCGCAGGTTCTCCCCCTCGGCCCCACCGGCTACGGCAATTCGCCTTATGCGGCTACCTCCGCCTTTGCGGGCAATCCGCTGCTCATCAGCCTGGAGCTTCTTTCCAACTGGGGTTGGCTCAACGGCTCTCGCATCGCGGACCTCAACGGCCGCAGCGGACCTGTCGATTTTCTCCGCGTTGAAGAGCGCAAACTTCCGTTGCTCTTTGAGGCGGCAGACAATTTTCTTCTCCGCGGGCCGAGCGACCCTGCCCTGGCCAATCAGTGGAAGCAATTTGAGGAGTTTCGCCACGCAGAGGCAGTCTGGCTCAGCGACTACGCCCTCTACGCAGTGCT
>JBEKFS010000173.1:0-6109 GCA_050013195.1 Occallatibacter sp.
CCGTCGTATCCCTTCATCAGCGCGTAACCGCTCACGCAAACCTCGCCCTGCTCGCCGATGGGCACGGCTTTGCCGGTCTTAACCGAAGTGATGCGAATCCCGGTCTGCGGCATCGCCCGGCCCACGGTGCTGACGCGAATCTCGATGGTGTCATCGGCATCGCTCATGGTCACCACCGGCGAGGTCTCCGTCTGTCCGTAGGCAATCACCAGCTCGCGGCAATGCATCTCGTTCAGCACGCGCTTCATCAGCTCCACCGGGCAGGGCGCGCCGCTCATCATGCCGGTGCGCAGGCTGGTCATGTTGTAGCTGGCAAAATCCGGCAGTGCCAGCTCGGCCACATACATCGCCGGAACCCCATACACCGACGTCGCCCGCTCGTCATGAACAGCCTTCAGCGTGGCGCGCGGGTCAAATGTCCATTGGGGCAGAATGATGGCCGCGCCGGTGTTCAGCGCCGACATCGTCCCGATCACGCACCCATAGCAATGAAACAGCGGCACCGGCACAACGATGCTGTCTTTCTCCGTATAGTGAAAACCCTGCGCAAGGAACTGCCCGTTGTTCACGATGTTGTGATGGGTGAGCATCACGCCCTTGGGCAGCCCAGTCGTCCCGCTGGTGTACTGGATGTTGGCCACGTCGTCCACAGCCACGGCATCAGGCAATCGGCCCTCGGCCTCCAGCAGCGCAGGCCACTCCGGCGAATCAAAATAAATGGTGTGTTCCAAATCCAGCGTCAGCCCGTGACGCGCCCTGCCTAGAATCTCCTCATAATCCGCCCGCTTGTCCTTATGCCACAGAAACAACGCCTTCATGTGCGAGCGTTGCAGCGTGAACTGCAGCTCGTGCGAGCGGTAGGCGGGGTTCACATTCACCAGCGCCGCTCCGGCCCGCGCGCAGCCCATGTGCATCACGATCCACTCGATGCAGTTGGTTGACCACAGCCCCACGCGGTCGCCCCGGCGAATGCCCAGCGACCACAGCCCGCGCGCCACGCGATCGGCCTCCGCGCTCAACTCAGCCCACGTAAGCCGCTTTTGCTGATGGCACGAAGCCACAGCCAGGCGATCGGGAAAACGGCTGGCAGTGCGCTCCAGCAGGCCGCCGATGGTCAGTTCCAGCAGAGGACGGTCGGGCCCTTGCGAATGGCTCAAAACACTAAGGTTCTCTTCTATGGGCATGGCTCTGACATTACAAACGGAGAAGGCAGTGTACACCCGCACACCCGGCTAAAAAGTGTGACCCAGCCCACAAATCTCATTACGCGGGACTGTTCAGTTTACGAACGTATTCTCGACACGTATCGAACTATGGAAGTAGGCAATCCAGATAACTGCCCCGACAAACGACCTGACCACCTCAAATATATTTCCGGCAGTATTGGCGGATGGAATAAACGCCGCTGTTGCCAGATTGTCTGCCATAATCAGTAAGAACTGGATAATGAGATATGCGATCATGCATGTTGGTAAGACTCGCTTTTTCTTGTAGAAAAGGAAATTAAGGCCCAGCGATCCGGCCAGGAAGAACGCATTGACTATGATTTCAAAGATCAGTAGGCCGGGCAGCGCCGGATGTCTGGTCAGAACTTCCTGGTACTTGCTGTCCGTCAGGACAGGCAAATCTACCATAAAGATTATGTACAGCGCGACAAAGGGCGCAATCGCCAGGCCAATGGCCGGCAGGATCAGCCATCCGCCTATGCCATTCAAGTCTTCGTCATGCTTGTAGGCTGGCGCGTCCGTGGAACCTGTTACTGCAATTGCTGAATCAACCGCAACCGTAGTTCCGCAGTTTGGGCAAACCAAGCTGCCTTCTTCGAGCGCAGACGAACAAGTGGCGCAGGAAATGGTCATTGTGGTTCCTCGGGGCTTTGCCGGATGCTACATCGCGGGTTTGAGCGCTGTCAACGAAAGCGCAACAACTTCAAAACCGAAGGCTGACCGCCAGAATCAGGCTTTTTTGTAACCCGCCAGCCCCCATTCCCGTCCAATCTTTATGAGGGAAGCTGCGATGGCCAGTTTTCGTTGCCCATGCTGCGGATACAAGACGCTGGAAGCGCCCGAGGCGCTGGCCCTGTGCGCCGTCTGCTGGTGGGAGGATGACGGCCAGGAGGATGACGACGCCTCCGAAGTCCGCCTGACGGTGAACGGTACCCTAAGCCTGACCGAGGCCCGCACCCACTTCGCCCAATGCGGCGCGGCCCACCCCCGATTCCTCCCCTACGTACGCAAACCCCAACTCGCTGAGCAATAATGCCCTTTTCGGCACAATAGTGACTTTCCCGGTGCCCCCCGCGCCAAAATCAGCCCCACCGGTTTGACCCTTCCAGCAAACCCTCATACCATGAATGAAGGGATTTCCCTCATCCGCGCGGGGCTGGTGTGCCCGTTGCGGCATCCGATGGTTGCAATCTGCCGATTAATCGGCAGTTTTTCAGCCCTGAATCTTGTTATTTGTCCCAAAACAGGCAGTTTGTCCCCCACTCTGGCATTTTGTTAGGCGCATACAGCGCATGGAAGGCACAACGTTGAGTTCCACAGACACAGTCGAAAACAATCCACAACCAGACGCGACCGAGGCGGCGAATAACAGCCTCGACCACGCCCCCGATCACGATCATGCCCACGAGGGTCATGATCACGCGGGTCACGATCACCAGCATGGGCCGGTTCTCAACCCCGACTGCACCCGCGAACTGGTGCTGGACATTTCCGCCGAAGAGGTCTCCGCGGCCTATCGCACGGTAACCGGCAATTATAAAAAATACGCCAAAATCCCCGGCTTCCGCGCCGGCAAGGTGCCGGAATCGGTCGTCCGGCGCCGTTATGCCGACGGAATTCGCAAAGACGTGATCGACGGCCTGCTGCCCGAACGTTTCAACAAAGCCGTTCTGGATCTGGGCATCAAGCCCGTCGGCGAGCCGCGTGTGACCGAGTTGACCATCGAAGACGGCAAGCCGCTGCACGTAAAGGCTGTCTTCGAGTTTGTGCCGGAGTTCTCCATCGAGGGCTATCAATCGGTCACCGTCGACAAGCCTTCGGTGGAAATCACTGAAGAGGAGTTCCAGCGCGAACTGGAGCAATTGCGCGAGTCGCGCTCCACCATCGAGCCGGTGGAGGAAGACAGGGCGCTGGTGGACGGCGACTGGGCGCAGATCACCTACAAGGGCATCCTCGCGGATGAGCCCGAGGCTGCTCCGGTCGCGGGCGAAGACACGCTGGTCGAAGTGGGCGGCAAAGACACCGTGGAGGCATTCTCCTCCGCCCTGCGCGGAGCCAAACCCGGTCAGGAGTTGAAGGCCGAGGTTATCTACCCGGCCGATTATGCCGAACCCAAGCTGGCCGGAAAGACCGTGGCCTATGAGGTCGAGGTCAAGGCCATCAAGAAGCGCACCGTGCCGGAGCTGAACGACGAATTCGCCAAGGAGCTGGGCCACTACGAGAATCTGGCGGAGCTGGAAACCCGCGTCCGCGAGTACATGGCCAGCCGCAAGCGCCGCAGCGTGGAAGGCGAAACCAAAGACCGGCTTTGTGCCGCGCTCGCCGAGCGCTATCCCTTTGCGGTTCCCGAGTCGCTGGTGCAGCAGCAGATTGATACGCGCCTGGAGCGCGGCCTGCGCGCCCTCGCGGCCCAGGGCATGAAAACCGAGCAGATGCGCAAGCTGGACTTTGCCCGCCTGCGCGACGCCCAGCGCGACGGAGCCGTGGCCGAGGTGAAGACCAATATTCTGCTGGAGCGCATCGCCGCCGAGGAAAACATCACCATCAGCGATGAGGAACTGGACCAGGAATTGCAACTGGCTGCTCTGCAGTCCGGCGAGTCGCTTGATGCGTTGCGGACGCGTTTGAAGTCAGACGGCGGACTGGACAGAATCAAAGAACAAATGCGGCGCGAGAAAACCGCGACTGCACTCTACGAACGGCTGCCCGCTTAGGGCGGCAAAACTGAGAAAGAGCGGGAAAAAGACTTTATGGCATTGGTTCCCATGGTGGTTGAGCAGACGAGCCGGGGCGAGCGCGCCTACGACATTTATTCCCGTCTGCTGCGCGACAACATCATCTTTCTGGGCACGCCCATCAGCGACGATATCGCCAATCTCGTCGTGGCGCAGTTGCTCTTCCTCTCCGGCGAAGACCCGGAAAAAGACGTGCATCTCTACATCAACTCCCCCGGCGGCTCCATCTCCGCCGGCCTGGCCATCTACGACACCATGCAGTTCATCAAAAACAAGGTGGAGACCATCTGCATCGGCCAGGCCTCCAGCATGGGCGCGTTTCTGCTGCTGGCCGGAACCAAAGGCAAGCGCTTTGCCCTGCCCAACTCCAGAATTCTCATCCATCAGCCGTCCATGGGCGGCCTCAGCGGCCAGGCCACGGATATCGACATTCATGCCCGCGAAATCCTGCGCATCCGCGAAATTACCAACAACCTCATCGCCAAGCACACCGGCCAGCCCCTGGATCGCATCGAGCGCGACGTCGAGCGGGACTTCATCATGAACGCGGAGCAGGCCAAGGAATACGGCATCGTCGACGAAATCATCGACCGGCCGCGCACATAACCTCTGACGGAGCCGCCTGTTGACTCCGCTTGAACGTTGTTTCAGCTATACTCGTCCATAGGGAGAGGGTGATGAAAATGCGCACGGGACCAGAAGAAGCGCTGCGCTGTTCGTTCTGCCACAAGTCACAGGACGCTGTGGCCAAGCTGATCTCCTCGCCCAGTGACTACCCTCGCGCCTACATCTGCGACGAGTGCGTGGCTGTCTGCAATTCCATTCTCGAGGACGACCGCAGCGGCGGTGGAGATGCCACCCAACCGGCCAATGTCGCCGGCCACCTGCCCAAGCCGCAGGAGGTAAAAAGCTTTCTCGACGACTACGTCATCGGCCAGGACCAGACCAAGAAGAAGCTCGCCGTCGCCGTTTACAACCACTACAAGCGCATCCAGATGAACAAAATGCGCACCAGCGAAGTCGAGCTGACCAAGTCCAACATTCTGCTCATCGGGCCAACGGGCTCCGGAAAAACGCTGCTCGCCCACACCCTGGCCAAGATGCTCGATGTGCCCTTTGCCATCGTGGACGCGACCACCCTCACAGAAGCCGGCTACGTAGGCGAGGATGTGGAGAACATCATCCTCAAGCTCCTCCAGGCCGCTGACGGCGACGTCAACCGTGCCCAGCAGGGCATCATCTACATCGACGAGATCGACAAAATCGGCCGCAAGGACGAGAACCCCTCCATCACCCGCGACGTCAGCGGCGAGGGCGTGCAGCAGGCCCTGCTCAAGATTCTCGAAGGCACCGTGGCCAACGTGCCGCCGCAGGGCGGGCGCAAGCATCCGCATCAGGAATTTACCGCCGTCGATACCACCAACATCCTCTTCATCTGCGGCGGAGCCTTTGTCGGCCTGGAGCGCGTCGTGGGCCGCCGCGTTGGCAAAAAGGCGATGGGCTTCAAGTCCATGGACGCCGAGGCCGATGCCGCCACCACCCGTTCCCATCGCGACACCGAATTGCTGCGCCGCACCGAGCCGCAGGATCTGATCAAGTACGGCCTCATCCCCGAGTTTGTCGGCCGCCTGCCCGTCGTCGGCGTACTCGACGAGCTGGACGAAGCGGCGCTGATCGAGATTCTCTCCAAGCCCCGCAACGCCATCCTCAAGCAGTACCAGCGCCTCTTTGAGTTCGAGAATGTCCGCCTGCACTTCACCGTAGAAGCCACCGCCGCCATCGCCCGCGAGGCCCTGGCCCGCAAGATTGGCGCGCGCGGCCTGCGCATGATTCTCGAAGAGCTGATGTTGGACCTGATGTATCACCTGCCCAACAACAAGAGAGTCCGCGACCTCGAAATCACCAGCGACATGGTCGAGCGCAAGGATCTCTCCCTCTGCCTGCTGGAAAAAGCCGGCTGACGCCGCGCTACTTTCGCTCTATTTAGTCTGTACATTTGGGTGCCCCAGGTCTCGCTTCTGAGACATGGGTTTTCTCATTTCAGGGCTAACTGCCGGGTGCCCCACCTTCGGCACGTCTTTGTTGTTGTGCCTAAGGTGGGATATCTATAACTACAGTTTTTTATTGTTCAAGGTGGGATACCCAGGT
>JBEKFS010000174.1:0-6084 GCA_050013195.1 Occallatibacter sp.
ACTGCACCAGTAGAGTAATTATTTTTTCGTTCATGAATGAACTCAGTATATAAGCCCGTATAGAGTGATGCATACTCCAGCGGCTTGATAGAGATGGAAAAGAGAAATGCACACGTATTCAACTTCATTTTGCTAGGATGAGAGTGTGAATGCAAGCTGGATTTGAGTTGGAGGAGAGTGCCTTGACTGATTTTTCCCCTGTACCTTTGACCCTGGAAGGCTCCTACGTGCTGCACCAGTTCTTCCATTTCGACTGGAAGGCATGGCGGTCTTGCACGGACGGCGAACACGACAAGATTGCTGCTGCGGGCGTTGCCGCGCTTCAGCGTTTGGAACGTGGCAACACTGAAACGGTTGGGCCTGATGCGCCTGTGCGAACAGCTCTCTTCTCGCAATTGGGCCACAAGGGCGATTTGGTCTTGATTCACTTCCGCGACTCGCTCGAAGCGCTCAACCAGGTTGAACTTGATCTGGCGCAGATCAAACTCTACGACTATCTCGAGCTGCGCCACTCGTATGTATCGGTGGTTGAACTCGGCCTTTACGAGTCCAGCCGCAAGACCTGGGATGCCGCCGCCGCCAAAGGCCTTGAGCCGAACACTCCCGAATTTCAGGTGGAAGTGGCCGCCAGTCTTGAGCGCGCCTCCACGGCCATGGCTCCGCGCCTCTTCCCCGCCGTGCCGGAGACGAAGTACCTCTGCTTCTATCCCATGGACCGCAAGCGCAGCGAGTCTGTCAACTGGTACACCGTGCCTTTTGCAGAAAGGCAGCGCATGATGCACGAGCACGGATTGATCGGGAGAAGGTACGGCGACGTGGTGAAACAGATTATCTCCGGGTCGATTGGGATGGATGATTGGGAGTGGGGTGTGGACCTTTTTGCGGACGATCCGGTGGTTTTCAAGAAGCTTATCTACGAGATGCGCTTCGACGAGGTCAGTGCGGTGTATGCGAAGTTCGGGCAGTTTTTTATTGGAGTGCGGCTGCCGGTGAAAAGACTTAGCGGCTGGCTGGATGGAAAGCTTGGCGAACGCTGATGTCTGCGAAACTTAAAACGACAACACGCACAATCAATCGAGCGTTAACGCCGGACCGCATCGCCGCTATTCTCAAGGGGCTCGACGAAGCCTATCCCAACGTGGAGTGTGCACTGACACACCGCTCGCCGTGGGAGCTGCTGGTCGCGACAATCCTCTCCGCGCAATGCACCGACGTGCGCGTGAACATGGTGACTCCGGAGTTGTTCCGACGCTTCCCTACCCCGGCGGCGATGGCTAAGGCTACGCTGCCACAACTTGAAGCCCTGATCCGGACGACAGGATTTTTCCGCAACAAGGCCAAGTCGATTCAAGGCGCGGCGCGCAAGATTGTCGCCGAATTCGGCGGACGGGTTCCGCAGACGCTGGCCGAACTCATCACCATCCCCGGCGCAGCCCGCAAGACCGCCAACGTGGTTCTCGGTGTCGCGTACGGAAAGGCCGAAGGTGTGGTGGTGGACACGCACGTCTTTCGCATTGCGCGCCGCCTGGGCTTGGCCAAAGGCGACACGCCCCAAAAAGTGGAGCAGGAGTTGATGCGGATTCTGCCCGAAAGCCGCTGGATCGGATTCTCGCATCAGATTATCCATCACGGACGCGCGGTTTGCGAGGCACGCAAACCCAAATGCGACCGTTGCAACCTGGAGCAACTCTGCACGGCGAAGGATAAAACGTGGCAGTCGTGAGCGCTAGTCGCGTTCTTTACGCGCCAGCCTCACTATGTTGCCAAGAAGCGTCAGTCCGAGACCCAAAACAAATATTCCCCAGATAAAGTATAGGCAGAAGTTTCCAAAGCCAGTCCCCCAGGAGCCGGCTAAGATATAGACTCCGCGGGTATCGAGCCATACTACCCCAGTGGAAAGGGCCGCGCTAAGTATAAGCAAAACGATTCCAAGCCGTAACATCAAATTCTCTCCCAGTTATGACTTAACCGGCCAGTATACTCCGGATCACGTATGGCGTAGCAATTGAACGACCGCGGCAATCAGGCCGGGAATATCGGAAGTCACTGCCTCGGCAGCGGGCGGCCAGCCAAGCTCGCGCAGCGTCTGGCTGGTGATGGGTCCGATGGAAACTGCCAGAACCGCTGCAAATGGCCACGCAACTCCAGCCACGTGAGCCGCCTCGGCCAGATGGGTTGCACTGGAGGAGCTGGTAAAGGTTGCGGCGGCGATTCCATTCTGAAGAGCTTGACGCAGTTGCTCTGGAGCGGCTTCGGGCAGGACGTTGCGGTAAGCGTCCACCACATCGACTTCCGCTCCAGAAGAGCGCAAGGCGTCTGGAATTACGTCACGGGCAACGGCGGCACGAGCCAGCAGGATTCTCGCGCTGGATTGCCGATTCTGAAGCGATTGCAACAGTCCTTTGACCAGACTTTCGGCCACGTAGGCCTCCGGGACATAGGTGACCTGCAAGCCAACCTCGCGCGCAGCAGTAGCCGTTGCTTCGCCGACCGTCGCCACTTTCAATTGAGCCGGCTGCGCCAGCGCAATCCGCAACGCCGCAGCACGTTCCGTGAGCGCTCGTACCGCATTGGCGCTGGTCAGAATCAGCCAGTCGTAGCTGTCGAGCTGGTTCAATGCTGCATCCATCGGCTCAAAGCTGGCCGGTGGACAAATCTCCAGCACCGGAACCTCGACCGGCACTGCGCCCAGCGCGCGCAAGCCTTCGCTGAGCTTGCCTGCCTGATGCGCGGCGCGAGTGACTAGAACCCGGCGCCCCGTCAGCAGCAGCGCACTCACCGCACGCCTCCGGCAGCCGCAAGCAGCGGCTTGGCTCCTGCATCAATCAGTTTTTGTGCGACCAGTTGGCCCAACGTGGCAGGGTCCGTGCCGGGATGAGGCAACCGGTGGAAGACGCGCACAGCATAGCCCGTCTCCGGAGCGGCGACAACGGCGAAGACCTCGTCCCACAGCTCCGTTCCCTCCCGCAAAGCGGCGCGGCAGTGAATGCCGATGGGAACCTGGCAACCTCCACCAAGAGCGGCAAGCGCTGCCCGCTCTACGGTTACTGCAAATCGCGTGGGCAGATCGTTCAGGAAAGCGACGGCGACCAATGTCGCCGCATCGTTCTTGCGGGTCTCGATACCCAGCGCACCTTGCCCCGCCGCGGGACAAAAAACCTGTGGCTCCAGCCGCTCTCGAACCCAATCGGTTCTGTCCAGGCGGTCAAGGCCGGCTGCGGCCAGCAAAATTGCATCCACCTGGCCCTCGGCCAGCTTGCGCAGGCGCGTGTCCACGTTGCCACGAAATTCGACAGCGTTGATGTCGGGCCGCACAGCCTTCAACTGCGCGCGGCGGCGTTGGCTGCTGGTGCCCACACGCGCGCCCTGTGGCAACGCGGCAAGATTTTCATACTTCACCGAAACAAGGACGTCTCTCGGATCTACGCGCTCCGGCGTGGCAGCCAGTATAAATGGCTCCGGCAGCTCGGTGGGCAGGTCCTTGAGCGAGTGAACGGCCAGGTCCACGCTTCCGGCGGCCAAAGCCTCTTCAATCTCCCTGGTGAACATGCCTTTGGTACCGACCTGGGCAAAGGTGACTAATTGCAACTGGTCGCCGGTGGTTTTGATGATCCGAATATCGACATTATGGCCTTCGTTGCGGAGCAAGGCAGCAATATGGTTAGCCTGCCAGAGGGCCAGTTGAGAGCCGCGGCTACCGATGCGAAGGTTCATTTGCGGCTAGCCTCACTGCTCTCGTTCACATGTGCGTTACCTTCTTCAGTAATCTCGGCGTGAGCGGGCAACGACCAGGCCTCGCAGAGCGCATCCATGCGTGTGGCATCGTTCTCGCGGGCAGCTTGCTTAAGCGCCTGCATGGGCGGGTGAAGAAATTTGTTGACCAGCCCGCGTGTGAGCGCCTCGACTGCCGCAATCTGTTCCGCGCTCAGCGGTCCGAGATGAGCCTGCGCGCGCTTAAGCTCCGCCTGGCGAATCTCCTCGGCCTGGCGCTGCAGAGCGACAATGGCCGGAGCGACATTGACAGTAAGCTGCCGTTGGTGGAATCGCTCGACCTCGCCGGCAATCATCGCCTCGGCTGCCTCAGCTTCGCGGCTGCGCTCGGAGAGGTGCGCCACGGCTACCTGTTGCAGGTCGTCAATATCATAAACAAAAATGCCCTCCAGCTCCCCCATCTGCGGGTCCACGTCGCGGGGCACGGCGATGTCGATGAAGAACATGGGCCGGTTGCGGCGGCGATGCAGAAAAGCCTGGCCGTGCTCTTGGCGGAAGATGGGATGCGGCGCGCCAGTGGAGCTGATGACGATGTCTGCCTGGCTAGCCGCGTCGTAAAGCTCATCAAATGGGATGACCTGGCCCGCAAAGGCTTCCGCCATGCGCCGCGCGCGCTCAAGGGTTCGGTTGGTGACCAGAATCGTGCCGGCTCCCTGTTGGACAAGATTGCGAGCGGCCAGCTCGCTCATCTTGCCCGCACCGACCAGGAAAACCGTGCGGCCCTGAAGCGAGCCGAAGATTTTGCGCGCCAACTCCACGGCTACCGAAGCGATGGAAACGGAATTCGACCCGATCTCTGTCTCAGTGCGAACTCTTTTGGCGGCGGCAAAGGTGCTTTGTAAAAGGTGTTCAAGCTGTCCGCCTACAGTACCCGAAGCGCGCGCCACGGCAAAGGCTTCTTTGACCTGGCCGAGAATCTGCGGCTCGCCTACCACCATGGAGTCCAGGCTGGCGGCCACGCGGAAGAGATGGCGTACTGCCTCCTGGTCGCGGTGTTCGTAGAGGTGCGGGGCCAGCAGCGCGGGATCGAGGCCGAAATGCAGATGTAAAAAGCTGGTTACATCAATGGCAGACGACTCCACGGCGGCCAGAATCTCCACGCGGTTACAGGTGGAGACGATCATGCACTCCGCCACTCCGGGCTCGGCAGCCAGGGCGCGCGTAGTCTCCGGCAGATCCTCGCGGGAAATGGCTATGCGCTCGCGCACCTCAATGGGCGCGGTCTTGTGATTGACGCCGATGAGGACCAGAGTCATCACGGACCGTACCTATGGACGCGGCTGATGACATTGGCGGCGAAGACGGCCAACATCACCAGGAAGACCACCCCGGAGAGATAGACGGCTCGGCGGCCGCGCAAGCCGGCGCTGCGGCGAACGAAGAGCAGGGTGACGTATACGGCCCACATCGCGAAGGACGCGATAACCTTTGGGTCGAGAAAATAAGCCGCGCCCAAAGGCGTCTCCTGCGCCAGCACCGAGCCAATGACCAGACCCACGGTTATGCAAGGGAAACCAAACTCAAGCGTCGCATGGGCGATGCGTTCCAGTGTGTCGAGGGGCGGCAGCCAGTCGAACGGGAGCCACCAGGAGTCCTCTCCGGGTTTGTGTTTGCTCTTGATCCGGCGCTCCTGAACAAGGTAGAGCACGGAGGCCAACAGGCTGAAACAAAGGGCTACATAGGCCGCCAACAGCGCCGAAATGTGGGCTATAAGCCAACTGATGCGCACGCCTTCCGAGGAGAAGGTGTAGCGGTCGGGGCCCAATGAGGGGACAAAAACTGCGAAAAATGTGAGCGGTAAGGCGAAGATTCCAAGGGAGATAGCCTCGTAGAGCCACCAGACAAGAAGAAACAGGCCAGCAATGGCAAAGCCCAGCAGCGACTCGATCTCGCGCACGCCCAAGGGCATTCCGCGATGGACCTGGACGAGCATTTCAACGCACGAGACGAAGTGGAAGAAGAAGGCCATGCCGGCCAGGTGGACGCAGGTCTTGCGCCAGCGCTCAATGCCATAGAGCACGGCCGGAAATACAGACACAGCCGCCGCCGCATAGAGGATAGCCGCAACTTGGAGCCAGAGGAGATACATTTCGATTCTCACATTACTGGTGCAAGAAACAGTATACTGTGACGCAAATCACCAATCGGTGCTCGGAACCAAGTTGGCGCAGTCGATCTATCTACAGAGCGCGCTGACGCACATGCCCGAATCGCAATGCAATTCGGGCATGGAACAATTCTAGCCAGGTCTGGAACGATGGGTTGGAGGCTATGCCAGCGGCTCAAACCGAGCCTGGAAGAAGCGCAGGTATT
>JBEKFS010000175.1:0-6082 GCA_050013195.1 Occallatibacter sp.
TAAAGTCGCGGTATGATGAGAGAAGTCGCCGGGGGTGCAAAGCGCATGAAGGAACTCGTCTTTGAAGTAATGCAGGAGGCCGATGGCGGCTACACCGCCGAAGCTCTGGGCGAGAGCATCTTCACCCAGGCCGATAGCTGGGATGAGTTGAAGGCCAATGTCCGCGAGGCCGTGCAAGCCTTCTACTTCGACTCCGCCGCGCCTGAATCCATCCGCTTGCATCTGATTCGCGACGAGGTGCTGGCTGTCGCATGAAACTGCCACGCGATTTGAGCGGAGAAGAGCTGGTCAAGCATCTCTCGAAACGCTGGGATTACGTGAAAATCCATCAAGTCGGCAGCCATATCATCCTGCAAACCCAGCATCCGACGCCCCACCGCATCGCGGTTCCGGAGCATACGCCTCTACGTATCGGGACTCTGAACGCGATTCTTTCCAGCATTGCCGCCCACAAGAGCGTCTCCAAAGAAGCGATCCTCAAGGATATTTGAACCTCTGCGATTGATTTGCGGCCCCAGTTTGCAATTCTCGTGCCGTTTCGTTATGATTCTAATAACTGTCCAGGGAGATCCCTGGGCCGTCAATAGCACCACGGTTTCTGGGTCTGTTCGATGGTTGGCTGCGGTAGGCAAAAAGCGTTGCCTGAGCGGCCGGCATCCAGACTCCTCGCAAAGCGGGGCTGGCAGAGGCGGTGGGAGACGAGGGATGAATGGCTAAATCCAGCAAAAATATTACGAAGGCGCGCGCGGCTGTAGTCAAGCCGCTGTATCCGCTGCTTGAGGCGGTTGGCCTGCTGAAGCAGGTGAAGTACGCCAAATTTGACGAGACCGTCGATCTGACGATGCGGCTGGGCGTGGACACGCGCCATGCCGACCAGATGGTCCGCGGGACGGTGGTGTTGCCGCATGGGCTGGGCAAGACCAAGACGGTGGCCGTGATTGCCTCCGGCGACCGCCAGAAGGAAGCCAAGGACGCTGGGGCGGATTTTGTGGGCGGCGAGGAGATGGTGGAGAAGATCCAGAAGGAAAACTGGACAGCCTTCGACGCGCTGATCGCCACGCCGGACATGATGAAGGTGGTGGGACGGCTGGGCAAGGTTCTGGGACCGAAGGGTCTGATGCCCAATCCCAAGACCGGAACCGTGACCATGGACGTGGCCGCGGCGGTCAAAGAGATCAAGGCCGGCAAGGTGGAGTTCCGCGCCGACAAGACCAGCTTGGTGCATGTGCCGGTGGGCAAGTTGAGCTTTGAGCCGCAGAAGCTGGTGGACAACGCGACCACGGTGATTGGGGCGATTGTGCGCTCCAAGCCTTCGGCTGCCAAGGGAAAATACATCAAGAGCATTACGTTGAGCTCGACGATGGGTCCCGGAGTGCGGCTGGATTCAGCGGTTGCGGATGCGGCGGGAAAGCACTAAGAAGCAGTGGACAGTGAACAGTGGTCAGTGAACAGTGGCCGCAAGTTCAGTTTTAGTCCCGAAGGGCAGACCTTAATAGAGATGTGGAGACAGGAACGTTGATCGAGGACGGTTTGTAACTGTCCACTGTTCACTGATCACTGTTCACTGTGCGGAGCACACGATGGCGATTTCTAGGGCGAAGAAGACGGAAAAGGTTGGGTTGCTGGCTAAGGAGCTGGAAGGCTCGACGACGGCGATTATCGGCACTTTTTCCAAGCTGACGGTGGCCAAGGACTTTCAACTGCGCAAGGTGATTCGCGAGGCGGGCGGCAAGTATCGTGTGGTGAAGAACAAGCTGGCGGCCGTATCCGGCACGGGCACCCCGGGGGAAGCCGCTTTGCAGGGGCTGCGGGGCGTGAACTCGGTGGCTTTCACGAAGGGCGACCCGGTGGCGCTGGCCAAAGTTTTTGCCAAGTGGGCGGGCGAGAACGCGGAGTTCCAGTTCAAGCTGGGCATTGTGGATGGCAAGCTGCTGACGGTAGCCGAGATCAAGGCCCTGTCAACGATGCCGGGCAAGGATGAGCTGTTCTCCAAGCTGCTGTTCCTGATCAATGCGCCGGCGCAGCGGCTGGCGACGGTGATCAACGCGGCGGGCCACGACCTGGCGGTGGTTCTGGGCCAGGGTGTGGAGAAGGAAAAGTTTGTCGGAGCGGCTGCGGCTTAGGGCGCTTTCATTGCTCCCGTAACGCTGACATTGTGTTATCCCGCCCTTCGCAAAGAGCGCGAAGGACGGGGTACCCAGAGATCAAGGCTATCTCACCCTAGCCGCAAAAACAAGAACGCGGCGAGGGTGGGGCACCCAGAGGGCGAGGGTGAGGCACCTGGTGATCGAGATTGAGGTTTCCCAGGTCTGATAATCCGGACCTGGGGCACCCACAAAGTTTTGCAGTAGAGTTTTGGCTGGGAAGCAGGCGGAAAGGGCGCGGGTCTGGCGCATCGGAAACTTTCCACTGCGTGGAGCAGCCTAATTGGACGAGAGTTTCTGGCTCGGACAGGAATTTCAAAAAACGATTGTGAATGGAGAAGAAAATGGCGGATTTGGCACAGTTGGAAGAGCAAATCGTAGCACTGAGCCTGCTGGAAGCTTCGGCACTGGTGAAGAAGCTGGAAGAGCGGCTTGGGGTTTCGGCGGCTGCGGCGGCGCCGGTAGCGGTGGCGGCCGGTGGCGGCGCGGCGGCTCCGGCGGCGGAAGAGCAGACGGAGTTCCAGGTGATTCTAAAGGACTTCGGCGCGAACAAGATCAGCACCATCAAGGCGGTGCGCGAGGTTACGTCGCTGGGCCTGAAGGAAGCCAAGGACCTGGTTGACGGGGCGCCCAAGGCGATCAAGGAAAGCGCGACCAAGGACGAGGCCGAGGCGATCCGGAAGAAGTTCGAAGGCATCGCGACAATCGAGATCAAGTAGGCACGAACCGGCAGCCTGGCCTCGCGGCTGGGCTGCTTGCCAGTCAGGCAGGGACGCGCTACAATAATAGTTGCGCGTCTTTTCGGCAAATTCCGTTTATTCCAGGGAATATGGCTGGTTTGGCTGGCGCATTTTTGTGGTTGTGGATGGGCACGCAAGCGTCCGCAGGCGGGGGCAGAGCCAAGCCCTTGGCGGCGAGGACCGCTATGTAGTTAAGTGCCTTAGGGTCAGCGGTTTACTTAGGTGGCAGGCGGAGTACCGTTGACGGGTTGAGTAGCTGGCGAGCGAGCGGCAGAAGCGAGCTTTGGGATCGGCGAGAGCAGCACAAGTGAATTCGGATGGGGGCACGGGCGATAAGCCGCGCTCGTGAGGCAATTGTGCCTTGCGGGCTTTTCGTGTGTTCCGGCAGCGGCAGAGTGATTTATTGAGGGAATATCTGTCCAGGGCGTACCAGGATTGTAAACAGGTTCAATCTTTGCGTTGGCCTCCCCAGTTGAGGGAAGTCTAGCGCACTTCCCGGATGTGCGGCAATGCCCACGACGCGTTTTTGATCGACTTTTCATGGGACATGCATGTCCCAGTGGAATTCCCAGTGTGTGTGCGGCCTGGCTGCAAGTTTTATCTGGGGGGCTTGCGGGGGCGGGGACTGGAGACGGGTAGATAGCCAGTCTGTTTTCATTGATTTTCTTACCGTAATTAGCGGGCGCCGAAGAGACTCAGGCGCTGGCCCGGCCCAACTTCGGCGCCGGAGCGACGAGGCTCAGGAGTGAACATGCCGAACGAGAAGCGCGCGATACGCAGCCGACTCGATTTTTCAAAGATTCCAACCGCAACGCAGATACCCAACCTGATTGAAGTGCAGCGGCGCTCCTATGAGCGATTCCTGCAGATGGACAAGCTGCCCAACGAGCGCGACGACGCGGGTTTGCAGTCGGTGTTTGTGTCGGTATTTCCGATCTCGGACTTCCGCGGCATCTCGCAGTTGGATTTTGTAGATTTTTCGATTGGCAACTGGGAGTGCAAGTGCGGCCACTTGAAGGGGCTGCATCACCTGAGGACGGCCTGCGTGCATTGCGGATCGATGGTGATTACCGATCCTTTTAATCCCGGGGACGTGCTTTGCCAGAAGTGCGGCACATACAACAAGAACATGCCCGACTTCTGCAATAAATGCGGCGATCCGGTGAGCCTGCAGTTGAAATACGACCAGCAGGAGTGCGAGGAGCGTGGGATGACCTTCTCGGCGCCTCTCAAAGTAACCGTGCGTCTAACGATTTACGACAAGGACCCGGAGACGGGCAACAAGTCGGTTCGCGACATCAAGGAGCAGGAGGTGTTTTTCGGCGATATTCCGCTGATGACTCCGAACGGCACATTCATCGTGAACGGGACAGAACGTGTAATTGTTTCGCAGTTGCACCGCTCGCCCGGCGTGTTTTTTGAGACGGCCAACAACCGCACCTACTTCCTGGGCAAGATCATTCCATACCGCGGCTCGTGGGTGGAATTTGAGTACGACCAAAAAAATACTCTCTATGTGCGCATCGACCGCAAGCGCAAATTTCTGGGGACGATTTTCCTGCGCGCGCTGGGGCTGCGTTCAGACGAAGAGATACTCAAGACTTTTTACACGGTGGACCGGGTGCACATTGCCGACGGCAAGCTGCACTGGGCAGTTTCTGTGGAAGGTCACGGCGCCACCCACCTGGTGGGCGCCAAGCCGGCGCACGGGATTGCGCATAACGGCGTGGAAATCGCGTTTGCCGGGCGCAAGATCACGCCGCACTCTCTGAAGGCGCTGCGTGCAGCGGCCATTGACCGCATCGAGGTTGAAGCGGCCGAGTTGGACGGAGCGCATACCGCGGCCGACGTGGTGGACCTGAACACCGGCGAAGTAGTGGTGGAGGCCAACGTCGAGTTGACGGCGGACCGGCTGCATAAAATTCTATCCAGCGGCGCGGCTGTCTTCGAGGTCTTCTTTCCGGAGCGCGACGATGCGGGCAACATCATCGCCAACACGCTGAAGCGCGACACCATCAAGAAGCCAGAGGAAGCGCTGATCGAGATCTACCGCAAGCTCAGGCCAGGCGACCCGCCCACGCTGGATACGGCTACGGCGCTGTTTGAAGGCATGTTCTTCGATCCCCGCAAATACGATTTCTCGCGCGTGGGGCGGTTGAAGTTCAACATCAAGCTGTACGAGAGCCAGGACGCCAGCAAGCTGAACCATCGCACGCTGACGCCGGAGGATTTTTACGCGACCATCCGCTACCTGCTCAAACTGCGCAAGAACATCGGCATGGTGGACGACATCGATCACCTTGGCAACCGCCGCGTAAGAGCGGTGGGCGAGCTGATGGAGAATCAGTTCCGTATCGGCCTGGTGCGCATGGAGCGGGCCATCAAGGAAAAGATGAGCGTCTATCAGGAGCTTACGACGGCCATGCCGCACGACCTGATCAACGCCAAGCCGGTGATGGCGGCGATTCGCGAGTTCTTCGGTTCGTCGCAGCTTTCGCAATTCATGGATCAGACCAATCCGCTCAGCGAGATTACGCACAAGCGGCGCTTGTCGGCGCTTGGACCGGGCGGACTGAGCCGCGAGCGGGCGGGCTTTGAAGTGCGCGACGTGCATCCGACGCACTATGGGCGCATTTGCCCGATTGAGACGCCGGAAGGTCCGAACATCGGCCTGATCAGTTCATTGAGCTGCTTTGCGCGCATCAACGAGTACGGGTTCATTGAGTCGCCGTACAGAAAGGTAAAGGACTCGCGCATTCTGGACTTCGTGGAGATAGCCAACGCCGGCGACAGCGGACTGCGCGTGGGCGACCACATAGAGAAAGAAGAGGCGGCGCGACTGAATGTGGGGCTGAAGAAGGCGGGTAAGCGACAGATCGATCACATCCCGTTCAGCTTCTATCTTTCCGCATGGGAAGAGGACAAGCACACCATCGCGCAGGCCAACATCGAATTCAATGATGAGGGGCTGATCACCGAAGACCTAGTCAACGCGCGGCGCATGGGGAACTTTGTGCTGGTGAACCGGGCCGAGGTGGACTACATCGACGTCTCGCCCAAGCAACTGGTTTCCGTGGCCGCGAGCCTGGTTCCATTTTTGGAGCACGACGACGCCAACCGCGCGCTGATGGGCGCCAACATGCAGAGGCAGTCTGTTCCTTTGCTGGTGGCCGAGGCTCCGCTGGTGGGCACGGGGAT
>JBEKFS010000176.1:0-9803 GCA_050013195.1 Occallatibacter sp.
AAGGTGCGTGCGTTGGGCCAGGGCGGATCGCCGCAGGTGAGGATGTGCGTGGTGACCTGCGGGAAGCGGGCGGCGACGCGGCGCGCAGCGGCCAGGCCGAGGTCGTCACTGTAGCGCGCGCAAAAGAGAATTTCGTAATCCGGATAATCCTGCTGAAAAAAGCTGGTGAGATTTTGCTCGAGGTCCGGCTCGTCGCCATGCACCGGCTTGAGGACGCTGACCGGAGGCAGAAAAGTGTGCGGCGCGACGGCGCGGCGGCAAAAACGGCGCACTCCCATGGCGACCATCAGGCTGTAGACGGTGGAGGTGATCACTCCAAAGATGGCAAGCGCGCCCAGGGCGAGAGTAGCAATATGGCCGTAAGTCATGGCGTGATCAATCTCAAAGCCCAGGCTGCACCCTGTATACCATCCCCGGAGCTTTGAGCGGGGAAGGAAGAAATAATAATGCAATGCGCCAAAGTGAAATTTTACCTTATCGGTGCATATATAGCGCTCGCAACCTGTGCCGCTCTAGTCGATCCAGGTTGAGTACAGCCTCCCATTCCTATCATTGCCCGGGACGGCGCACGCAGAGCGCATGCAAACCCATAGTGTGACTCATTTTGTACGAAAACTGCGTATTCCGGTCGAAGGCGAAATACCACGCTTGATCGGCGGATTTTCCCACTGTATTGCTCCATATGGCTGAGTAGCTTGAAAGTTCGATTTGCCCTTTGATGTGATACGCGATCTTCATTCCCATTCCATGGTAATGGCCGGTGGATCCCGGATCATAGAGCGCAGCCAACTCCTGGATTTCCGGCAGCCGCCAGTCCGCATAGCCGTCCTGGCGGAGATTGCCGCAATAACTCTTGGCTTGGTTCCAATCTATTCCTTTGCCTCGATCGTCTTTTCTCGTCC
Organism: Occallatibacter sp.; assembly: GCA_050013195.1. Taxonomy (GTDB): domain Bacteria; phylum Acidobacteriota; class Terriglobia; order Terriglobales; family Acidobacteriaceae; genus Telmatobacter. The sequence goes on from JBEKFS010000176.1 coordinate 903, forward strand.
ACGTCAGCCCGGTCGCTGGGTCATGCCATACATCGACCGTGTCAACAGGCGCCGGAGGCGCTGGCACGTTCGCAGGCGTTTGATTTTGCGCGCAGGCCTGTGCGCCAGCCATGCACAGGACGAGCGAAAGAAAGGTTGCCGCACAGTTGGCAAAGATCATTGGGTTTCTCATCTAGAAAGCGTCCTTTCCGCCGCCGCATTGGAATGATCCTCTAACGGCGCACACACAGAGCACGATCGCTGCTCGCGTCACTAAAATTGAAAGAAACAGGACGCCCTGAAACTAAGCTAAATTGCCATGCCACCCCGGCATTTTCAAGGGAACTGCTCCACGGTGTGCCGGAGAGTCTCAGGTTGCCTTTCACGTGCCAGTAAATTGCGTCTCCATTTGTCCAATGTCCCGGGGTGTCGATGCTGGGATCGTAGATACCCTGCAACTCGTCGATAATCGGCAGTCTCCAGTCCGAATATCCGCCCAAGCGCAGATTGGAGCAGTAGGTGTTGGCTTGGTTCCAATTTATGTCCGATCCATTGTCCGCCTTTGTCCACATCAGCCCGGTCGCTGGGTCATGCCATACATCGGCCGTGTCAACAGGCGGCGGAGGCGCTGGCACGTTCGCAGGCGTTTGATTTTGCGCGTAGGCGTGTGCGCCAGCCATGCACAGGACGAGCAAAAGAAAGATTGCCGCACATTTGGCAAAGATCATTGGATTTCTCATCTAGAAAGCGTCCCTTCCGCCGCCGCAGAGTTCAACGGCATGAACCATGGCTTTGGCCACGCGGTTGGCCATATCTTCATCGGAGAAGAGGAAGACGTTGACCAAGCCCTTGGGGCGCTTGGCGATCAGCACGAAGAGCGGAGGCGAGATGCGCGAGTTCCAGTCGGGATGGCCGCTGCGGTTGTCCACCTGATTCTGGTTCTGATCCTGGGGCAGGACGAGGATCTCCTTCACGTCCTTGAGCATCAGGGAATAGTCCGCGTCGTCAATGACTTTGCCATTCTCCTCTGCGCGCCAGTGATAGGAGACGCGGCAGGCGCCGGCATCGGCCACCAGGTTGCTCATCTCCACAGTAAACTTGTTCCTCCACTCCACGCCCTGCTGCGAGGCGTCGGTGACTATTGCCGTGTAAGTCAACTTACCTTCAGCTGCGTTGTCCTGTATGAACTGCATGGTTGTTTCGATCGATGGGCCATTGTCGACAGGCCGGGGCGGGGGAGCGACGGCTTGCTGGGCGCGAAGCGCGCCGATGGCCACGAGCGAGAAGGCGAGGGTGAATGCGGTGCTGCGCAGTGCTTTTCCCATGATCGTGCTCCTGGATTACGACAGATCATAAAAATGACCTCTACCATATTAGCGCCAACTTCAAGCATGGAGAAGATCGATTCGCGGAACAGCGCCAGGGGCGTGTGTATCAGCTATTGTCGGGGGGCAGATGCGGGCGGCGGGTTGTTAGTGCCCGCAGCCCGCTCCTGGCTACTTCAGCGGCCTGTCAGTCCACAGCGCTTTATCGGCGATGGTCTGGACGAGGATGAGCCGTCCGGCCAGCAGGCTTTCTGCTTTGAGCTGGTTCACGTCCTGGGCAAAGAGCCATTTGCGCTCGCCTGTGCCCCAGATGCTGGATAGCTTTTCTTCGCTGAGAAATATATCCGGCGCGTCGGGATAGCAGGAGCCCCACAGCAGCGGCGTGCCTTCATTGTGTTGGCCGCAGCGCGGCAGCACCAAATAAGCCGGCCTGCCGTTGAAGAAGCGGTGCGTATAAAAAACCACCGAGGAGGCGTCGGACTGCTCGCCGAAGATGATGAAAGAATCGTTGGGCGAACCTTTTTGCATAATGGTGTCGGCCATCTGCTTGGAGCTGAGCATGGGCTGGAAGCGGGCGAAGGCGATGTGCGCGGCGATGAGAAAGACAGTCAGGGTGAGGGCCACGCTGATGGTGGCGGCAAGATGTTTGCCCCTGATGCGCAGCAGCCATCCGGCGAACGGGCCGATGAGAAGAATAATCGCGGCCATGATGGCAGGCAGGCGCAACGCGGCAAAGGAGTAGCCTGTCAGGTCGAAGAGGTGAGACATGGAGAGCGTGTAATCTCCCACGCCGCGATGCGCCAGCAGTGTGCCGATGTCATCGACGAACGGCAGATGGCGCGACTCCCACAATCCCCAGCCAAGGGCCACAGCGGAGAGCACGCCGATGATGGCGAAGACTCCCTGCGCGCCGGTGAGCCATGCGGTGGAAAGCTGCGGCTTGCTGCCGGCCGGAGCGCCCTCGGGAGCGCGCTTCTCCTCAATGCCGGCCACTACGCCGGCAATGAGAATCAACAGAGGCGGCCACACCGGGAAGGTGTAGTACTCCTGATTCGTTGAGATGGAAAAGAAGAGCAGCGTCCACGCGGAGAAAAGGCTGAGCAGCCAGATGGAGCGAGCGCGGAAGCGAAGCAGGAAGATGGAGTCGGCTACCTCGTCCTCGGCGATATGGTCCATGAAGGAGTTCTCCGCCGGGCCGTCGTCGCTGCGCAGATACTGCATCCAGTTATGGCGCGTCATCCAGGCCAGGGCTACCAGGGCCGGCAGAAACAGGCTCCAGGGAAAAATCCAGACAAGGTGCAGCAGCCAGTAGGCAAAGCCCGGAAGCTTGTTGTAGTCGTGCGGGTAGCGCTGATTAAAGAAGCGCAGATAGTGCTCGTTGATGAAGTAGAAATAAAAAAATCCGTGTACGTTGCCGATGGTGGGGTGGTTGCCGACGGCGTTGCCATGGTCGGGATTGGCCAGGCCGCAGAGAATGTGCCAGGGCGCGGCGATGGCCAGAAAGAGCAGCGAGCCGGTGACGGGCTTCATCTCGCGCCAGCGTCGCCACAGGCCGGTGATGAGCAGATAAGGAACTGCCGCGCCAACAAAGAAAGTAGGCGCGATCAGCCCCTTGGTCATCAGCGCCAGCGCCAGTGCCGCATACATCCAATAAAAACGCGCGGCGCGTCCCGGCTCAAAGCCGGTGAGCAGGCAGTAGAGCGCAATCAGCAGGAAGAGGCTGAGTTGCGATTCGGGAATGATGAAGCGAGTAAAGAGAAACGGCCCGACGGAGGTGAGCACGCCCAGGCCGGCATAGAGCCCGGCGCGTGGTCCCCATGCGCGGCGCGCCCACAGCCACGCCAGCCACGTCAGGCCCAGCATGGCCAGCGCATTGGGCAGATGCGCGGCAAAGACATTTTGGCCGAAGACCTTGAAGAGAGCGCCGGAGATCCAGTAAGGCAGCGGCGGCTTTTCGATGTAGCGGATGCCGTTGATGTGCGCCGAGACCCAGTCGCTGTGCTCAGAAAAATATTGCGCGGCCTGGGAGTGGGAGGCGTCCACGTCGTCCAGCAGCGGCGGGTTGAACAGCGAGGCAAAATACACGGCGGCAAAGATGGCCGCAAAAAGCATCCACACAGTCCGCGTGGAAAGCGCGAATTGTGGGCGAGCAAGAGAGTTTGTCGGGTTTGTCATGGCTTAGTGGACGATCGAATCTAGGATAACAGCAGCAAGGACGGCGTGGCTGCGAGGGCGAGCAATCTTCATTCCCGGCTCATCCGATGAGTAGAGAATAAAGCGAGCAAACCAGGGGTTGCCGGAAAGAACGATAAATAACCCATATCAGGCGTTGTAATAAAGTAGTTGAATTGCGCAACTTTCTGGCGGAGACGGTGTTGGGTAGGCTGGGTGATTTTTGGCAATGGAAAGGATTCTGCCATGCAAAGTCATCGTTTGCTGATCCTCTTCGGAGCGCTTTTTGCTGCCAGTTACGGGTTTTCCGGCGCGCCTGCGTTGGCCGCCACGCCATTCGCCATCACGGCAACCAATGTAACGATGCCAACGACTGGAAATGGGGTCAGCCAATTCACGATCACTGGCATCCCCGGAGACGGCACAATTAGCATGAGCTGCGAGTATTCCGGTACGGAAATCGTGGTCAAGATTCCCGTCTGCCCCATGACCCCTCCGGCTCTTATTACAGTGACCGCTGGCGAGACGCTGACAGGATCCATTCTCTTTTACCCATACGGCTCGCCAATTCCTGCTGGCCTGCATAGGACGCCGCGCCGTTCCGGACCACTGCCAGCGTCCGGCTTGGCTTTGGCCGGTGCGCTGATACTTGGATTCGGCTTGCGGCGCAGGGCACGGCGCTGGTTGACGCTGGTTCTGCTTGCGGCGGGCACGCTGGCCGGTGTGGGAGGAATCAGCGGATGCATCAGAGGTCCCTTGATGACGCCGGGAACCTATCCATACACGATTATGGCTGAATGGACAGCTTCTGGTCCCGCGATTCTTAGTTCACAAGTGACCACGACCGTCAACGTCACCGTGCCGTAAACGCGGTCTAAGCCAATTCAGCATTGCCACTTCCCGCGTGCAGCTTAGACTGGGAACGGATGGAAGCTGCATTGCGTAACTCTGCACAGATGAAATTGATGCGCAATTGTCTCCGTCGGATTACGATTATTGTTGGAATCTGGCTCGTTCTCTGCATCGCTATCGGCGTTGTAGCCACGGACTGGGCGCTGCATCCGTGGCGGCGCGCGTTGACGCCGAAAGCGGAAACGCTGGCCCAGGCCATCGCCGTGCGCAACGATGCAGTGCTGTCGGAGGTTGCCGTCACCGCAAGCGACGGGGCAACCTTGCGCGGCTGGAGCATCCGGCCTTTGCACGGCAATGGCGACGCCGTGATTCTGCTGCATGGCGTGGCGGACAACCGGATGGGCATGATCGGTTACGCGGATCTGTTGCTGCGTCACGGCTACGCAGTGCTGCTGCCCGATGCGCGAAGGCATGGGGAGAGCGGTGGAGAGCTGGCGACCTACGGAATCAACGAAGCCGGCGATGTGAGGCGCTGGTACGACTGGGTCGAGCGGACTGAGCATCCGCACTGCATTGATGGGTTGGGGAACTCGATGGGTGCGGCGCTACTGCTCGAATCTCTCCCGTCTGCGCCGGGATTTTGCGCGGTGGTTGTCGAGTCGCCCTACGCAAATTTCAGAGAAGCATCCTATGACCGGCTGGCGGAGAGGTTGGGCGCCGGGGCGTGGCTGGGGCGCACGCTGCTGCGTCCGGCGGTCGAAGCTGGGTTTCTCTTTGCGCGATGGAAGTATGGGCTGGACCTGGAGCAAAATTCGCCGGAGAATGCAGTGGCTGCAAGCAGCGTTCCTGTGTTGCTGATTCATGGCCTCAAAGACACAAATCTACCTCCGCGACATTCGGAGATGATCGTAGCGCACAACAAGAATCGGATTCCCCCACTCGTGCTTTGGGAGCCCGCGCGGGCTATGCACACGGGCGCGGCTGCCGCGGAGCCGGAGGAATATGAACGCCGGCTGGTTGGCTGGTTTGCGAGCCATGACACGCAGGGGTAATCTCCTCGCCGTCACTGACGCAGGCCGCGACTACCGGTGATTTCCTATCAGTTCATTGTCGGGGTTTTCGTATGATTCTGGTCTTTTGGCAGTTCTCCTAGTTGTCGGCAGGGTCTCAGCCCTAGCAGCTCCTCCACTACATACGCGCCTGTTGTCCCATCTGAAAACGCCACAATCACGCCGTCATTGCCGTCTTTTTCGACACTAATTATTTGAATTGCATTACGCATGGTATCAGACATGCAAATAATTTTACCCCCTTTGTCAAGCTGGTCTGTCTTGTTCTGCACACTCTGAATGGCAGGCTCAGCAAAATCTGACGACACCATCTGAATTCCGCGTCCCCCGCCCCGGTCGTGTATCTTGTCCGCAGAGCTATTTTTCGGGAGCAAGCCCCAAATGCCGACTTTTGCCGCCATTGATATCGGTTCCAACTCCTGCAGATTAAAGATTGCCAAGGTTGCCGCGCACCATTTGAAGACCTTGCACGAGGACCGCGAGGTGACGCGGCTGGGGGCCGGCGTCTTTGAGTGCGGGATGCTATCTCCGCAGGCGATGGAGGCGACGTTGCAGGCGCTGAAGCGCTTTCAGCGGGCGGTGCAGTCGCGCGCGGTAGACCAGATTCGCGTGGTGGCCACCTCGGCGATGCGCGACGCGCGCAACGGGCAGGTTTTTCAGGAGATGGTGAAGGCCGAAACCGGCTGGGAGATGGAGATTATCTCCGGCCTGGAAGAGGCACGGCTGATTCATCTGGGGGTGATGGGGAGCGGCGAAGGCCAGGCCGAACTTGAATTCGAACCTGATCCGTCGAGCCGCGTTCTGCTGATTGACCTGGGCGGCGGAAGCTGCGAAATCACCCTCTCCGAGCGCAAGCGCATTCAGGAGACAGTGAGCGTGCCGCTGGGCGCGGTGCGGCTGACGGAGGAGTTTTTGCCGGGCGACCCGGCGCCGGCCGATGGATTGGCGCGCATGCGGCAGTTGATTGCCCGCGAGTTGAGCAAGGCGCACGACAGAATTCAGCCGGAGAAGATCACGCAGGTAATCGGCACATCGGGCACGGCGGCGGCGCTCAGCGAGGCATTTACGGCGGCAACGAATGTAGCAAGCGACAAGGCAGTCAAGCAGCCCGAAAAATCCAAAAAGAAGGACGCGGGCAAAAAAGTCGACAAGACAATTCAGGCGCTCGCGGTGAGCCAGGCTCCTGTACCGCTGGCGACAGCCGGGCTGATTCCCACGCCTGAGGTGCGCCGTCTGGCTGACGAACTGGCTCCGAAGACGCTGGCCGAGCGCGTGGCGGTCGAGGGCATCGGACCGCGGCGCGCGGAGATTATCGTGGCCGGCGCGCAGGTCTTTGCCGAGTTGCTTGAGAGCTTTGGGCTGGAGGGTTTTTGCTATTCGCCGCTGGGGCTGCGCGATGGAATTCTGGCCCAGATGCTGGCCGAGCAGGACGCCCGCGCCATCGCTCACCGCGAGTTTGAACAGCAGCGCTGGGAGAGCGTGCTGGCCACAGCGCGGCGCTATGGCATTGATGTGCACCGCGCCGAGCCGGTGCGCGTTCACACCTTGCAGCTCTACCACGCATTGCAGGCGCTGCACCAGTTGCCGCCGGAGTACGAGAACTGGCTCTCGGCCGCCGCCATGCTGCGCAATATCGGCAAGTTCATCAACTACCAGGGCCATCACCGTCACACGCAATACGTCATTTCAAGCTCGGAGATCTACGGCTACACGCCCGTGCAGCGCACGCTGGTTTCGGCCATCGCGCGCTACCTGGGCAAGAGCCGTGAATTGCTGAGGGTCACGATCAAGGTCTATCCCAAGCGCGTTTATCTGGAGTTGCATCCCGGGCGGACGGGCGCTGAGCTGGAGTTGTGGTCGCTGCGCAAGGAAGCGGATTACTTTTTGGAGGTCTTCGGGCGCGAACTCTTTTGCACGCTGGCGTAGATGGACCGTGCCGAGCGCGGATCAATGAGCCATTGCAGCAGCGCCGGATGGCGGTCCATCTTGAGGCGTGCTACAGAGCCTTTTCTCATGCGAATCGCCGCGCCGCCGTTGCCGGAAATCAGCCGGCCCAAAAATTGGAAGATATTGGGGTTGTGTCCCACAACCAGCACGTTTTCGAAGCCGGAATAGTGCGCCAGCATTCGCTGAAAGGCGGTGTAATCGGCGTCGGGCCCCAGCGCCGGCGATACTTCCACGCGCGCATCGTAGCCCATCTCCGTGCCCACCAGTTGCGCGGTTTGCCGGGCGCGCTTCAGCGGACTGCTGACGATCACATCCACCTGAACCTTGAGAGCATTCATCGTGCGCGCCATCAGAATGCACTGCTCCTTGCCCTCTTTGACAAGTGAGCGCCTGGCGTCGAGAAGCGGATTCTCGCGGCTTAATCCGGCATTTGCGTGGCGCATGAGGTATAAGTTCATCGTGCAATCCGTGTGAACGGAAGAGGGCCCACCAGTACTTAAGTTTCCTATAGTAACACGAATGTTATAAGTCGAATTTGACAGTGTGAGTTTGGACTTAGAGGCACATCCATCTCACGCAACCCGCAACGCCTTCTGAACAGCCTGCGGTTCGCGGTCGATCACCAGCAGATAGGCGCGCGTCGGTCCCTCTGGAACCCGCCTGCCCTGCTCCCAATGGCGCAGCGTGGTGATGTTGAAGCCAAAGCGCTTGGCAAACTGCTGCTGCGTCAGGCCCAGGCGGCTCCGTATTGCCTTTACGTCGATTTCGGCGGGGATGTGAACGACATACTGGCTCTCGTCGCCAGTACCATCGATGAAAGCCAGTGCCTGTTCAAGGCCACGCAGTATCCCCTCGCCAACTTCGCTCATAGCATTTGCCTCCGGCTTCTGTGCGCCTCGACCATATGTTTCGTAAACTGTTGCATCTTCTTCAATTCAATCTGAGACAAGTCTTCCTGCTTGTTCTTGGCGTAAGCTTTCAGAAGTAGCAGAGGCATCTCCATATCGTGAAAGAAGTAGATCACACGCGCCCCGTTATGCTTGCCGCGTCCTTCCAATCCCCATCGAATCTTTCTCACCCCGCCTGACCCAGGAATCACATCACCCGCCGTCGGGTTAAAGGCTAGGTATTTGACAAGCCCTGCCCGCTCCTCATCGTCCATCAACTTGCGCGTCGCGCTTAGGAACTCGTCCGTTTCGACGACAGTGATAGGACTGAATGGCGGCACAATCCATTGTAGTGCATTGCACTACTCCCCGCAACCCGCTTCAAACAATCGAATTACCCGAACTTTGCGACACAAACCGTAGCCGCTCATGCTATCTTGCCGATATGCGAAAAACAACCTTCATAAGTGCGCTCTCTTTTTGCATCAGCCTGTTTTGCTTCATCACACTGGGAGTGATTTGCTTGCCGGCCCTCGCGCAGGACGCGACGCCAGCCGCTGCCCCCGCCAACGAAGCTCCCTCCGCTGTCATGCCCAGCGACCCAAAGGAACTAATGCTGCTGGCAGCCAAAACCAACGGCCTGACCGGAGACGATGTGAAGCCTTGGCA
>JBEKFS010000177.1:0-10162 GCA_050013195.1 Occallatibacter sp.
CGCGACTTTGTCGAGGACAACCTAATCCCCATTATCGAGGAATGCTTCCGCACCGAGCGTTTTCCGCGCGAGTTGGTCCCCATCATGGGTGAGCTGGGCTTTTACGGCGCCAACCTCGAGGGCTACGGATGCGCCGGCATGAATAACGTCGAGTACGGCCTGGTCATGCAGGAGCTGGAGCGCGGCGACTCTGGCGTGCGCAGTTTTGTCAGCGTGCAGTCCGGCCTGGTCATGTACCCCATCTACACGTTCGGCTCTGAGGAGCAAAAAAATACCTGGCTCCCCAAGCTCGCCACCGGCGAAAAGCTGGGCTGCTTCGGCCTCACCGAGCCCGGCGCAGGCTCCAATCCAGGAGCCATGACCACCACCGCCCGCAAGGTGGGCAACGAGTACATCCTCAACGGCGAAAAGTTGTGGATCACCTCCGGAACCATCTCCGACGTAGCCGTTGTCTTTGCCAAGAATGAGGATGAAGGCGGCAAGATCCGCGGTTTCCTGGTGGAGACCAATCGCCCCGGCTTCACCGCCTACGATGTTCACGGAAAGTGGAGCTTGCGCGCCTCCCACACCAGCGGCCTTTCGCTACAGGACGTGCATGTGCCTCTCACGGCCATCATGCCTGGCGCGGTGGGCATCAAGAGCGCCTTCATGTGCCTTAATCAGGCTCGCTACGGCATCAGTTGGGGCGCCATCGGTGCGGCCATGGACTGCTACGACACCGCCCTGCAGTACGCCAAATTCCGCAAGCAGTTCCGCAACCAGCCCATTGCCAGCCATCAAATCGTCCAGCAAAAGCTGGTCTGGATGGCCAATGAAATCTGCAAGGCGCAGATGCTTTCGCTCCAGGTCGGCCGCCTCAAAGATGCCGGCAAGGCGGAGCACCATCACATCTCCATGGCCAAGCGCAACAATGTGTGGATGGCCCTTGAGTGCGCGCGTATCTCGCGCGACATTCTGGGAGCCAACGGCATCACCGACGACTACCCCATCATGCGCCACATGATGAACCTGGAATCGGTCATCACCTACGAGGGCACACACGACATTCACACCCTCATCATCGGCCACCACCTCACCGGAATTCCCGCGTACTAGTACCGTGATCGCATAATTTCGTAATTGTTGGAGTGTAGAGTCGATCTTATGTTGCGCTGGCCTCCCGGCCGGCTGTAGCGTGGACCTCCCGGTCCACGCAGCACTCTACACCATCTGTAAAAATGCTCTAGAGTGGGACAACTTGCGGCTATTTTTTTGTGCTGATCAGCCGCAGCCGTGCCGTGAAAACTCTCCCCAGATACTCGGTGAAACTTCCATACTGCGGCGAATCCACCACGTTGTTCACCACCAGCGGATCGTTGCTGTTAGTCATGTTTTCCATCACCCCGCGCAGCCCAAAGTAATATCTGCGAAAGTGAAAGCGCCATTCCAGCCCCGGACTCAACGCAACGTAATTCGGAAAGCGCTGTGAACCAGCCGCACCCACTACCTGGGAATTGTCATCTACCGATGTAAATGGGAAACCCGTACGCCAATCAACGGTGTAAACAAAGTCCCAGCGCTTTTTGAGTTGCGGCGCCGGAATCGGCAGCCATCCCCATGAAATAACCCGGTTCGGCGTATCCCATCCCAATGGGCCGCTTTGCTGGGGGCCGAGCATCGAGAGCGTCGGCACATAATCGATGGCGGCATTCGTCTGCGCGGAGGAACGAGTATAAGCGGCAAAGAGCGTGTACCCGCCGGCAAAGGTGCGCCGTGCTTCAATCTCGGTCGAATGGTCGCTATCCCGCCTGTCATTCGTCAGCACATAATTCCCGTAAAGTGAATTCGAAGTATTTTGGTTGACATAATTGAACTCATCCGTCACGCGCTTGTGTAGATAATTCACTTTGACATAAACGGAACCCGGTAACCGTTGTTCCAATTCCGCGCTCCAGTTCACTGCCCGCGCCTCGTGCAGTGATCCGTAGTTGGCTGTAAAGGTCGTCTCTACTGGCGCGCCCGTCGGAGTAACGCCATCAGTTTCGTAATAAGTGTCGTAGCGAATACCGGCCAGTGCGCGCGCCAGGTACTCCAGTTGCGTGTGCTCGTAATAAAGCCCGATGCCCGCGGATATTTTTGTCTTGCCTTTGGCCGCGGCGGGCGAATAGCTCACGGCCAATCGCGTGGAGACAAGCGGGCTGCGGATAATCTCGTCCCAATCGAAGCGCAAGCCCGGTTCAACCAATAGCCCGCTGCGCGGCGTCCATCGATCCTGCACGTATACGCCGGCTTCCACGTTATTGCGGGTAAACGGCGCTGTCGCGGGAAAACTACTGCTCCGCAGCAGCGTTCCATCCTCGCGCAGATACTCCACCGGCGCGCGTGTAACCCTCTCGCCATAGCCGATGTGGTCCACATCGACGCCAAGTTTCAGGTCGTGCTTTCCCGCCCAATGTTGCTGTGGAAGATAAAGCGCCGCGTTCCCCTCAATGCGCTGCGAGTGGCCGGTCTCATTCTCAAAGTAACTGCCCTCGGAAATCTCCGGGGTGATTTCAAACTGCGTGTTCCCATGCGGCTCATATCCGTCGCTGATGCGCGTTACGCCCAGCCCCATGTCAAGCAGCGCGCCCTTGTGGAAGCTCTGTTGATCGCGAAGATACGGCAGCCAGGCAATTGTATTTCTGTCGGTGGTGCTTGGCTGCGGAACCAGCGTCGAGATGCCGTCGTAGGGCGAATGATAAATGTTGTATAGCAGCCCGCCCGACAATATGTTGGCCGGCGTCGCATTCGCCTGAAACTTGATCAGGTTGCTTCCCCGGATAAGGTGGTCGCTGTCGGCGCCCTCGGGCAGTTCCGAAATGTAGATATTGTCGTATTCCGTCTCCACCCCGTCGAAAAACCACGCCCGGTTGCGCACCAGCGGCCCGGAAAACGTAACCCTCGGCACAAACTTGTCAAAGCGAATTCCGTTGTTGCTTCTATACGAGGGGAAAAAATTCGTCGCGTTGAAGCGGAATGTATTGTCGCCCATTCCGGTGTAGAACGCCACCACTCCGCCGGTGCTTCTGCCATACTCCACCGGGTAGCGCGTCGACTCCTTGACGATGGAGCGAACCGCGTCGGCGCTCACCCGCAGGGCAAGAATCCCGCTCATCGGCGAGCGAATGTCGAACCCATCCAGCATATCCAGGGTCGCCCACGTCTCTGATCCGGACACATGCACTTGCCCCGTCGCATCCTGAACCACTCCGGGATAAAACGGCAGCAGGTTGCGGATGTCGCGCGAGGTCGGGTAAGGCACATTGATAATCGCCGGCAGATCCATGGTGATTTCGTCGGAAATCTGTTCCGTATCGATGCCCGGTGCCGAGGCCGTTACGCTCACCTGCTCCTGCACCATCTGCTCGTGATTCAGCACCACTCGGATTTCGTGAATCAGCGGATCGGTCTGGGAGGCAACCGTCTCATAATATCCGGGCTTTGCAATGCGCAGCAGGTAGGGCTGCGTTCCCTTTAAAAGATACGTAACATGCCCGGCATAGTCCGTCGCAAAACGAATCTGGCTCTGGCCCGGCTCCTCAATCGCCACCTGCGCGCCTGCTACGATTACTCCATCTTCATCCACCACCGTCAGCACCGTTGTGGCAGGCGCCGCCACCGTCTGTGCACCGGAAAATACTACGCCGCTAAAAATCAATAACCCAACAATAACTCCGCCCGCAAACTTGGAATGCCGCATAATTTCACCGTCCAATCGGTCTCACCATTTTAGAGCGAATTACCGGTTTTTTGTCATGTTCTTAGAAGCTATTTCTTTAACCTGATTTGAATGGATACGGCTTTACCGTTTGCGAATAAATGCAAACGGAGGAGCAAAAAGTGTCAGGGCACGACTTCGCCGGGGTCCCCATCGACAGGTCTTCGTCGATGGGGTGGCTTTAGTCGTGCCGCAAACACAACAAAATATATGTCGGGCTTTAGCCCTTGAGGGAATGATTGCTCGACAGCAAGACTTGCGTAGAGATTCCACACGCCCATCGACAATTCCGCCCGGATGCGGCATAGTTTTATCCATGCGTCTATTTCGATTACACAACTTCGTCCTGACCATCTGTGCTGCCGCCCTCTCTCTCGCCGCCGCCGCCCAGCAGCCCAGCGCCGCGCCCATCGTGCTTCACGCCGCCCGTCTTTTGCAAATCGATACCGGAACTCTGCTCCAGCCCGGCGAAATTCTAATCCAAGGCGAGCGCATCCTTGCCGTCGGCACGTCCGTCGAGCATCCGCAAGGAGCCCGCGTCATCGACCTCGGCGACACCACCCTACTCCCCGGCCTCATCGACGCTCACGTGCATCTCTTTCTGCACCCCGGCGCTGAAGACCTGCAAACTGTCGAAGAGTCGGTTCCCTGGCGCACCCTGCTCGCGACATGGGCACCGAGGGCGCCGGCTCGGCCGACACCGCGGTCCGCGACGCCATCAACTCGGGGCTAATCCCCGGCCCGCGCCTGCGCATCAGTGGCAACGCCATTAGCATCCTCGGAGGCCACGAGGACGCCATCCACTACAACCCTGCTCAGCACGTGCTCTCCAACGCCGACTACGCCAACTCCACCGATCAACTCATCGAGGTCATCCGCCAGCAGCACAAAGAAGGCTCCGACTTCGTCAAGATTTACGAAACAGGACACGACACGGTCGTGGACGGAAATCTGCGCACGCCGTATCAGTACACCGAGGCGCAACTGGCCGCCGCCGTCGAAGAGGCGCGCCGTCTCGGAATCACCATAGGCGTCCACGCCCAGGGCGAGCCGGGCACGCTCTTCGCCGCGCAGGCCGGCGTAGCCTCCATCGACCACGCCACACAGCTCAGCGACGAAACCATGCGCCTCATGCGCGAAAAACACATCCCCGCCCTCCCCACTTTCGCCATCTTCGACTACTTCGCCCAGCACGCTCCGTCGCCAGCCGCCGCCGCCCGCGAAAAAGCCCTGCTCGAATTGAAGATTCGCGAGTTCCATCGGCAAATCGCCGCCGGAATCCCCTTTGCGGTAGGCTCCGACGTCGGCCCCTTCCCGCATGGCACCCAGGCTGTCGAGATGGAGCTGATGGTTCGCTACGGTATGAAGCCCTTGGCTGTTCTGCAAGCTGACATGATCAACGGCGCAAAACTCCTCGGCTGGGAAGGCCAGATCGGCCAGCTAAAGCCCGGCTACTTCGCTGACATCGTCGCTGTCCCCGGTAACCCCCTCGACGACATCACCGCCGTCGAGCGCGTCAGCTTTGTGATGAAGGGCGGTGTGGTGGTGCGGCCATAGTTTTACGGCGTACAGCGTCTTAGTCGGTCGTCTCGGTGAGGAGTCCACGGCAAACGATCAAATGATTCTAGGCGAGAGGAGATATAGGTTATGACACAGCATCACCGTCTGGTGGATCTTGGTATAACCATCGTGATTCTCTTGGGGATAGCGTCACTGCCGGCCGTTTCCATCGCAAAGGGTCACCCATGCGATGAGCCTAAGCTCTCGCAGAAAGAGCAGCAACTGCTAGACCAATATCTCATTGTCTATGGGCCGCATACGCTGATCCTGAGTTCAAGACTTGTGCCGTCCTGTGAGACGCGCCAGATGCTGTCTCTGTGGCTCACAAATCATCTCGGTACTCCGTTAAGACCGACCTCGGAAGAACTTCGAGAAGACAAATTCGCTTCTCGGCACCGGGCTTTGCTCAATCGTGTGGTCCTGAAGGTGTGGCCGCTAATCGCTGAATCACCTGCTGTTCCTAATGATGGTGCTCTGGCCGACGATAAATGGGCCATCCTGGAGGATCCCCTGATCGAGGACAGTGTTGTAGACAAGTTCGTTTCCGACGATCTCAGTCGCGGAGGACTTTGGAGGGAGGATGCATATTTGCTGTTTTCCAGATCATTGCCGCACGCGTTTCAGCTTGTTCGGCCCATCCTTGATAACCCAAAGGCTCGTCTAGACGCGAAACTATATGCGTTCGCTCTGTTGAGTGATGCAAAACAAGGGGAACCGCTACCTTCCCTCGATATGCTGATAAAGGGTGAAACGCTGAGCGGCGGCCAAGAACAGACAGTTGAGGTGTTCAAAGCCAGAAGATCCGCTGGTCAGGTAATAGAATGGTCGGATTTTAGTGGTCTCATAGGAGATGACATATAGATAGGAAGTGAAGCGGATACCCCATCCTTTCCGCGTTTTTTGCGGAAAGGATGGGAAGCCACAATGATTTCGTTTCGGATCGAATCAAATAGATTATCTATATCTCGTTGCAAGACCGCGCCTCACAGCGGAGGCGCCTCAGCCTTCGCTGCCGCTTTTGCCTTTTTGGCTTCGAGCTTTTCTGCTTGCCGCGCCAATATTCTATCCAGCACATCGGTGTACCGCTGCGGTTTGACCTGCTTGAGAGAATCCTTGACCGCCTTGCGATAGGCGGACAGATAAATGGAATACAGGATCGCGATTGAGCACAGGATCCCCCACAGGAATCCGAAGCAGAGTCCAATCAGTGCATTCCGGCTAAATTCATCCATCGAGATTGTCCCCTTCCAATTTCATCTTAATCCGCTTAAACCGCGACAATAAAACTGTCTTCCGTGCGCGTCACTGGATGGTAAAGGGTGTCGCGTTCCACAGGAACTCGCCCGGCCTCAGTGATTAGACGGCAAAGCTCCTTGCGCGTCATCCCCTGCGGCGTGGTCGCCCCGGCATCGTGGTAAATCTTCTCCTCCACCACCGTGCCGTCCAGGTCGTCAGCTCCAAAGCGCAACGCAATCTGCGCAATTTTCGCGGTAAGCATTTGCCAGTATGCCTTGATGTGGGGAAAGTTGTCCAGCAGCAATCGGCTCACCGCCACCTGGCGAATATCCGTCAGCCCCGTGGTCACCGGCAGGTGGTCCAGCGCCGTGTTCTCCGGATGAAAGGCCAGCGGAATAAATGTCTGAAATCCGCCCGTCTCGTCCTGCACGGCGCGCAGCTTTAATAAGTGGTCCACGCGGTCTGCATCGTTTTCAATGTGTCCATACAACATCGTCGCATTGGACTTGAAGCCCAGTTTGTGCGCCAGCCGCGCCGTCTCCAGCCACTCCTCGCCGTCAATCTTGTGGTCGCAGATAATCGACCGTACCCGCGCCGCAAAAATCTCCGCCCCGCCGCCGGGCATCGAGTCCACCCCCGCCGAGCGCATCTTGATGAGTGTGTCTTCAATAGATAACTTCGCCCGCCGCGCCAGATACGCCACCTCCACCATGGTGAAGGCCTTCACATGCACCTTGGGAAAACGCTCCTTCAGCCCCCGCACCAGGTCGAGAAAATATTCAAACGGCAAATCCGGATGCAGCCCGCCAACAATGTGAAACTCCGTCACCGCCTCCGAGTATCCAGAGGCCGCCGTCTCCCACGCCTCCTCCAGCGCCATGGTGTAGCCCGCCGCATCATTCTTCTTCCGTCCAAAGGCGCACAGCCGGCAGTTGGCCACGCACACATTCGTCGGGTTGATGTGCCGGTTGACGTTGAAGTAGGTCACGTCCCCATGCATCCGCTCGCGCACATGGTTGGCCAGCCAGCCTACGGCCAGCACGTCCGTCGAACCGTACAGCGCAAGGCCGTCGTTGAAATCCAGCCGCTCGCCGGACAGCACTTTGGCGGCAATCGCCTCAAGCCGTGGGTCATGGGTGCGAAAAGCTACTCTCTGGCGGGTCTCCGCCTTCTCCGTCTGCATACTCTAATGATACAGAAACCCTGGCCTCGGGCAATTGGAGTATCCAAGGGATAGCGACTTAGCGGCGTTTAGCTAAACGGGAATCTAGGCAAGTTGAAGTGGCGCGTGGTATGCTTCTATCGCCTGAGGAGCGTCTTATGAGTCGAGTGGTTGTTTTAAGCTGTATCGGTATAGTTTTGTTGATGACGCACGATGCTGTAGGTCAACAAACATCCCCATCACAACCTTCGAAATCAGCGACTCGCTCAAACAAGCCTGCCCAATGGATCGACAACAAGGTCAGTATTCACGTCGAACGTCCGCATCTCAACACATCGGGCTATCTCGTACTAAATTACACAGTGACTAACAATTCCAAGAAGGATATCAACATCGACTTCTCGGAACCGTTGATTTCTTCACCCTTTATACCTCAGCCAACCAAGGTTTATCTCAAACTCAAGAGTCCCGAAAGCTATTTGCAGCAGAGCCCTAATGATAATTTTCTTAGGTTTCAAACCACATCTCTACCAGTGGGTCTTCCCGTCAGATTGATAATAGTCGTGGGAAGTTCTGGGCATAACCAATCCTCTTGGTTCTCACACGAATCTGACGAAGACAGGCTTTGGAAGGCCGTCAACGATGAAGTGGGCAACGTCACGACCATCGATTTGTTCATTCCTGATCAACGTCTCAAAATTAGCCTTCCCATTCCTAAGCGTTGATAGTTTTTATCTGAGAGGCCGTTGTGTATGAGGGGAGCCATGATCGTATCAACTTGGAAGGGATGGACTTTTGGTGTTCGGGTAAGAAAAAGAGATGTCGCAGACTTTTTCCCGAGAGGTATAACCTCTGTAAGCCTTGATATTGCAGGGGTTCTACATCGCTTTCCATTAAGCGTCAAGTTCTGGGGTAAGTGCCCAGAAATCCGTGGCGCGGCTATTGGTCACTGGTTCCAGTCCATGGGAATTCAAAGTTGGCCTCCTTATCAGCCGCACAAACTTGAACTGATTCCGATCGGAAAAAACAGCTATCGTCTACGACTCAGGAACAGAGGCTAGCCAACTTTATCCGCTGGCGTACTAGCAATCCTTACCGTTGTCCGGTCTCCGGCGCTGCCGTCAACGGCTCCATCAATACTCCATCAAACAGCGAAGCCGCCAGCAGTCGCTCTCCCGCCGCTCTCACCAACGCAATCTTGTACCCCGTCTGCGCCCACTTCCACTCCAGCGTCTTCGGGTTGATTGAATAAACCTGGTCGCTCAATCGTGAACTGACCAGAATCCTGTTCAAGTGAGCATCATAGAAAAGCGCATCCACGTCGCTCAGCGGAAAACGGTGCACCCACATCCAAGTCTTGCCCAGGTCGTGCGTAAAATACACGCCCTCGCGCGCCCCCAGCCACAGCGTTCCATCCGACGAGAAAACAATGGCGTGAATCCGCGTCAGCATCGCCGGAATCCCCATCGGCCTCCAGCTCTCTCCGCCGTCGGTGGAGAGAACCACTCCATCCTTCCGCGCAGCGGTCAGTTGCGCTCCGTGCGCGGCCACTGAAAGATAATCTCCCACTCCCATCACCGGCCCGCCCTGCCAGCTCTCGCCCTTGTCTCTGCTGGTGTACACGCCTCCCGGTGTCGCCGCCAGCCACGCCTCGCCGCTCAAATCCAGCGCCCGCACGCGCCCGTCCATCTCCCGCCGCGTATCCTTCACCTGCTTCTCAATGTTGACGCGCTTGCCGTAGTGCGTCTCCGTGGACGCCTTCATGAGCGTGTTTTGAATTGTGCTGCGCGAAACCCAATGAAAGGCCGTCGGCTTTTCCTCGTTTGACTCCAGCGCAAAAATCCCATGATTCGTTCCCGCAACTATCGTTCCCTCAGCCGACTCCGCCAGCGCAAAAACATCGCGCCCCTCCAGCCCTTCGGCGATCTGCGTCCAGTGCGCCCCGCCATCCACGGAAACAAAAGCCCCGCCAAATCCCTTGTCATTCACCACCCCGGCAAATAGATGCGCGGGATGATCGCGCCCCACCAGCAACGCCTCCACCTTGCGCCCGCTGAATCCCTCATTCGCTGCCGTAAAGCTCACTCCCGCATCCCGGCTCTGCATGACCCCGCCGCGATCCGTCGCCATCAGCACATGTTTCGAGTCCTCCGGATCGACAAAAACATCGTTCACAATCACATCCGTCCCGGTCATGAGATGAAAATGTTTGCCGCCGTCCACCGTCTTGTACAGCCCCTCCGTGGTTCCCGCATACACCACCTCCCGGTCGCCCGGGTCCTGCTTCAACACCCGCGTCCTGCGCGCCTCCGAGGGAATGCCCTGGATCTTCTTGAACAGCTCGGCTGCGTTCTCGCTCTTGTAGATGCCGCTGCACGCGCTGGCAAACACGGTCTTCGGCTGCGACGGATCGATGATGATGGAAAACACGTCGGAGTCGTCAATCACGCCCTTCTTGATGTTGTGCC
>JBEKFS010000178.1:0-5896 GCA_050013195.1 Occallatibacter sp.
GCAGGGGCTAAAGCCCGCGTTTTTTTGCTGCATATACGGCACGACTGAAGTCGTGCCCTGACGCTTCTTGCTCCAATCTTTGCATTTTTCCGCAAGCTGTGAAACTCCCGGTTCCCTCCGGAATCCGCGATTCCCGAAAAACAAACCGCAGGGGCTAAAGCCCGCGTTTTTTTGCTGCATATACGGCACGACTGAAGTCGTGCCCTGACGCTTCGTGCGACTCCGTTTTGATTTTTTCCGCAAGCTGTGAAGTCGCGGCATGATACAAAACAACGCATAGAATGACCGGGGTGAATGAGATTCGAGGTTTCCCACCCATTCGCAAAGAGCGCGAATGGATGGGGCACGGGGCATTTGTGGCTTAACCAGTTAAGGATGGACGTGACAAGGGGCATTTGTGATGCAACGAGCGGTGAATGAACAAGGCCTATTTGGAGCTGAGGTTTCCCACCCATTCGCAAAGAGCACGAATGGATGGGGCACGGAGCATTTGTGATGCAACGAGTTTGGAGCTGAGGTATCCCACCCATTCGCAAAGAGCGCGAATGGATGGGCACAGGGCATTTGTGGCTTAACCAGTTAAGGATGGACGTGACACGGGGCATTTACGGGCTAATCAGTTGTGGATGGACGTGGCACGGGGCATTTGTGGGCTAATCAGTTGTGGATGGACGGGGCCGATGGCCGGATGGCAGGGTAAATGCCGGGCTTAGGCGCGCAAGGCGAGCCATTTGCCGCGAAAATTGCGGATTTGGGCGGAAACGTGCTCAAGATGGCTTTGCTGCTGCCCAGGCATTTACAATGACGTCTATGCAACAGGGAGCGGGTTGCAAGCGCCCTGCGGTGTCCTGACCTTATGAATCTACGAATCTTTCACATTCCCGCGGCATTGGTGATTGGCACATTGCTGCTCGCAAGTACGCTGCACGCGCAGACGCGCCCGACGGCGCCGCAAAGCCCCTACGGCGGCGTGACGGTGGAGGAGATGATTGCCCGCGTCAACGACCAGATCATCACGCGCTCGGATTACGATCGGGCGATGAAGGAGCTGGATGATGCGGCGCGGCAGCACGGCGCCACGATGCAGGAGATTTCAGCGGCGCACAAGGATCTGCTGCGCAACCTGATCGACCAGCAACTATGGCTCTCAAAAGGCAAGGAGCTGGGCATCAACGGCGAAACGGAGCTGATCAACCGGCTGAACGATATCCGCAAGCAATACAACCTGGAGAGCCTGGACGACCTGGAAAAGGCGGCCAAGGAGCAGGGCGTATCGTTTGAGGATTTCAAGGCCAACATCCGCAACCAGATTATTACTCAACTGGTGATGCGACAGGAGGTGGGCAAGCGGGTTCAGTTTACCCCCGGCGAGGCGCAACGCTACTTTGAAGAGCACAAGCAGGAGTACGCGCAGCAGGAAAGCGTGAGCCTGGCGGAGATTCTGGTGAGCACGGGGACGGCTGCTCCGTCGGCAACGACACCAGGCGCGCAACCGGATGACCCGGCAGTGTTGGCGGCGGCACAGGCGAAGGCGAACGACATAGAGGCCAAACTGCACGCGGGCGGCGACTTCAGCCAACTGGCGCGCAGCTTCAGCGACGGACCGACGGCGGCCGAGGGCGGCAATCTGGGGCAATTCAAGCGCGGCGCGCTGGCCAAGGTGCTGGAGGACAAAACTTTTTCGCTGAAGGCGGGGCAATACACCGAGCCGATTCGCACACGGCAGGGCTTTGTCATCCTGAAGGTGTTGGAGCATGTTGCCGGCGGCGTTCCGGCGTACAAGGACGTTGAGCAGCAGGTGGAGGAGAATTTTTACATGGCGCGGATGGAGCCGGCGATGCGCGCATATTTGACCACGATGCGCGAAGAGGCCTTCATCGACATCAAGCCGGGATATTTTGATACGGGCGCAAGCGTCAAGCAGACCAAGCCGACCTTCAGCGCCTATGTGCCGCCGACGCCGAAGAAGAAAAAGAAGGTGGAGCGCACGCGATTCCGCGAGAGCACACACACCTTCCGGCAAAAGCAGAAGCCGACAGCCACGGCAGAGGCTCCCCCCGAGGAAGCACCAGCGCCGGCCAAGCCGGTGAAAAAGGGCAGGAAGGGCGCGGGAGCTGAGCAGGCCTCGATGAAGCCCGGGAAGAAGGAAAAGATTCGCCTTGGCCAAGCGCCGACAAAGACGCTGCCCGCCGCGCCGCAGAGCGCGATAGAAGACGCTGGCGCGGGACCGCAAACGGCGAGTTC
Source organism: Occallatibacter sp. (assembly GCA_050013195.1). GTDB lineage: Bacteria > Acidobacteriota > Terriglobia > Terriglobales > Acidobacteriaceae > Telmatobacter. The sequence goes on from JBEKFS010000178.1 coordinate 2,245, forward strand.
CGGCCAGGAGCCGGTGAACCCGCTGGAACCGGCCGCGCCTACGAAGAAGACTCGCTTTAGCGATCGCGCGAGAGAGGCTAAGCAGGCCAAGCAGCCCAAGGGCGAGGGACCGATGCCGGACGCTCAGGCTCCTGCGGCGCCCGACGCCGCCGAGGTTGCCGACCGCCAGACACAGGCTGGCCCGTTGGGCCTGGCCGGCGATACGTCGAAGAAGAAGAAAAAGACGGCTACCACGACGGGCGACAAGACCCGGCTGTCTGACAAGAAGAAGAATGAGACTCCGGCGCAGGAGACCGGCAACGTGCCTCAGGGCACGGCTACGCAACCGAAGCAGTAACCTCCCCATGTCCACAAGGGCGCGGCTTCGGCCGCGCCTTTTCTATTCGCGCAACCTTCGTTCAGCGTATTAGAATGCTTGGTTCAGCACATCTTGACCTTGTTCGCGCTGTGCGCTGTCAAGGCCGGCTGCGCGAGCACGGATGAGAGAAGCCGGAGGGATTGTTTTGAAATTGAATATCACAACGATGGCAGTGGTTGTTCTTATATTGCCGTTTATTGTCCTCAAATTTTGGGGACTTCCATGGACAGCTTTGCGCATCACCGGACTAGCTGTCTGCATCCCTAGTCTTCTGGTGTTCGTGCTGGCACGCATTCAACTGGGACGTGCCTTCAGCGTGAAGGCCAAGGCGAGTACGCTGGTAACCACCGGGCTTTACTCGCGCATCCGGAATCCGATCTATGTTTTTGGCGGCTTGACGATTGCGGGATTCATGCTGTGGGTCGATCTTCCCTGGCTGCTGCTGGTTTTTGTTTTGTTGATTCCCATGCAGGTGTGGCGCAGCCGGGTGGAGGCGCGGGTGCTGGAGGAGAAGTTCGGCGCGGAGTATGTGGAGTACAAACGGAAGACGTGGTTTTGATTTGGAGTTGAATCAAGGAACGGGCCGAAGCCCGTTTGGAAAATTCGATTTTTTGGAGAGGCAAGATGCATTCAGTGTGGTTTGGCGAGTTTTTGGGGACGCTGGTTCTGATTCTTCTGGGCAACGGCGTGTGCGCGGGCGTGACGCTGCGCAAGTCTTATGCGGCGGATAGCGGCTGGATGGTGATTACGACGGGGTGGGCGCTGGCGGTGTTGTGCGGCGTGCTGGTGGCACAGGCCTTTGGCAGTTCCGGCGCGAACCTGAATCCGGCCATCACGCTGGCCGTCGCGGTGATCAGCGGGAACTATTCTCAGTTGGCGAGCATGTGGTCGGCACAGCTGCTGGGTGCGATGGGCGGGGCGGCGCTGATGGCGCTGCATTACGGGCCACACTGGAAGCTGACGGATAACCCGGCGGGCAAGCTGGGCATCTTCTGCACCAATGGGGCGGTGCGCAATTCTCCGTTCAACATTTTAAGCGAGGCCGTGGGCACGGCGGTGCTGGTGGTGGTGGCCATCGCCATCGTCTCGCGCGGCGTCTCGGCGACCGGACCGGCGGCGGGATTGGCTCCGTGGCTGGTAAGTTGCGTGGTGTGGGGCATCGGCCTCTCGTTGGGCGGGACTACGGGGTACGCGATCAACCCGGCGCGCGACCTGGGACCGCGGCTGGTTCATTGGATTGCACCGATTCCCGGCAAGGGCGGATCGAACTGGGGTTATGCGTATGTTCCTATCGTAGGACCTCTGCTAGGCGGAGCGCTGGCCGGGTTGCTGGTGCGGTATGCGCATTTGTGAGGCGAGGCATGGAGTTCGTGGACTCCCACCCATTCGCAAAGAACGCGAATGGATGGGGCACAGCTGTAAAAGACAATAAGGAACTGTAGTTGTAGATATCCCACCCTAGTCGCAAAAACAAGAACGCGACGAGGGTGGGGCACTCGGAATTTGTGATGAGGGTCGGCGTGTGAATCCCACATCTCAAAAGCGAGATGTGGGCACACGCTATAAAAAACAATAAGGAACTGTAGTTGTAGATATCCCACCTTAGGCACAAAGAACGTGCCGAAGGTGGGGCACCCGCATCTAAGTTCAGGGAAGATTTCAGCGGAGGGAGATGGCATGAAGATTGTCGATCGCGTCTTTGCATGGATACTTGTCCTCGGCGGATTGCTGCATGGGGTGGGATCGTTTCATTTGTACAGGAATGAACCAATGACCCTGCTGTGGTCGCTCTGCGCCACGGTGCTGACGCTGCTGATTGCGGCTGTGAACCTGCTGCGGGTGGCGCGGCCCGGGGACCGGCCGCTGGCGTGGATCAGTTTTGCCGGGAGCCTGTCATGGGCGGTTGCAGCCTTTGCCGCCGGTGTGCTGATCCATAACATCTTCGACCCGAGACCGATGATGCATTGGGTTACCGGTCTTGTGCTGGCCGGGTTCAGCTTGAGAGCGGCACTCGGAGCAGACAACGTGAAGGCCTGAGGCGACGAGTGACTCCCACATCTCAGAAGCGGGATGTGGGGTGCCCGACACCCGGCAATAGAATTTTGAGATTTACGGGAGTCGCTTTCGGTTTATGTATTTATTTTTCTCACAACAACGTTTGAAGGGCACGGACCATGAGCGCCGTCCCTACGGGACTCCGGATGAATTATTGGATTCGCCAACCCCACGCTGAAGCGCGGGGCTAACAACCATTGCGCCTACGGCGCAGGCAAAGGACTGCTGCCGGCAGCGCGGGTCTAACAATCATAAAGCTTCCGGCTCTGCCGGAAGAAATTTACTCACCGCTACTCCAGGTAGGAGGCGACGACAGCGAGGGCGGCGATGGCGGCGGTTTCGGCGCGGAGGATGCGGGGGCCGAGGGATGCGGCGCGCCAGCCGTTGGCGTCGAAGAGGGCTTCTTCCGAGGGAGCCCATCCACCTTCGGGACCGATGGCAAGCTCCAGTGTAGGCATTTCAGATCCGGCGGCGGTCATGGCTTCTTCGAGCGCATGGCGGAGGGTGGTGGTGCGCTCCTGCTCGGCGAGGACAATATACGCAGTGCCGGAAGAGGAGCGCGGGGCTTGCTCAGACTCGGAGGCGGCACGCACACGAGTGGCAAGAGGGGTTGGATCGAAGATGATGGGCACGTCGGTTCGCCGTGACTGCTGCGCCGCTTCATGGGCGATGCGACGCCAGCGCTCGGCGCGCTTGCCGGCGGTCGAGGCCAGGTGCTTCTCCGTTCGCCGCGCAATCACGGGGGCGATGGCGGCCACTCCCAGCTCGGTGGCTTTTTCAATGGCCCACTCCATGTGGTCAAACTTGTAGACGGCCATCACCAAAGTGAGGGGCAGCGCCGGATCGGCCTCCAACTCAGCGATCAGGTTGAAGCGGACCTCGTCACGGGCGACCGCGACGACCTGCGCATGAAAGACGTGGCCGCCGGCCACCACGTCGGCCTCCATGCCGGGCTGCGCGCGCAGGACGCGGGTCATGTGCGCGGCCTGCTCGCCGACCAGGGTTGCGGTGGCTTCGTCCCAGTGCTCGGCAATCCAGCGGCGGCGTGTCATGGATTCCTCCGTACTGCGCGTCTACCAGTGTAGACCTTTTTCCAAAAGCGCATCAGTGCCCAAAAACACATCAGGGGAACGCTGGAAGCGCTCCCCTGATGTGTTGCCTTTGGTTGGAGGTGCCGCTACTTCTTTTTTGCGGTCTTCTTTGCGGCCTTCTTCGCGGGCTTCTTCGCTGCTTTCTTAG
>JBEKFS010000179.1:0-5856 GCA_050013195.1 Occallatibacter sp.
TGCCGCAGAATTTGCCGTCGATTCCGGGCTACTCGCTGGCCTTTCGCTCCGCTACGTGTTACGAGGTGGGCGGCGACTATCTCGACATTGTTGCGCAACCGGACGGGAGCCTGCTGATGGTAGTGGCCGACGTGGCTGGAAAGGGGCTGGCGTCGGCGATTGTGTCGGTGAGTTTCCGCTCTGCTTTCAGGGCGATGGCGGCAGGCGGGCCACCGCTGGATGAGCTGGCTACGCGCATGAATCAGCACCACTGGGCGGAGGGCGAAGAGGCTCGGCGGCGCTATGTGACCGCGATCTTCCTGCGGCTGCATCCGGAGGCGGGCGAGATTGAGGTGGTGAACGCGGGACACAATCCCGGATTTTTGGTGGAGCCGGGCGGTGAGCCGCGCCAGTTTGAGGCCGCGGGAACTCCGCTGGGACTTCTGCCGGGGATGGGCTATACGAGCGAGCGATGCGGGTTTACACCGGGGGCAAGGCTGTTGTTTTATACCGACGGAATGACGGAAGTCTTCAAAGGGGACGAGGAGTTTGGTCCGGAAAGGCTGTTGGAGACATTTTCCAAGTGCCGGGCGCGCAAGGCCGATGGTATTCTCGATGCATTGTGGGCGGCCACAGGGGAGTTTGCCGATGAGGGCCCGCAAACAGACGATATGACCGCACTGGCGCTGTGCCACAATTTGGAGATGCCGGAATGAGCGAGTCGAAGACCACCGCCGCAGCCAAGCCCACCACAGTGGAAGTCCGTGTGCCCTCGCGGATGGGCTTTGAAAAAGTGGCCATGAGCACGGCTGCCTCGGTAGCCAAGCTGATGGGCTTTCGCGACGACCGCATCGAAGACCTGAAGACGGCTGTGGCCGAGGCGTGCATCAACGCCATTGAGCATGGCAACCGGCTGAACGAAAAACTGAGTGTGGGCGTGGTGCTGTCGGTGGGCGCCGATTCTCTGGAAGTGAAGGTGATGGACGACGGCAGGGGCATGAACCGGCAGCCGGGCAAACAAAATAAGCCGGACATCGACCGCAAAATGCGCGGCGAGGAAGACGCGCGCGGGATGGGCATGTTTCTGATTCAGGCGCTGGTGGACGAAGCGGAGTGGGTGGCCGGCACCGATGGCAACAGCAGTTATGTCCGGCTGGTGATCCGGCTGGATAAGGACGCGGAATAACCGCAGAAGATACGGAGACGATTGATGGCGCAGAACGAAACCAAGGCGCGCGTTGAGCAGCTTACTTCAGCGGCTGGGCATCCGGTCGCAGTTTTGCGCTTCGAGGGAGATATCGCCAGCACCTCGAAGGACGCGGTTCTGGGCACCTACCAGGCGCTGCCAAAGGAAACCAAGCTGGTGCTGCTGGATTTTACCAAGGTGGATTACATCAACTCCAGCGGCATCGCGCTGGTGATTCAGTTGTTGATTGAGGCGTCGAAATGCGGGCAGAAGGCGAGCGCCTTCGGGCTTTCGGCACACTTTACCAAAGTTTTTACCATGGTGGGCATTCCCAAGTACGCCGGATTGTTTTCTACGCAGGCCGAGGCGCTGGCGGCGCTGTAGGGTATTTCAAGCAAGAGCAGAGTTGAGCGCGGCGGCGCGGGTTACGGAGATTACGCTGATATCGTCCTGCTGCCCAAAGCTCTGCGCAGTGCCGGCCAGCTCCGCTGCGCTTACTGCCGTGCGTAACAGATTGTGAACGCGCTCGAATCCGAAGAGGCTTCCCTCGGCGTCTGTGGCCTCGACAATTCCGTCGGAAATAAGCACCAACCGGTCGCATTCCTCCATTTGGAAGCACAGGATGGGGAAGATCGCCCCCGGCATCATCCCCAGCGGCAGGGCGCCTTCCATCGCCACCTGCTCCCCGTTCAGGTAGGGCGGCAGATGCCCGGCGTTGGCCAGCGTCACCTTGCCATCCCTGGCAATGCTGAGCGCGAGGCAAGTGGCCTGGGCATCTCCGCGCCCCAGCAGCCGCCGGTTGAGCACGCCGAGCAGATATTCCGGCTCAGTATTGGTTTCCACAGTGCTGCGGATGGCGCCCACCAGCAGCGCGACCAGCATACCCGCCTTGAGGCCCTTGCCGGTCACATCGCCGGCCACAATCAGCAGGCTGCCATCGGCGGGGCGAGGAATGATCTGGAAGAAGTCTCCGCCCACCTCTCGCGCGGGCCGGTACTCACTCTCGATTGCCAGCCCCGGCAGCGTGGTCCGCGCCTCGGGCAGAATCATCTGCTGCACCTCGCGCGCCTGCTTCACGTCCTGCTCCATCAGCCGCTGGCGGCGAATCGAAAGCAGCAACCGGCGCAACAGCAGCAGAGCCACCGTCGCCACCAGCAGCAAGCTTGCGCTGTGGGGCAGGGTGATGCCCACGCCAAAGGGGAACCAGACCACCGGAATATGCAGAACGGCAAGTTCACCCCCGAACATCCCGATCCCCAACAGCAGGATGGCAGGCAGGACCAGCCAGCCCTCCAGCCCCCGGTTGCGGATGGCCTGGGTGATGATCCACACAAGCAAAACCAACAAGAGCAGCCGGACAACGAGGGAAACCATGTGGAACGCGGCGGCAACCGGATGGGGGACGAATGTAAAGAAGAGATCTTCGCCGATCATGTTGGAGATCATGAACAGCAGAGCCAGCCCGGCGGCGGCGCGCGGAATCCACGCCGGCCGTTGACGCCCGAACCACACCCACCAGACCATCACCCATCCGGCGTAGATCAACGGAGTTAAAAAGCCGGAGATAATCAGGCTATCGGCCCAGATGCTCAGGTATCGTGTCCAGACATCGAAAGCGGACAATGCGTAAGAAGTTGCCTGGAGCAGGAAAACAGATCCCATCCAGAGATAGACCCGGTCGGAGCGGTCAAAGAGAATCAGGCTGAAGACCACCACGGCCAGCAGGGCATACAAATGTGCTTCTATAGCGTAGGGCAGGTACGCGCGGATCAGTTCCAACCAGCGCAATCGATAGCCTGCCGACACTGCTCCAGATTCGCCCAGCACCGGCGCGGTGTGGAAGCCACCCGCATCAGGTTGGGTCGCCAGAGCCTCAGGCGCCATCCAGACCCTAAAGGCCAGAACCTGCGTGGATGAACCCGCGTATCCGCCGGCCGGTTGCGCAAGCGGGAACATCATCGGCTGCGTGTAGAAGGTTACAGGCTGGCTTCCTGAGAAATCCCCGAAGCTGCCTATCAGCTTTCCGTTGTCGAAGACCTGGTAAACGTCGTCCACGTCGGGCGGCCCTGCCAAGGCCAACTTCGTTCCAGGGCGCGCCTCCAGAAGCACCCGGATGCGATACCAGGCGTACCCCCAGTACCCGGCGTGTCCCCTGGCCGTCCAGCCTGGAACGTATCCTGTGAATCCGCCCACCGGATCGAAGGTTCCGTTCCTGGGCGTGAGATCCACTGCCTCCCACTTAGAATCGTCAAAGCCCGGCTGAGCCCATAGCGGCTGGTGGGTAAGCGGATCGAGGGGCGAGTCGCCGACAGCAAACTTCCACGGCCCGTTGAGCGGAACGGCGGACTGGCCCAGGCTGATATGCACGACGCCTTCGGTCTGTGCGGGCGTGTGTTGGGCTGCTGCTGACGGGGCCTGCGCCCAGGCTCCAATACCCAGCCAGAGAAGAATCAGCAACGGGATGCGAAGGCGTTGTGCCACGGCGGACCCTCTTCTAAGTAAGAAGCCTCTTCACGAACTATACCTATTGAACCAGGCAAGCGGAAATCTTCTTTTCCATTTAGCTGAGCCGGTGGTGAGTCAGGCGAATGTTCGGCGGATTGTTCAGAAATATTCCTTTGTGCACAGATTACTGTATCCCGGCGTAAAAATTCACGCTATATTTTGAGTTATTAAGTCCAAATCTCGCAGAGCGAGAACTGGACGAGAAAGAAGAGGTTACTCATGGCAAATTCCCCACGCATCAAATCCTTGTCCGTCAAGCCACCGCAGGCTAATTCGGTCAAGCCACCGCAGGATACGGGGCAGGCGCGAGTCGTCCTCCCTGGGAGCGAGAAAGCCACAGCAGTTGATGCCGTCCGGCTGAAGGCTACGCCGGCCAAGACGAAGATGACTGTGTCGGTCATCGTGAAACGCAAAGAGCCACTGAAGATCAACCAGCGAGGCGGCCGGACAAACGGGCCGGCTCGCGTGAGCCGCGCTCATTTCAAGAAACACCACGCCGCCGATCCCGCGGCAATCAAGCTGGTTCGGGCGTTTGCACGGGAGTACCACCTCAAGGTCGAGCCCGATCCCAGTGCGGCCGCGCGGCGCACGGTGCAGCTAACAGGCACCGCCGCGGATATGCAAGAGGCCTTTGGTGTTGTGCTGGAGCAGAAGTCAGTGAATGGAACGGAGTACCGTGTGCGCGAAGGCGCGATTCATTTACCGGCATCGCTAACGGGAGTAGTGGAGGCTGTGCTGGGGTTGGATAACCGTCCCCAGGTACAGCCGCACTTTCGTGTCCATGCCAAGTCAACCGCGCCCAGCAGCTATACCCCGCCACAAGTAGCCGAGGCATACAAGTTCCCCGCAAAGGCGAGCGGAGCGGGGCAGACCATCGGGATTCTCGAATTCGGCGGAGGGTACCGGCCGGCCGATCTGACCGCCTACTTCAAGACGCTGGGAATTCCCGCGCCCAGCATTACAGCCGTGAGCGTGAACGGCGGCAAGAACAATCCGTCAACGGCCAGCGGCCCCGACGGGGAGGTGATGCTGGACATTGAAGTGGCCGCATCCGTGGCGCCGGGGGCGAAGATTGCGGTTTACTTTGCGCCCAACACCAGCCGGGGATTTATCGACGCCGTCACCACCGCAGTACACGACACGGTCAACAAGCCGAGCGTGATCTCGATCAGCTGGGGCGGGCCGGAATCGACCTGGTCAGCGCAGACGATGCAGGCGCTGGATGCGGCATGCCAGTCAGCTGCCGCGCTGGGAATCACAATTACCGCCGCGGCAGGCGACAACGGCTCGACGGACGGAGCGAAAGGCAACAATGTCGATTTTCCGGCGTCGAGTCCTCACGTGCTGGCATGCGGGGGAACGAAGCTCGATGCCAACGGATCAACCATCGTCTCCGAGGTAGTGTGGAACGAACTGGCCAACAAGGAAGGAGCAACCGGCGGCGGCGTGAGCAACGTATTTGCTTTGCCCAGTTGGCAGGCGAATTCACATGTGCCTGCGCCGAGCGTGAAAACGGGCGGGCGTGGAGTGCCGGATGTGGCCGGCGACGCAGACCCAACTACCGGCTACACGATTCGCGTGGACGGCCAGACAACAGTGATCGGAGGAACCAGCGCGGTTGCTCCGTTGTGGGCCGGATTGATAGCGGTGGCCAACCAGCAACTCGGCACGCAGGTGGGCTTTATCCAGCCGGCTATCTATGCGGCAAAGGCTGCATCGGCGTTCAACGACATTACCCAGGGCAACAACGGGGCCTTTTCTGCCGGGCCAGGATGGGACGCCTGCACCGGGTTTGGGTCGCCGAATGCCAGCAAACTGATTCCGCTGCTGGCGGCGGCAAAGGCCAGCAGCATACGAAGAAAACCGGCGAAAAAACAAGGTGGTGAAAAAACCGGGAAGGTGGCCAGAAAGAAGGCCAAGTAGGAAGACTTGTACTCTGCCCGCCTGCCTGTGCAGGCGGGTAGAGTAGCTTGATGGTTCATCTTCTGTAGAGCATTGGAAGAGTTAATTACTAGACTGTTCTCGGTGACTGCGCCGCTCGCTTATCTGAAAGCGGTGATGGCATGGGCCTCGTCGTCGTAGATGTCGAAAACCGTGTAAAGCTTGGTCAACTGCAGCAAACCCTGAACCTTTCTGGTCAGGTTCAGCAGCTTGACTTCGGCTTGCTGATTTTTGGCGGTGGTAAA
>JBEKFS010000180.1:0-5773 GCA_050013195.1 Occallatibacter sp.
GATTCCATACGGCACCATCGACCGGGCAACAACGCGTAACAATAGTTGGGAGCAGGCGCAGTTTGAGGTTGCAGCAATGCGCTGGGCCGACCTCGGTGACGGCAAGCACGGCCTGAGCGTTCTCAACAATTCCAAATACGGATACGACGCGGTGGGCAACACGCTGCGGCTGACGCTGTTGCGCTCGCCCAAATGGCCCGACGCCGAGGCGGACATGGGCCACCACCACTTCCACTACGCGCTCTATCCACACGCGGGAACATGGAAGGATGCGCTTACCGTCCGCCACGGCTACGAGTACAACTACCCGCTGACCGCCCTCGTCACCACGGCTCATCCCGGCTCGCTGCCCGCCTCGCACTCCTTTGCTTCGGTCGAGCCGGAGAATGTGGTGCTAACAGCGGTGAAGAAGGCCGAAGATGCTAATGGCTTGATTTTCCGCGTCTATGAGTGGGCCGGCAAAGAAACGACTGCCGAGTTCCACGTGCCGCCGGGAGCGACCTCGGCCACCGTCACCAATCTGATGGAGCAGCCCGAAGGCGCGCCGCTGCCCGTGACCGGCGACGTGGTGAAGGCTCCGATTCACCCTTACGAGATCCTGTCCATCCGCGTGGATTATCCCAATGGAGGGCCGAAGCAATAAGGGATTCAAGAAAGTTAAGTTTGTGGTCTTTCCCACCCTGGCCGCAAAAACAAAGACGCGGCGAGGGTGGGGCACCCATCAAAGGGGCTCCGGAAACGGAGCCTCTTTTTGTTACTCTAGAGGACAGGAGATTGCACATTGAACATCTCTTCCCCTTTCATTGTCATCGCCGTCATCGTTCTGGTCTTCACGGTGGCGATCCTCTTCGCCACCAGCACAAAGGAGGACGGGCCCTCGCAGCACTGAACCGCGGGCAGGCGGCAAAAAGTGTTGCTGCGGGCCGTGCAATTCGAGGAACCTTTTCACGGATATGGACGTATAACAGGCTGGAGGGCGATTTCCATGAGTTTCAATAGAACGCGTACAGTGGCAACGTTAGCAGTGAGCCTGGCGTTGGCAGCCGGAATGGCGGGATGCAGGATTCAAACGGAAAAGGGCCCCAATGGCGAGGACAAAAAGGTGCAGATTGATACGCCATTTGGCGGCATCCATGTGAACACCGATCAGACTACGGCAGCGGACCTGGGATTGCCGGTCTATCCGGGCGCCACGCAGGTGATGGATGACGATCACCACAAGTCAGCCGATGTGCAAATGGGCTTCGGCGAGTGGCAGTTGAAGGTGAAGGCGGTCTCTTACCAGACGACCGACTCCCAGGATAAGGTGACCGCTTTCTACAAGAAGGCGCTGGGCCGCTTTGGAAATGTGATTACCTGCCAGGGCAATGCTTCGGTGGGCACGCCGGCGATCACCTCCGAAGGGCTCACCTGCGAAGAGGACAAGAGCCCCAAGGTGCAGATCGACCAAGGGAACTACAGTGTCGGCAAGGGGAACCTGGAGTTGAAGGCCGGCTCCAAACGCCACCAGCACATTGTGGGCTTTGAAAATCCAAAAGAAGGCAAGACTCGGTTTGCCCTGGTGGCGCTGGATTTGCCCGCCGTAGTAGATTCTGACTCAGAAAAGAGCGATTAGTGCCTGTACGTACCGCATGGGAGAATCGAGACACAGTAGCCCGCCAAGGCTTCAAGTTCTGGTTGAGTGCATGGTTTCCGGTTGCCATCGGCATCGGCGTCATCATGCTGGAATCGACACAACTGTTTGGCTCCAACTACACCAGCGGGCCATTGCGCTGGCTTTGGGAGACGATCTTCGGCCCAGTCAGCAATGCGCGCTGGGAAGTGATTCATCACCTGATCCGCAAGTGCGGGCACTTTTTCGGCTACGGGGTCATTGGGTTGGCGTGGCTGCGCGCCTGGTGGATGACGCTGCCGCGCTCCGACTTCCTCGAGGACGCTTTCTTTGCGCTGCTGGGAACGGCTCTGGTGGCCAGCGCCGATGAATGGCACCAGACCTTCCTGCCCAACCGCACCGGATCAGTTTGGGATGTGCTGCTGGACTGCACAGGCGCCATCACGCTGCAACTGGCGGTTTACATCTACATGCGCTTGATGAGGCCCAAGCAGCTGATCAGGCCCGAGTAGGAATTCGACCCATCGGTTCCAAACAAACACGGGCGCATCCCGTGAGGGGATGCGCCCGTTGGTGCGAATGTGACCCAAAAAGCTCCGCCAGGACAGCCTGCCCTGAGCGCAGCCGAAGGGCCAGTCCTACGCGGCCTCTTCTTTAACTTCTTCTTCCTTCTTCGACTCTTCCAACTGCTTTTCCAGTTCGGCGCGCTTCTTGGCCTTGATCTCGTCGCGCTTCTGGCGCTTGGCATCGAGCTGTTTTTCGGCGCCCAGCAGTTCGATGAAGGCCTTTTCAGCCCCATCGCCTTTTTGGAATCCAGTCCGGACGATGCGCAGATAGCCGCCCTGGCGGTCGCCGTAGCGTGGCGCCACGGTCTCGAAGAGCCGCTCGACGGACTGATCGGTCATAAGAAAGCTGTGAGCCTGGCGGCGCGAGTGCAGATCGCCGTTTTTGCCCAGTGTGATCATCTTTTCAACCAGCGGACGGACAGCCTTGGCCTTGGCCACGGTGGTCTCCACGCGATCTTCCACGATGACGGACGTGACCAGATTGCGCAGCAAAGCGCGACGGTGGCTGGTGTTGCGTCCGAGCTTGAATCCTGCATTGCGATGGCGCATGGTGAAACTCTCTTTCGATAACAGGTGTCAGAGATCAGAGATCAGAGATCAGCAGTCAGTCTGCAATGAAAAGCCGCGTCTACGGATTCGTCGAAAACTGATCTCTGATCTCTGAACCCTGATCTCTGTTCTTAAAAATTCTCCGTCTCGGTGGGCAATTGCAGGTCCACCGAATCCAGCGGCTCGTCCTCGTCGTCAAAGTGGCTGTAGTTGGCGGCCAGGGCGACAGCCGGCGAAATGCTGGTGGGCCCGGGAACGGCATTGCCTTGCTCGTCGATCTTCATGCCCAGCGAGAGGCCCATCTGGGCGAGGATTTCCTTGATCTCGTTCAGGCTCTTGCGGCCGAAGTTCTTGGTCTTGAGCATCTCGGCTTCGGTCTTTTGCACCAGCTCGCCGATGGTCTGGATATTGGCGTTCTTTAGACAGTTATAGCTGCGGACCGAAAGCTCCAGCTCTTCCACCGAGCGGTTGAGGTTGTCGTTGCGCAGCAGAGTGCGGCCTTCCTCGCCGCGCCCTTCAGCCTCGATCTCTTCCTCGAAGTTGATGAAGATGCTCATGTGGTCCTTGAGCAGCTTGGCGGCCAGGCCGACGGCGTCGGCGGGCAGCACGGCCCCGTTGGTCCACACTTCCAGGGTGAGCTTGTCATAGTCGGTGATCTGACCGAGGCGGGCGGCCTCTACTACATAATTCACGCGACGCACCGGCGAGTGGACCGAGTCCACGGGGATGAAGCCGATGCCCAGGTCGGCGTCGAAGTTCTTGTCGGCGGAAATGTAGCCGCGTCCGCGCTTGAGGCGCATTTCCATGTCCAGCTTGCCGCCTTCGGAAAGGGTGGCAATATAAACGTCCTTGTCCAGAATCTCGACGTCGCCATCGGCTTCAATCATGCCGGATGTAACTACGCCGGGTTGGTCAGCGCGCAGATAGAGCGCCTTGGGGCCCTCGCCCGCAAGCTTGAACGGAACCTGCTTGAGGTTCAGGATAATGTCCGTCGCATCCTCGACCACGCCGCTGATGGACTGGAACTCGTGGAGCACGCCCTCGATGCGAATGGCGGTGACCGCGGCGCCTTCAATGGAACTCAGCAGGGTCCGGCGCAGGGCGTTTCCGATTGTGGTGCCAAATCCGCGCTCAAACGGCTGGGCGCTGAACTTGCCGAATTGGTTGGTGAGCGTCTCGGCATCGACTGCCAGGCGCTTCGGTTTCTGAAATCCTCTCCAAAGCATATCTGTCTCTCTTTTCCCGCGCGGCATGTACGTCGCGATGCATTTTGCGGCGGCCGCGCAAGTTCTCCTTCGGTTGAAATGCAGGGGTCAGAGATCAGAGATCAGAGATCAGCCGATAAAGCCCGGACTCGCGCTTTTGACTGATCTCTGACCCCTGATCTCTGATCTCTGTTACTTGCTGTACAGTTCGACAATGAGCTGCTCGTTGATGGGCAGGTTCACGTCCTGACGCTTGGGCAAATGGAGCACGCGGCCCGAAAGATTCTCGAAGTTTGCTTCCAGCCATGCGGGCACGGGATTCTGAGCGGCAAACTGCGCGCCCTGCTCGATGATGATCAGCTTCTTGGCGGCGTCACGAATCTTGATTTCGTCGCCCGCGTTCACCTGGTAAGAAGGAATGTTCACTTTGCGGCCGTTGACCTCGACGTGGCCGTGGCGGACCACCTGGCGAGCCTGGCGGCGCGAGATGGCAAAGCCCAACCGGAAGGCCACGTTATCCAGGCGGCGTTCCAACTGCTGAATCAACAGCTCGCCGGTGACGCCGGCGGCCTTGTTGGCCTTTTCATAGTACTCGCGGAACTGGCTCTCCAGGGTGAAGTACATGCGCTTGGCCTTCTGCTTTTCGTGCAGTTGCAGGCCGTAGCCCACAATCTTGGCCTTGCGGTCCTTGCCATGCTGTCCGGGAGGAAAGTTGCGCTTCTCCAGCGGGCAACGGTCAGAGGTGCATTTAGCACCCTTCAAAAAGAGTTTGGTTGCCTCGCGACGGCAGAGGCGGCAGACTGCTCCGGTATAACGTGCCATTTCTTCTCCTGACTTCGGATGGCGGCCGGTTTACATCTCCGGAGGAGATTTCCTCCCGGCCCGGGTTAGCTTCTAGCTTTTAGCTTCTAGCTATTAGCTCTTATCTTGCCGTTATTGAGTCTTTCAACTCCCCACAAACAAGCTAAAAGCTAACAGCTAAAAGCTAGTAGCTGCTTCTTAAACTCTGCGTCTCTTCGGCGGACGGCAGCCGTTGTGTGGCACTGGCGTCACGTCGCGGATGGTGCGTACCTCGATGCCGGCGGCAGCCAGGGCGCGAATAGCCGACTCGCGGCCCGAACCCGGGCCGGAGACACGCACATCGACCGCGCGCAAGCCGTGATCGCGCGCCATGCTGGCCGCGTTCGATGCCGCTTGCTGCGCCGCAAAAGGCGTGCCCTTGCGCGAGCCGCGGAAACCCAGCGATCCCGAACTCTTCCAGCTCAGCGTGTTGCCCACCTGATCGGTGATGGTAACAATTGTATTGTTGAATGTGGCCTGCACGTACGCAATGCCAAACGGCACGTTCTTGCGCTCGCGCTTCTTGAACTTCTTGTTCTTGCCAGCCTTGCCGGTTGCCGGCTTGCCCGCTCCTGCGGCCTTCTCTGCTTTTGCCATTAGGTTTTACCCGTCGCTTTCTTCTTGCCGGCAATTGTGCCCTTGCGCGGGCCCTTGCGGGTGCGGGCGTTGGTGTGGGTACGCTGGCCGCGAACCGGCAAACCCCGCCGATGACGCGTGCCGCGATAGCTCTGAATGTCGATCAGGCGCTTGATGTGCATCTGCACGTCTTTGCGCAGGTCGCCTTCAACGTTTCCTTCGTCCTCGATCACCTGGCGGATGCGGTTGACCTCGTCCTCGCCCAGATCCTGGACCTTCTTGAAGGCATCTACATTTGCCTTCTCCAGAATCTTGAGCGCGCGGGGATTCCCGATGCCAAAGATGTATGTGAGCGCGATGCGTGCCTGCTTTGCGCGGGGCAGATCGACGCCAGCAATACGTGCCATTCCGATTCCTTTGCTACT
>JBEKFS010000181.1:0-5746 GCA_050013195.1 Occallatibacter sp.
GGCCAACTGGAAGCTGACGCCGTGCTTGCGCTGGTTGGCGAGGTTTTTCGCCTCATCCCACTCAAAACGGAATCCGTACACTACATAATTATAATTACAAATTCGACATTATGCAACATACATCAATCCAAAGCCAGACTTTCCCGATTCTGCTCCTTGTGCGCTGGGAGTTTCGATGAACACCGGTTTTGATCGCGAAAATTGCGCGTAGCAAACATCTTCCGCGAAGTCAGTATACTGGTAATGTTCTCGCTCTCTGTTTAGCTCTCTCCCTGCCTGAACTTTTGCCATGGATTCATTCTTTACCCGCTATCGGAATCTTCTGGTGCTGCTGGCCGTCCTGCTGGCGCAGATCATCGGACTGGCCATGCAGGTGCGCCGCGCGGACAGCGGGCGCAACACCCTTGACCCGCGGGACGCAACGGGCGTGCGGCTGATCCGGCTGTGGGCCGATGCCGTGGTTACCCCCCCAGAGCAGATCTTCCACGCCACCAAGCTGGGCGCGGTAAGCCTCTGGCAGAACTACATTGACCTGCGCCATACACGTGAGCAGAACCAGGACTTGCAGATGACCATCGACCGCCTGCGCCTGGAACAAGCCTCTTTGATGGAAGACGCCCGGCAGGGCCAGCGGCTGCAGGCGCTCCTCGACTTTCAGCAGAAATACATCTACAAGACGCTGGCCGCGCAGGCCATCGGCTCCAGCGGCAACGATTCCTCGCGTGTTTTCTATCTCGATAAGGGCTCGGCCGATGGTCTGGAACGCGACATGGCCGTGATTACTCCGGACGGCATTGTGGGCAAAGTGCGCGAGGTCTTTCCTCATTCCGCCCAGGTGCTGGCCATCAACGACCCCACCAGCGGCGCGGGCGTGATTCTGGAGACCACGCGGACGCGCGGCATCCTGCGCGGCGACGCTCTCGGACGGCCGCAGATTGTGGGCATCCTGGCCGACCAGCGCATTCAGCCGGGAGAAAAGGTGATCACCGCCGGGGGCGACCTGGTCTTTCCGCGCGGGTTGCCCGTAGGCGTGGTCGTGCGCGTGACGCCGGACCCCGACCGCGACTCGTTCATCGACGTCCTTGTGAAGCCGGCGGCCCATCTCGACCGGCTCGACGAGGTGCTGGTAATTACTTCCACAGAGCCGCACTTCTCTGCTGAGCAGCAGCAGGACATAGCCACCAGCGAGATGCTGAAAGGCTCAGAGGCCGCGGCCATCGCCCAAACCCATAAGGATCAGCAGAAAGCATCCGAAATCATGGCCGAACGGCTGCCCGGACTCACCGATCCCAACGCGCCCGCTCCCGCCAAGCTTGCGCCCGGGCAGGATAAGGCTGCGCCCCCGGCCGCGACGTCGCCCGCCGCCCCCAAGCTGCTTCGCCCTATACACCCTGACCGCTATACGCCGGGGGCCCAGGCTGAACCGCAGCAGGACAAGAAATCCTCCGCGCCGCCCCAAGCCGAGAGGAATCCATAGCCATGAGAGTCTTGGGCTCCAATTACCGCCGCGATTTCGGGATTCGCAGTTATCCCTTGCTGGTCTATGCTTTGGCGCCCCTGGCGGCACTGGTGCTCCAGGCCTGGCTGCCGCGCTTGCTGCATGGCTATACCTGGTTCGATCTGCCGCTGCTGGTTACCATCTATTTTGCTCTGGCCCGGCGCGACCCCATTCAGGGAACGATCATGGGCGCAGGCATGGGCATCTTCGAGGATGCGCTCACCCACCACGCCATTGGCGTCAACGGCATCGCCAAGACGGTCGCCGGCTTTCTGGCCGGCTCAGTCGGTGTCCGCATCAACGTGGACAATTTCGCCATCCGACTGATGATTACTTTTTTGCTTTCCCTCCTCTGCAGCGCCATTTACGTCCTCATCTATCGCGTCCTGCTGGGGATGGACCAGGAGTGGAGATGGCTGGAGGAACTGATGAAAGCGGTGGGAACAACGGCGATTGCCGTGGTCCTGTATCCGCTGCTCGACTGGACGCAACTCAGGGATTGAGGGAACACGAAAATCGTGAATTGCACTACCACACGCCCCGTAACAATTGTTGAACAGAAGAGTCCAATCATGGAACCCTCCCATGAGGCAACGAAGCTCAAAAACGCAGCTATAACCGAAGTATTCTAAGGCGCAGACAGAATGTATTCCGGAGGCACAACCCGCGGCGAGAAACTCCCCACCCTCAAGCTGGCGATGGTGCAATACTGCATTTTGTTGATCATGCTCGCCCTGGTCTCCGGGTTGTGGCGGCTGCAAGTGCTGGGTGCGGAGAACTTCCGCCAGCTCGCCGAGCAGAACCGCATCCGCAAGGTTCCCGTAATGGCCGGCCGGGGCAAGCTCTTCGACCGTGAGAACCGGCTGATTGTGGACAACTATCCGTCGGTCTCCTGTTTTCTGGTCCGTGAGCAGAACCGCACCGTGGACGCCGACCTGCCTCTGATCGCCCGCGGCTTGAACCTGGACCTGGAGCAGTTGCGCGCCACCCTGCGCCGCTACCGCGCCGCGCCTTCTTACCAGCCCATCCCCATCAAGAAAGACATCACCTCCGACGAGCAAGCCTTCATCGAGGCTCATCGCAACGAGCTGCCCGAACTGGAGACCATCGACGAGGAGCGGCGTCTCTATCCCCGCGACGGCTTTGCTGCCCACCTGATCGGCTACGTTGGCGAAGTGAGCGAAGAGGAACTCAGCCAGTCTCGCTTTGCAGCTTATGAGCCGGGCGACGTTGTTGGAAAGGCCGGCGTCGAGCAAACATACGACGAGGTGCTGCGCGGGCAGGACGGATCTCGAGATGTCATAGTGGACAGCCACGGCCGCGAGGTGGGCTATCTGAAAACACAGCATGCCAAGCCCGGCCAGGACCTCAAGCTGACCATCGACATCGACATCCAGCGCGCCGCCGAACTTGCCCTGGGCGACCGTAGCGGCGCCGTGGTGGCCATGGACCCGCGCAACGGCGAAATTCTGGCCATGGTCTCCCACCCCAGCTACGACCCCAACGCCTTCGCCGTGCGCATCAACCGCACCGACTGGAATCAGCTCATCAACGACCCCGCTCATCCACTGCTGAACAAGGCCATCCAGGCACAATTGGCGCCCGGATCGACCTTCAAAATCCTCATGTCCGTCGCTGGTCTCCAGGAGGGTGTTGCGCAGAAAATGCACGTCTTCTGTGCCGGCGGCGCCGTCTTCTACGGCCAGTTTCACGCCTGCGACCGGCACCACGGCATGGTGGACATTGAGCACGCCATTCCCTGGTCATGCGACACCTTTTATTACACCCTGGCCGACAAGCTGGGCATTGACACCATCGCACGTTACGCCAAGAGCGCGGGCCTCGGCCAGCGCACTGGCGTCGATCTGCCCAATGAGGCCGTAGGCATCGTCCCCTCCTCGGAGTGGAAACTGAAAAACTACCACGAGAAGTGGTATGTGGGTGAAACCATCTCTGTGGGCATCGGCCAGGGCCCGGTCACGGTGACGCCCATCCAGTTGGCTCGCATGATCAGCGGCATCGCCTCCAACGGCCACTTTGTGCGCCCCCACGTGGTGGACCCAATTGCCAACAACCTCCCCAACGATTTCAGGCAGGCGCTCAAGGACACCTTCCCCGGTTCCGGTGAAGCTACCATTCCCCTCGCCCCGGAGACCTGGATGATCATCACCGAAGGCATGGCCGGGGCCACCGATGCGACCATGGGCGGCACGGCCGCGGCCTCCCACCTGGAAGGGGTTGATTTCGCCGGCAAGACCGGCACTGCCCAGG
Organism: Occallatibacter sp.; assembly: GCA_050013195.1. Lineage (GTDB taxonomy): Bacteria > Acidobacteriota > Terriglobia > Terriglobales > Acidobacteriaceae > Telmatobacter. Next base: position 3,770 of record JBEKFS010000181.1, read on the forward strand.
TCGCCAGTCACGAGGCCATCAAGTTGCTGGGAGGAGGAAAGGAATTCCTGCCCAACGGCTGGTTCGTCGGCGTCATTCCCCGCAGAAATCCGGAGTTCGTTGTCGCCGTTCTCTGGGAACATGGCGACTGGGGCTCGAATGCAGCCAGACTCGCCGCCCAGGTAGCCACCGTCTACGTCAACAAGAAGCGTACCCAGGACCAAAACGCCATGGCACAGGCAGGAAAATCCTCGACCGTCGAGATGGGCGCGGTCTGGTCCGAACCTGTTTCCGCCGGTCGCAAGCCGCACAGCGCTGCCGGCAGAGCCGTGCAATCCGCCCAACTACAGGGCGGGCATTTCACTCTGCATCCCGCTTCACTGTCTCCGGCTAGAAACGTGGCCAGCTCCCTGCCTTCACTGCCGGCATGGCTGCTGACCGTGCCCTTGCGCTTCAAGGAAGGCCAACCCTGATGCGATTCTCCAGCCACACTTCTACGAAACCTGAGCTGCTGAGCGGATTTTTCCTCCCCGGGGTCCCCAGCGACAGGTCTTGGTCGCTGGGGTGGGAGATAAATCCGTCTTGCACAATTCCAGAAACAACTTCTTTGCTGGAGAATCGCATCTGATGCGCCGCTTCCTCAGCTTTCGCGACTTCGACTGGTCTCTGCTGGGCATGGTGTTTGTACTCTGCGCCATCTCCGTCTTCGAAATTTACTCGGCCACGCTGCATACCAAATACGCCGGCGACCACACCAAGCAGATCTTCTTCGTCGCCGGCGGCATGGCGGCCATGTTCCTCTTTTCAAAGATCGACTATCACCGCCTGCTGGACTGGGCTCCCTGGGCCTATGGCATTGGTCTGGTATCGCTGGTGGCAGTCAAGCTGGTAGGACACAAAGTACTGGGAGCCAAGCGCTGGATCAGTATCGGCCCCATTCACTTTCAGCCTTCCGAGTGGGTCAAGCTCATTCTGATTCTGATCGTGGCCCGCTATTTTGCAAATCTGGGCGGGCGCAGCCTCACCTGGAGGGACATTCTCAAATCTATTTTGCTGGTAGGCGTCCCTATGGTTATGGTGCTTGTTCAGCCTGACCTGGGAACCGCGCTCACCTATCTGCCGATTCTCGTCGCCGGCCTCTTCCTGGGAGGCATCAGCATTCGACAGACACTGGTTCTTGTGGTCTGCTCGACCGTCCTGATCGTCGGCGCATGGAGCAGCGGCAAGGTGCTCAAGCCCTACCAGAAAGCCCGCCTCACCAGCTTTGTCAATCCTGACATCGACCCCAAGGGCGCCGGCTATCAGCTCCGCCAGTCGCTGATTGCCGTCGGTTCAGGCGGTGTCTGGGGCAAGGGAATGGCAAAGGGGACACAGACCCAGGGAGATTTTCTGCCCATTCCTCATGCTGACTTCATTTTTGCCGCTTTTGGCGAGGAACACGGATTCGTCGGCGCGCTCTTCGTCCTGCTGCTATACTTTTTCATATTGATGCGTTTGATTCAGAACGCTCAAACAGCCGCAGACCTGTCCGGTTCCCTGATTATCATGGGAGTGGTGGCTGTGTTGACCTTTCAGATTGCGGTCAACGTGGGCATGGTCATAGGGTTTATGCCCGTCACCGGAATCCCTTTGCCGCTAATGAGTTACGGCGGATCTTCGGTGTTGTTTACGTTCCTGGCGCTGGGTGTGGCGATGAATGTCCGCATGCGCCGGTTCGTCAACTGACGGATTTGCAGTTTCACCTCTTGTGTCCCCCCGGAATATTCCGGCCCACAGGAGAATGTTTTTCAGGTATTAACAGCGTTTTTCCAATTTCTGTGGCCTTTCTGGCATTGTGTTGGGTGGCTTTTTCTTAAGAAAAAAGCCACTCGGCAATTGTGGTTTCGGACAAGGTTGATTGGAAAAACGCGGTAGCCGGCCAGGTCCGGATGGACCGCGCGCCCGGCAGGATAAGGGTTCATGAGCACGCAGAGACGGGAAAACCGTTGGCGGCGTACA
>JBEKFS010000182.1:0-7043 GCA_050013195.1 Occallatibacter sp.
TCCATGTCGCTTAGCTTCCCCGCGCGTTTCATGCTAGCCGCGGCCATGAACCCCTGCCCCTGCGGCTTCTTCAACGACAAATCCCGCGAGTGCATGTGCACCCCGCCCATGATTCAGCGCTATGTGGCCAAAATCTCCGGGCCGCTTCTCGACCGCATCGACATTCACATCGAAGTTCCGGCCGTCAAATACAAGGAGCTGCGCGGCTCGGCAGCCATCGAAGGCTCGGCAGAGATTCGTGCTCGCGTGCTCGCCGCTCGCGATCGCCAGCGCCAGCGTTTCCGCAAATTCGGCGAGAAGATCTACTCCAACGCGCAGATGACCACCCGACAGATTCGCTCTTACTGCGAGCTGGGCGCCGACGCCGAGCGACTCCTCGAACGCGCCATGCAGCAACAGGGACTCACCGCCCGCGCCCACGACCGCATTCTCAAAGTCGCACGCACCATCGCCGACCTCGAAGGCGTCGAAAGCCTTTCCGTCGCCCACCTCGCCGAGGCCATTCAATACCGCACCCTCGACCGAAGCTACTGGGCATAGTTCCTTGACCGCATGAATTTGTAATGGCAGAAATGTAGCGTCGGCCTCCTGGCCGGCTGTCGTGCGGGCGTCCTCGCCCGCACGCGTATATCCAGACATAATTACTAAAATATGAGATGCCTTCCAGGCCTGAACTCTCTAAAATAATGGTGATTGATATTTCCAGGGGGACACCTTCATGAAGAACTCCTTGTCTCGCCGCTCCTTTATCGCTTCCGCCGCTGTCTCCATGATTCCGCCCGCTCTGGCAGCGGCGCAGCCAAAGACGGAAGGCCTCCTCTCCCTGCTGGCGGGCGAGTCGCAGTCAACTCAAGCAGTGTGGCGCGACGCCGGCGTCATTGATCTCTCACGGTCTCCCTTCGCCAAGCTGAAGCCAGTGCCCATCCGCGCGGTCGTCATCCAGGATGGCTTCTGGTCGCGCAGGCGTATCACCAATCTGACCTCCAGCATTCCCAGTATGCACGACGAGCTGATCGCGCATGGGCGCATGGACAATTTTTTGCGCCTTGCAGGAAAGTCCTCCGCCCCGCAAATCGGCCCAGTCTACTCGGACTCGGACATCTACAAGTGGACCGAGGCCGTCGGCTTCGCCTTGCAAACCAGCGATCAGCCGCATTTGCGAAAGACTGCCGACGCGATGATCGGCGATGTCGTAGCCATTCAGGAGCCGGACGGTTATCTGAACACCTACTTCAACGGCGACAAAAAACCTCTGCGCATGTTATCCGAGACGCAACTCGGCGGCCACGAGTTATATTGCATCGGCCATATGTTGCAGGGCGCCATCGCCTGGTACCGGGCCACCGGTGACCGCACGCTGCTCGATGCCGGAATTCGATTCGTGGACTTGTTTCTGCTTCCCAACTTTGGCCCGGGAAAAAATCAGAAAGCCATCGTCTCCGGGCATCCGGAGATAGAGATGGCGCTCATCGAGCTCTATCGCGTAACCGGCAATCGCGACTATGTTGATCTGGCCGCTTACATTCTTCACGGTGACTCAAGGATTCCCCTGCGTCCGCAACAATCAACCTATATGTTCTGCGGCATTCCCTTCACCTCGCGCACCCGGCTTGAAGGGCACGCGGTTCGCGCCATGTACGCCTGCTGCGGCGCTACAGACTATTATCTGGAAACCGGCGACCCCGCCTACTGGAAGACCCTCAACGCGCTGTGGGACGACCTGACCACGCATAAGCTCTACGTCACCGGCGGCGTGGGTGCGCGCGAATCCGGTGAAGCTTTTGGCGATCCCTACGAGCTGCCTAACTCGCGCGCCTATGGTGAGAGCTGCGCCGCCATCGGCAACATGATGTGGAACTGGCGCATGCTTGCCGCCTCCGGTGAAGCGCGCTTCGCTGATGAAATCGAGCGGGCGCTCTACAACGGCATCAACTCCGGCATGTCGCTTGACGGCAAAACATACTGCTATCGCAATCCGCTCGCCTTCGATCCCGCCGGCAACTCCATCGATCGTCACTCACCGGAAGGCGATATCCGCAACCCTTGGTACGACACCACATGTTGTCCTCCAAATCTGGAGCGCACCTTTGCCTCGCTTCCCGGCTACTTCTATAGCACCGCCGACGATGGCGTCTATGTCCATCTCTACGACAACTCTCAGATGAACTGGCGCCTCCCGGACGGCAATGGCCTGAACATTCGGCAACAAACAAAATATCCTTGGTCCGGAGACATCAAGATAACGGTCAGCCCGGCCGCGCCGGCTGAGTTCACCGTCTACGTTCGTATCCCTGGCTGGTCACAACATTCAATCGCCAAAGTCAACGGAAAAGAAATCAGCGGCGCGCAGCCCGGCAAATATCTTCCCATCCGCCGTCGCTGGTCGGCCAACGACATCATCGAGCTGAGCTTCGACATGACAACCCGCCTGCTTGAGTCCAATCCCGCTGTTGCCGAGGATCGCGGACGGGTTGCCTTTCAGCGCGGCCCCATCGTTTTCTGCATGGAGCGCCTTGATCAACAAAGTCTAACCCAGGCTTCCCAACAGCGGTCGGATCTGAACCTGAGCAACTATGCAGTCGATTTACACGCTCCCACCACCGAGCGCTTCGATCCGGAATTACTGGATGGAGTCATGGTCCTCGAGCATCCCGGCACACTCAGCGTCCGGGAAGATCAAAGACTCTATTTTGCCGCTAACGATGCCGGAAGAACAGACGAGATTTCCGCCACGTTAACGCTGATTCCTTATTATGCCTGGGCAAACCGGGCTCCTGTCGCGATGCAGGTCTGGATTCCCTACCGTCGCGTTTAGAGCATTTTGCCTGTTGGTATAGAGTGGATCTCCTGCTTGGCTCAAGGTTGCTGAAAGAACAGGTAACGCCGGCCTCCTGGCCGGCTGTCGCGTGGACCTCCCGGCCCACGCCGCACTCTACACAAATAGAAAAAATGCTCTAATCCGCCGGACCGGAGTCGTGCCGGCAGTTTGCGCTCCTACAAACTGCGCAGCCTGCCAGCCACCGGGCATCAAATCGACGTACCCCGGCAGGTTCCCCGAATATGGAATAAAAAGCGAAAAGTTTCCTGTTTTCAGACATACTTCTACTGGAGCGAGGAATTTTTCCAATACAACATATTCCGTGTATCATACTGATTATATTGCTGTTATCTATCAAATATCTCTCGTTTCTTCCGCCCCGCCCATAAGCCGGTAACACCACCGGAAAAAAAGGTTGACCTCCAAGCCCTCGCGGTATACATTCATGATTGCTATCCATATTAGGGCGGATTAGAGACTTTGATCGTACGCCCGTCTGTTTTTTCCCGCATCACATTGAGCTGAGGCTCATCCGTTGATGCCCCGGTGTGCAATTTTGATCACTGCCGGAACGGGAATGCAGGATGGATAGTTCCCAAGGTTGCTATCTGTATCGCTGATACGGCGTTATGCCTGCTCCACAATCTGCGAAAGTGCGTCAGGATTTTGTACTGTACGCTCAGCTCGCGCGTCTAAGCCTTGGGAGTGGTAATTGGGGGTAACCCTTGTTGTATGGACGCCCTACTGCGCCGCCGGTGATTGTTCTATGCCGGCAGGAGCCAATTTTGTTTGAAGGAGAATTTTGCAATGCGTTCTGATTTGGTTTTTGGGGCTCTTTCTCATGTCTCCAATCGCTACCAGTTGTGCCAGTTGGCGAGCAAAGCAACCCGCAAGCTGCACAAGCCCAACACCAGGCTGCAGGACACTACCAATGAAGTCCTGGGCCGCTTTCAATCCTCCAACCCCGGCTCCACTGCGCACATCGAGGCCTCTGCGCGTCAGCCGGTCGAAACTCGTCGCGCCGCCTGACCACACCCTCGAAGGGTATAGTTAAGTCAGGCAGCAATTTCTGGCTGTTTGCCGTTCATGGCAACCGCGCTTCCGGTCTTTGTATCTCCACTTCATTTCAGGAGCATCCTATCTTGGCGCTGGCCTGTTGCCAGCTTTGATATCAAGCCGGTTCTTTCCCCGGAGCACTTCCCCTTCCGGATTCACCCACTCTCATCCTCACTTATCGCAGGTAACCATGACCATTGCAGAACTTAAAGAAAAAAACATCACGGAACTGACCCGCATCGCGCGCTCCCTGGAGATTCCGGGCACCAGCGGCCTTCGCAAACAGGATCTGATCTTCAAGATCCTCCAGGCACAGAGCGAAAAGGAAGGCCACATCTTTGCCGAGGGCGTTTTGGAAATCCTGCCCGACGGCTACGGCTTCCTGCGCTCGCCCGACTACAACTATCTGCCCGGCCCCGACGACATCTACGTCTCCCCCTCGCAGATTCGAAAATTTGATCTCAAGACCGGCGACTCCATCAGCGGCAACGTCCGTCCGCCCCACGAGGGAGAGAAGTATTTTGCCCTGGTCAAGATCGAGGCCATCAACTTCGAATCGCCCGAGGAGACGCGCAACAAGATTCTCTTCGACAACCTCACCCCGCTCTATCCTCAGGAACGCATCAGGCTGGAAACGATCAAGGAGGCCATCAGCGGCCGGGTGATGGACCTGCTCACCCCCGTCGGCAAGGGACAGCGCGGTCTCATCGTCGCCCCGCCCCGCACCGGCAAGACCATGCTCTTGCAGGCGCTGGCAAACTCCATCTCCACTAACCACCCCGATGTGGTGCTCATCGTCCTGCTCATCGACGAGCGCCCCGAGGAAGTCACCGACATGCAGCGCTCCGTCAAGGGCGAGGTCATCAGCTCCACCTTTGACGAGCCCGCGGCCCGCCACGTGCAGGTTGCCGAAATGGTCATCGAAAAGGCCAAGCGCCTCGTCGAGCACAAGCGCGATGTGGTCATCCTGCTCGATTCCATCACGCGTCTCGCCCGCGCCTACAACACCATCGTGCCCCCCTCCGGCAAGGTCCTCTCCGGCGGCGTGGACTCCAACGCACTGCAGCGCCCCAAGCGCTTCTTCGGCGCCGCCCGCAACATCGAGGAAGGCGGCTCGCTCACCATCATCTCCACCGCCCTCATCGATACCGGCTCGCGCATGGATGAAGTCATTTTCGAGGAGTTCAAGGGCACCGGCAACATGGAAATCATCCTCGACCGCAAGCTCGTCGACAAGCGCGTCTTCCCGGCCATCGACATCCAGCGCTCCGGAACCCGCAAGGAAGAGCTGCTCATCCCCAAGGAAGATCTCTCCCGCATCTGGATTCTTCGCAAGGTGCTCAATCCGCTCTCCCCCGTCGAGGCCATGGAGTTGCTCATCAGCCGCCTGGAAAAAGTCCGCAACAACGCCGAATTCCTCGCCAACATGAATCAGCTGTAATCAGGCATGATTCATCAACCCGCTTTGTATCAGGGTGCGACATCATAGCTTGCGGAAAAATGCTAATGGTGGAGCAAGAAGTGTCAGGGCACGACTTCAGTCGTGCCGCAAGATGATGAAGACAAGCGGCGGGCTTTAGCCCCTGAGGGAAGCTTTTCTGCGGTTTGAATTTTTGCTACAGGCTGATAAGCCATTGTTGTGTGCTCCATCTATTTCGCGCTTTTTGCGAAATGGGTGAGATATCACAACTGCATTCAGTCCGCTTTTTACTACAGTCGTAGATAGGAGATAACGGAGGGAGCAGGAGCCTTTAGGCTCCTGAACGATAGCTCTTTTGAAGGGCCTTTAGGCACGGGCTTTTATCTCTTTTTCATAACTTTCTTCAAATACAATGTCCGCTCTTGAGAAGTTTCTTCCTTCTGTCTTTCACGCTCGCCTGCGCCGCGAGCGCTGCCGCGCAGCAGCCGGAAAAAGGCAACTGGAGAGCCGCCAGCAACACGGCCGCAAACATCACAGGCGACATCTCCTTCTCCGGCTCCAAAATCACCATCGACTTTACATCCTTCCCCATCGCGCCTATCCGTCTGCTCACCCCAGCCGAGGTCAGCGCCGCCTTCGATGAAGCCGTGGACACCGCCGGCAATGGCCAGCTCTACCGCGTCAGTATTCCGGCCTCGCGCCGTTTCCTCAAGAAGAACACGCTCTGCGGCTCGCAAGACACCCAGTGGATAGCGGTTTATGTCGCTGGCAGCTCGCTGAAGGTCGCTTTCTTCTCCGGAGACAATGCCCCTCTCATGACCTTTGAAGCCCTGCAAAATTCCACCGATCTCTGCGGAACCTATACCTTCGTGCACTGACGCCTGAGTTGCGCAATGTCTACGCGTTTTACGCTTTCCTCTTTCGGATTCCCGCCGACTCTTCCCCGTTTAGCCGTTCACTGGTAAGATAGAAAATGTCGTGGGGCTGTAGCTCAGCTGGGAGAGCGCCTCGTTCGCAACGAGGAGGCCAGCGGTTCGATCCCGCTCAGCTCCACCATCTCCCTCAATTCTCAATCCGCGCCTCCTGCCCCACCGCCTTCCCCAGCGCCTTCAGATACGCGTCCAGCATCGCCGTGTGTCCCATCACCGGAAGACCGGATTGTAGACCTCTCCATCCTCGGTGATCCGCACTCTGGTTTCTTCGCTCGCCCCGCCACTCACCGGCTCGAGCCGAAAGCTCCACTTTCCGCCATAGGGCAGACCCTCGGTTGCAATCCGCCGCTCAATCGCCAGCGGAGGCCTGCTTCCCTCCAGTTCGTAGAGAACCGTCTCTCCCCGTCGCGAGGTCTCCCGCTGAAAATGCTGGCCGCTGATTCCGTCAATCAGCTCGCACGTCTTTACCTCCGGCCGCCACTCCTGGCTTCCGGAAATCAAGGCAAAAAGCCTCTCCGGTGTCGCCCGAAGAACGGCGCTGCGCGTTGCCACATGCCGCTTGGGTAGCAGCAGCCCGATCACCAGCACGCCTGCCACCAGCAGCCCCAGCACGCCAAACCCAATCAGCACAAACTTCATCCGCACATCCCTCGCACTCGCCGTTTTAAATAATCGTCACCGCCACGCTAACCACGAGTACCGTGACCGCTTGAATTTGTAATGGCAGGAGGTAGCGCCGTGTATGACAGCGTCGGCTCCTGTCAAGTGTTTTGCGCGACAAAGTCCCCGTGGTGGTCGGAGGGGTGTCAAGGGCGCC
>JBEKFS010000183.1:0-5552 GCA_050013195.1 Occallatibacter sp.
ATCGGCCCGGAGCGTCACCAGCCGCACGCCCTTTACATCAACGGCACGCGCCAACGCCTCATCCAGCGCCCCGGCAGCCCCCTTCATCCGCGCCTCGTCCAGCTCCCGCCGCAGCCGCTTCAACTCATCCTCCTGCGCAGCCAGCCTTGCTCTGAGCCCCTCCGAAAGACTGCCCCCATCCGGCTGTCCAGCCACTTGAGCAGCGACCTGAGCCACGGCGAAGTCCTCGCGGAACGCATTCAGCGAACCCATGCCGGTAATCGCCTCCAGCCGCCGGACCCCTGATGACACGGACTCCTCGCTTAGTATCTTCACCAGGCCAATCTCGCCCGTAGCCCGCGTGTGCGTCCCGCCGCACAGTTCCGTCGAAAACTCGCCGACCCGGATCACGCGCACCTTGTCGCCGTACTTCTCGCCGAACAGAGCCATGGCGTGGTATTCGTTCACGGCCACATCGATGGGCACATCCTCGATGGATTCAACTTCCGTATCGGCCAGGACCTGCCGGTTCACAATCGTCTCAATCTCGGCCAACTCCTCATCGGCCACCTGTGCAAAGTGCGAGAAGTCGAAGCGAAACCGCTCCGGATGCACTGCCGACCCGGCCTGCTTCACATGCGTCCCCAGAACCTGCCGCAAAGCCGCGTGCAGCAAGTGCGTCCCGGTATGATTCCGCCGGATCGCGTCGCGCCGCTCATGATCAACAACAGTCCGAACATGATCGCCGACCGCCAGATTCTCCTTGAGCAGAGCCTTATGCGCTCTCACTCCCTGCACCGGCAACACGCATCCCTGAATCTCGGCGACAGTCGTATTCCCGTCCGGCGATGTAAACCAGCCTGTATCGCCCACCTGCCCGCCTGAATCGCCGTAGAAGCTGGTCTGGTTCAGCACCACCTCCACCAGCTCGCCAGCTTTCGCCACCGGAACTCCCGCCCCATCCTTGACGATGGCAAGAACCTCCGCCCGTGCGGCCAGCACCTTGTAGCCCAGAAACTCCGTCTTCTGCAAATCGCGATACGCAGGGCTCGCCGACTTCTGGCTCCCGCCTTTCCAGGATGCGCGCGCGCGGGCCTGCTCCTCGGCGCGTGCAGCTTCAAAGCCGTCACCGTCAAACTTCACTCCGGCATCACGCGCCGCATCGACCATAAAGTCGAGCGGTAAACCATATGTTTCGTAAAGATGAAAGGCCTTCTCGCCCGTGAAGCTGCCTTGCAGTTCGTCATTCAGCCGCGCCACGCCGATCTTCAGCACGCGATCAAACTGCTTCTCTTCCGCTTCGACGACTTTTGCCACGCGGCTTGCAGATTCAACCAGCTCCGGGTACGCCCCTTGCATCAAATCCCGCACCGCATAAACCATCTCGTACAAGAACGGTTTTTCCTGTCCCAGTAGCCGTCCATGCCGAATCCCCCGCCGCAAAATCTTTCTGAGCACATAGCCCCGTCCCTCATTCGACGGCAGAACTCCGTCATTGATGAGAAAAGTAGCTGCGCGAGCATGGTCGGAAATGATTCTGAGGCTCGCATTGCCTACAAGCTTCGCCAACTCGCCAACTTGCCAACTTGCTAACTCGCTAACTCGCAACCCCGTCAACTCCGCCGCCCTCTTAATCAGCGGCGTGAACAGATCCGTCTCGAAGTTGGAAACCTTGCCTTGCAGCACCGCCGCCAGCCGCTCCAGCCCTGCGCCCGTATCAATCGAAGGCTTGGGCAGAGGCGTCAGTTTATAAGTAGTTGTTTTTGTCGCAGCATCCACCACCGCTGCCCGATCAAACTGCATGAAGACCAAATTCCAAATCTCCACGTAACGCGCCTCATCCTGCCCAAACGGCTTATCAACTCCCGGCGTCTCCGCCGCCTCCAGCCCCATGTCGTAAAAAATCTCCGAGCACGGCCCACATGGCCCCGTCTCGCCCATCTGCCAGAAATTGTCCTTTAGCCCGCACGCGTGAATCCGCTCCTTCGCCACTCCCGCTTCGATCCAAAATTTTTCCGCCTCGTCATCGCGCGGAACCCCATCGGCTCCTTCGAAGATCGTCACGTACAGCCGACTAACCGGAATCTCGAAGCAGCCATTCGCGCGCTTGCCCGTAATCAGCTCCCACGCAAAGGCAATCGCCTCTTTTTTGAAATAGTCTCCAAAGCTGAAGTTCCCCAGCATCTCAAAAAACGTGTGATGCCGCCGCGTGAAGCCCACATTCTCCAGGTCGTTGTGCTTACCCCCGGCGCGTACACATTTCTGCGAGGTCGTCGCCCGCGAATACTCCCGCCGCTCGGCCCCCAGAAAAAGGTCCTTGAACTGGTTCATACCCGCGTTGGTAAACAGCAGCGTCGGGTCGTTGGCCGGCACCAGCGAGGAGGAGTGCACCCGCCGGTGCCCCTTCGACTCAAAAAAGCGCAGAAATGCCTCGCGGATCTCGTTCCCCGTCATTTCATTTTTTGTGTGAATTTCCATGGCTTCTTCAGTGTAACTGGAAGCGGAATGTGGGCGCATCGGAAAGCTGTGAATCCGGTGGTTGGCTGTGAAGCGTCCGAGCTTCTCAGGCTGGTACTCTGGAATCGCTGGACGGCGGAAGATTCACCCGGCGCACCAGGGAGGGAAAGGTGAAAGAGGCTGTTTCTTCACTCCGGCGATGTCACCGAGGGAGTACGGCGCCGATTCGATTTGCTCTGATGCTGGGGCTGTTGGCCATCTGCACGGTATTGCTGCCGTCGGCCAGCACGGCCCAGCCGGATTTCGGCCCCAATGTGCTGGTCTTCAATCCCTCCATGCCCGCCGCAACCATCCAAAAGCAGATCGATCAGATTTACTCCGTCCAGCGCGATAGCGAGTTTGGCTCGGCGCGCAATGCATTGCTGTTTCTGCCGGGCAACTATCAAGTCGACGTACCCGTTGGCTTCTACACACAGGTACTTGGCCTCGGCGCGACGCCTGACCGCGTCCACATCACAGGCAATGTCCACGCCGATGCCTCCCGGGCCCACAACAACGCCACCTGCACCTTTTGGCGCGCCGCCGAGGGCTTTTCGGTAACACCCACCGGCGGCACAATGCAATGGGCTGTCTCGCAGGCCGTGCCGTTCCGCCGGATGCACGTCCTGGGCAATTTAGTACTGCACCAGCAACATGGTTGGGCAAGCGGCGGCTGGATGTCAGACACAGTAGTGGATGGCAACGTCGACTCCGGCACTCAGCAGCAATGGATTTCGCGCAACAGTGAGTGGGGCAGTTGGACCGGCTCCAATTGGAATATGGTTTTCGTCGGAGTGTTCTCGCCTCCAGCCGGCGAGTGGCCCTCGCCGCCCTACACCAAGGTCGCCCGGACTCCCCTGGTGCGCGAAAAGCCTTATCTTGCCATCGATGCGCGGGGCCGCTATTTTGTCCGCGTTCCTGAGTTGCGCCGCGATAGCGTCGGTGTCACGTGGCGCGCGGGCTCAACGCCCGGAGTATCGATTTCCCTCAGCCGCTTCTACATCGCTCACCCCGGCGACACCGCAGCGGCGATCAACGCACAACTGGCCGCCGGCAAGCATCTGCTCTTCACACCCGGCATCTACGAACTCACTGAAGCCATCCGCGTAACTCGTCCCGGCACGGTGGTCATGGGACTTGGTTTCGCCACGCTACGCCCCGTCAACGGCAACGCCGCCCTTGTCATCGATGACCAGGACGGCATCATCCTTGCGGGCCTTCTGATTGATGCCGGCGCCACGCGTTCGCCCGTGCTGGTCCAGATTGGTCCTCCCAGAAACGATTTGGATAGCAGCCACGCCAGTCATGCGAATAATCCAATCTCGCTGCACGATGTATTTTTCCGCGTAGGTGGGGCCAGCGTGGGACGTGCCGGAATCGACCTGGAGATCAACAGCAACGACACCATCATCGATCACACCTGGATCTGGCGTGCCGATCACGGCTCTGGTGTGGGCTGGAGCTTGAACACCAACGAGAACGCCCTGGTGGTGAACGGCAACAACGTTATCGCTTATGGGCTCTTCGTCGAGCATCAGCAGCAGTTCCAGGTGTTGTGGAACGGCAATGGCGGTCGCACCTACATTTATCAATCTGAGATTCCCTATGATCCACCGGACCAGGCCAGCTTCACCAGCGCTCCTGGGGTAAACGGCTGGGCATCCTATAAGGTGGCAGACAAGGTAACCAGCCACGAGGCTTGGGGGTTAGGCATATACTCGGTCTTCCGGCACCCAGACGTTGTGCTGAGCCATGCCATCGAGACTCCTCGCGCTCCCGGGATTCGCTTCCACCATATGATCACGGTGGCTTTAGGCAATCTGGGAGCAATCGACCACGTTATCGACGACATCGGCGACGCAGCGATCCCCAAGTCACACAGGACCGCCAGGCAGACAGAGTTTCCATAAGTTGTGTGACCTCCAGTTTCTGCGACGTAACGGTGTCAGTGCCAAGCCGTCAGGATGTAAGGAATCCTCACGCCAAGCCACTTTCAGTACGCTCCCCGCCTAATCATGGGAAAATGAATGAGTAGACCATCATGACCAGCGAAAACCCCGAAGACCTCCAGCCCGTCCCCGAAATCACACCCGAGCCCGTTGAACTCATCGCGGAGCCAATCGAAGCCTCCGTCGATCAGCCCATCGCGCAATCTTCGGGTGCCTCTGGTCCCTCGCATTTGGGGACCAGGGATACGCAGCCAGCTGAGCTAGTCGCAGAAGAGCCCTCCGAGCCTGAGGAGTCCTTTGCCGATCTGCTCAACGACTTCGAGCGCAGCCACTCGCATAAATCCGAGCAGCCCGGTCAGCGCCAGCTTCAGGGCGTCGTCATCTCCCTTTCCGCCGACCAGGTCTTTCTCGACATCGGCTATAAAACTGAAGGTGTCCTGCCTCGTTCGGCCTTCACGAACAACGCCGAAGACGTCCATCCCGGAGACACCTTCCCCGTCTCCGTCACCGGCCGCAACACCGAGCGCTACTACGAGCTTTCGCGATTTAAAGTGGCACAGCCCCGCGATTGGTCAGCCCTTGAAGCCGCCTTCGCCGAGAAGCTGGCCATCGTCGGCACAGTCACCGAAATTCGCAAGGGCGGCGTCACGGTCGATGTCGGTGTGCGCGCCTTCATGCCCGCCAGCCGCAGCGGAACCAAAGACGCAGCCGAGTTGGAAAAGCTCGTCGGCACGGAGATTACCTGCCGCATCACCAAGCTCGACGTGATGGACGAAGACGTCGTTGTTGACCGCCGCGTCGTCCTCGAAGAGCAGGCCCGCGGCCTCAGCGAAGCTCGCCGCGAAGAGCTGAAGGAAGGTGCCATCGTCACCGGCACCGTCAGTACCCTCATGCCCTACGGCGCCTTCGTCAACATCGGCGGCTTCGACGGCCTGCTGCATGTCTCCGACATCTCCCACGCCCGCGTCACCAAGCCAGAAGATGTCCTCGCCGTCGGCCAGGAACTGCAAGTCAAAATTCTCAAAATCGATCCCGCAACCCAAAAAATCTCTCTCGGCCTCAAGCAGCTACAGCCCGAACCCTGGCAAACCGTCAGCCTCGCCGTCAACCAGCGCATCACCGGCACGG
>JBEKFS010000184.1:0-5501 GCA_050013195.1 Occallatibacter sp.
AAGGTTGCGGGCCGGGGCTGGTTCCGCTCCGGCAAAATCGAAGTGCATGTAGGCCAGCCGATGCGCTTTGCTCCGGAAGAGACGGAGGCCGCAATTACAGAGCGACTGCATGCCGAGGTGGAGAGGCTGATGAAAGCAGGGAATAGGGAATAGGGACTAGGGAATAGGGAATAGGCCTATACGTTCCTGCTTTAGTAATTCTACCTTTTATGTATCTTTCAAATGCTCCAGTAGAGGAGAATTCTCTGCAATGGTGTAGTTTCCGAATTGCCGACGATACAACCGCAACTTGGAAACTGATGAGAAACTTTAATCTCGAAAAATTGGAATCGAAGATTATCGTGTGAAAGCTATCCGAGTGGCTCACCGTTCCCCTCATTCACCCATTGTGCGCCACATGCCTCGCAATACCAGGCCGCCTTTCGTGGCGGCACTGGAGCCGACAGCATATAGAGCGCAACAAACGACCGCCCACGCTCTGTCCCGCTGCCCAGTGTAATCTCAGCCGATCCGCACTTTGGGCAAGTTGGCTGGACGTAGACTTCCTCCTCGCCATACGTGATTGTCCCCGGCGCCCTTTCCTCCAGAATCTCCCGTGCAGCCGCTTCTTCGCGCTCGTCGACCTGCAATCGCATACCGCCAACCAGATTGGAATAGAACCAATCCATCCGGACAAGATTCTCATCTGCAATCCATGCTGGAATACCCGCCGATTCCAGCAGCGAACGTGCCACGTATGCCTCCGCCAGATCTCGATAACGCCGCACCGTCACCAGGCGACGGAACTCCCATTCCTCCGGCTCTTCCACCAACGGCGGCTCAAGCCCGCGCCTCGCAAATTCCGCACGCAACGCCGTCTGTGCAATCTCCAGCAGGCCACCGTAGGATTGAGCCAGTTCCATCAGTTCCGTCTCACTCATTTGCGCATACAGAGCCGCCAGATCTTCGGGACTTGGTGTCATTTACTGAAATCCTAACAGGAATCGCGAGCGCGGCAGTCCGAGTAGCCGACCAACCACCCAGAGCGGTCTTCACCCATTGCTTTTGAGTTGTTGGCGTATTACCAGCTAGCCGGATACAGCGCTGCTCTCCCTATTAACAGAATTGTTTGACAAGACGGGTCGTAAACAAGAACAGCAAGTTAGCTTCCGCTTCGCGGAAATCGCGAGTTAGCGAGTTGGCGGTAGATCATTCCAGTCGTAATTCGGCACGGGGAGCCAGGCTGCACCACGACCCTAATCCCTAATTCCTAATCTCTAATCCCTAATCTCTAATCTCTAATCCCTAATCTCTAATCTCTAATCCCTGTTCCCTGTTCCCTGCTTTTTTAACTCGGCTGGCGGGGGCGGAAGTGGCAGGTGCCACCGGCGAGGACGGGGGTCCAGATGGAGGGATCGGCGGGCTGCTCGCTGGAACCGAGGAAGAGGATGCCGTCAGGCGCGAGCACTCTGTGGATGCCGGCCAGCAGGGTCCGGCGCGTCTCCTGCGAGAAGTAGAGCATGACGTTGCGCAGGAAGATGACGTCGAAACGATCATCTGAACGACTGAAGGGCAGCGGAGACGAACAGAGGTTGGCCTTGCGGAAGTTGCACATCTTGCGGACCTCGGGCTTGACCGTCCAGTTTTCGCCGATGTGTTCGAAGTAGCGGACGATGAAACGCGCGGGCAATCCGCGGTTCATCTCGATGCGGTGATAGGAGCCGGCCTGCGCCTTCTCCACCACCTCGGCGCAGATGTCGGTGCCTTCGATGCGAATATTCCAGCCGGCAAGCAAGGGAAAATCTTCGAGGATAAGCAAAGCCAGGCTGTAGGCCTCCTGGCCGGTGGAGCAGGCCGCGCTCCAGAAGCGCAGGCTGCGCAAATGGCGGCGGTCTTCAATGAGCTTGGGAAGCAGCTCGGCGCGCAACAGCTCGAAGGGGCGGCCATCACGAAAGAAGCTGGTTTCGTTGATGGTCATGGCCTCGGCGATGGAGCGCTCCAGCAGCGGATTCTTTCTGATCTTCAAGTGCTGGACAAGCTCTTCAAGGTGGGTCATGCCCTGGTTGCGCAACAGTTTGAGAAGGCGCGTCTCGAAGAGGTAATCGCGCGACGGGTCGAGCACGTTTTGCGAGAAGCCAAAGACGAGTTGGCGCAGGAAACCGTAGTCGACGCTGGAGGCTGTTTGCATGGTTAGCCCACTACCTCCCGAAGCTCGTGTGCTTCCGCGTGATTTCGGTAGGCCAGCCGGAAGATTTCGCTGACCATGGCGTTCAGCGGCAAAACTTTGTGCGCCAATCCTGCTGCGCAGACAGCGCCGGGCATTCCCCACACCGTGCTGCTGGCCTGGTCCTGGGCCAGGACGCTGCCGCCGCGATCGCGGATGAGGCGCGCACCAGAGAGTCCGTCCGAGCCCATGCCGGTGAGCACCACGGCGAGTACACCCGCGCCGTAAACCGCAGCCGCGGAGCGGAAGAGCGCATCGACGGCGGGGCGGCAGTGGTTTTCAAGTGCGCCCTGGCTCAAGTGCAGCGTGGCCGGCAAGCCGATTTGCGGACCGGCCTGTACCTCCATATGCCAGTTTCCCCTGGCGATATAAATTGAGCCGGCGAGCACAGGGTCGCCCTCGACGGCTTCGCGCACGCGTAACGGACAACGGGAGTTCAGCCGCTCGGAAAGCAGTTTGGTAAACAACTCCGGCATATGCTGCACGATCAGGACCGGGAGAGGGAAGTTGGCGGGCAGATTTGGCAGCAGAATATCCAGCGCCGCAGGACCTCCGGTGGATACACCGATGACCAACACGGTTGGAATGGACGAAATCGGCGGGGCGTTGGGCAACAGAGCGAGCAAGGGCGGACGCGTCGTGCAGTTCAGGGTTGCCTGCGGCAGACTGGTGAGGGCATGAATCCTGGGAATCAAATCCTGGCTGAGCGTGAGCATGGCTGCCTCGCGGCTGGATTGGCTGGCGGGCTTGGCAACATAGTCGGAAGCTCCGCAGGCCAGTGCCTCGATGGTCACTTTGGCGCCGCGCTGGGTAAGTGAGCTGCACATGATGACCGGTATTCTGTGTCCGCGCGCGCGCATCTTCCTGAGCGTGTCCAACCCGTCCATCACCGGCATCTCCACGTCCAGCAGAACGAGGTCGGGATGCTGGGTTTCTATAGCGCTCATGGCCGATTCGCCATCTGCTGCCGTGCCGGCGGTTTCCAGGCCGGCATCCTTGCCGATCACCGCACGCAAGAGGCTCCGCATGACTGCCGAGTCGTCCACGATCAAAATCCGGGTACGCCTTCCGGAGGTCATGCTTCAAGCCTCCACGAGGCCGAGCATGGCCAGCTTTTCCGTCAGAGCCTCATCATCAAAGGGCTTCATCAGGTACTCGTCGGCGCCCGCATCGAGGGCGCGGAGGATGTAATCGTTTTCGGCCTCGGTGGTCACCATCATCACCTTGAGGCCGGCAAATCCTTCAGCGCGCAACTTCTTGAGCATCTCCAGCCCGTCCATGACCGGCATATTCCAGTCCACCAGGGCCAGGTCAAAGGGCGGGCGCGATTTCAAATGGTCCATGCCGGCCTGTCCATCGGCGGCTTCCTCGCACTCGATTCCTTTATCTTCGAGCAGGCCGCGCAGATATCCTCTGACGAAGCGGGAATCGTCGACAATCAAAACTCGCATGGTTACCTCCTTGCAAATACTGCTCGGGCATTAAGCGGCTCGGGCGGTGCTCAGCCGCATGGGATCCAGTTGTTCAGGGTCAAGCATGACGAGCAGGCTGTCTTTGAGCTTGTACGTGCCGGCAAACAATGCTCTCCGCCGCTCGTCGAGAATCGACGGGTTGGGCTCGTGATCGGCCGACGAGACTGTGAGTACCTCGCTGACAGAATCGACCAGCAATCCAAAGATTCCGCCGACATTCTCCAGCACGAGAAGATCCTGCCGGCCCTCTTTGGGTGGCATATCGAGCAACTGCCGCAGGCTCACGGTGGTGAGCACATCTCCGCGATAATGGACCAGGCCGCCGACGAATTTGGGCGCAAGCGGAACCGGCTGCGGCCTGGCAGAGCCAACAATCTCGAGAATGTGGGTGATGGGCAAGCCATACATCGACGTCCCCAGGAGCAAGGTGCACACTTCGACCTGGGTAGCCGCCGCTTTTTTTCTGCGATGCAATGCAACTGTTGCTGTGCTCATGCCATCGCCTCCGTTATCTGGTTGCACTCCGAAGGCGCTTGTTGGCAGGAGGGCAGCGGGGCCACAGCGCCCAGGTCAACCACGCCGGTTACACGGCTCTTGAGCAGCGTGACCCCGCCCGCACGCTGATCGGTACCGGCTTCGAAGAGGTCGCCCCCGGAGGCCACATCCAGCACATGAGAAACGGCAATGCCCACTTGCCGGTTACCGTCGCTACAGACCACCACAATCATCTGCGCCTGGGGATTGCTTTGAGCCGCGGCCAGCACCTCGCCCGTGTCCTCCACCGGCAGCAGTTGACCCTCGAAGTTGAGTACCGGACGGGAGCCGATGTATTCGATGCGCGTAAACGGCAACTGCTCAATGCGCAGCACGCTGGCCAACGGCACCGCCGCCTGACGCCCGGCCACTTCCACCAGCAGGTAAGAGAGTGCGTTGGCATCCCCGGTCTCAGCTTCGTCCGCACAGACGGCCTCTTCTTCGCGCAGGGTCACTTCAGCTTTCAGTGCGATGGCCCCCGGATCGAGAATCAACGCCAGGTCGGCGTTGCCCAGCACAGTTGCTCCGGAAAACAGGCCGATCTCCTTCAGTACCCCGGAGAGCGGCTTGACGACAATCTCCTCCGGATCGGCAAGCCCATCCACCACCAGGCCGAAACGGCGGCCTTCGGCATCCAGAACAGCGATGAAGGTGCCTCGCTCGGTGTCGATCGCATGTTCCACGCCGGGCATCAGCAGGCGGTCAAGAAATATCAGTGGCAGCAGCTTTCCGCGCAGTCTGTAGAGCGGCGCATTCTCGATCCACTCGATGGCAGAAGCGACCTGATCGGGGGGAATATGCACCAGTTCAGATAGTGAGCCCTGGGGCAGTGCAAAACTCTGGTTGATGCTGCGCACGATCAGCGCAGGAATAATCGCTAAAGTCAGCGGGATGCGCATGCGCAGCGTGGTTCCTTTGCCAGCCCGTGAATCGATCTCGACCTTGCCGCCGATCTTCTCCACATTGGTACGCACCACGTCCATGCCCACGCCCCGGCCACTGACGTTGGTCACCGCAGCGGCGGTGGAGAAGCCGGGCAAAAAAACCAGTTGCAACAGCTCGCGCTCCACCATGTGGGCTACGCGATCCGCGGAGATCAACCCGCGCTCAATGGCCTTCTGGCGCACCTTTTCAACATTGATGCCGGCGCCGTCATCGGAGACCTCAATGACTACATGGCTGCCCTCCTGGCTGGCTTTGAGCAGCAGCGTTCCTTCCGGGTCCTTGCCCGCGGCCCGGCGCACATCGGGGGGCTCGATGCCATGATCCAGCGAGTTTCTTACCGCATGGGT
>JBEKFS010000185.1:0-5373 GCA_050013195.1 Occallatibacter sp.
CATACTCTCTCCAGTTGCTGATTTTTCACCTGCTGAGGTGTCTCCATGAGTTCCAATCCCTCCCGCCGCGAATTTCTCTCCACCGGCCTCTCCGTCGGCCTGGCGCTTCCTGTCCTGGGCGCAACCTCTGCCATGGCCCTTGAGCCGCAGTCCGCCAAGCCCACCGCCCCCGTCAAACTCGACTACCGCACCCTGGGCCGCACCGGCCTCAAGGTCACCACCGTGGGCATGGGATGCATGATCACCTCGGACCCCAGCGTAATCACGCGCGCCGCCGACCTCGGCATCAACTACTTCGACACCGCGCGCGGCTACTCGCATGGCAACAACGAGCGCATGGTGGCCGCGGCTCTGGCCGGCCGCCGCAAGCAGGTGATCATCTCCACCAAGTCGCATGCCGGCAACAAGGAAGAGTTGCAGCAGCATCTCGAAACCAGCCTGCGCGAACTCAACACCGATTACATCGATATCTGGTATCTACACGGCAAAAACTCGCCGGACGAGATTCCCGACGACATGATCGCAGTGCAGCAACTGGCCAAAAAGCAAGGCAAGGTCCGCTTCATCGGCGTCAGCACCCACAGCGGCCAGCAGCAACTGCTTCCCTGGATGGCAAAGAAGGGCGTCTTTGACGTGGTCCTGACGGGCTACAACTTCACCATGGACGCGAGCATGGACCAGGCCATTGAAGCTGCTGCCAAATCTGGCATGGGAGTGGTAGCCATGAAGGTGATGGCTGGCGGCCCGCGCCGCCTGAAACCCGGCGACCCAAATTTGAAGCGGCTCACTCAGGAGGGCGCCATGCTCGCAGCCCTCAAGTGGGTCATCAAAAAGCCCCACATCGCCACCACCATTCCCAGCATCACGGACATGGACCAGTTGGACGAGAACCTCAAGGCCATGAGCAATCCCCTCTCCGCCGGCGACGAAAAGCTCCTGACCGCGCATCTGGATGCGATCAGCCCTCTCTATTGCCGCATGTGCGGAAAGTGCGACGGCGCCTGCCAAAAGGGTCTTCCGGTAGCCGATGTCTTGCGCTTCCTCACCTATGCCGACGGCTACGGCCAATTCGCACTGGGCCGCGAACGCTTCCTCGAGCTGAGCGCCGAGCACCAGACGGTCCGCTGCGGCGATTGCACCGTCTGCACCGTGAACTGCCCCCACGGCGTCCAGGTCTCCAGTCGCATGGCCCGCGCACAGGAATTATTTGCATGAAGACCGCCGGTTTGCTGTTGACCGTCCTGCTGGCTGCGGGAATGGCGCACGCGCAGGTCGCCCTCGACTGCCATTTCGCGCCCGGCTGGGAACCCTCTGGCCCGGTGCGCCACTTCACCGCCGAAAATCTCTACGACTACAAGGATGGCGCGGCGGACGGCTACCTGAGCTACGGCTTCGCGCGCATGTCCACCATCGATTGCAAATCAGGCCCCGACTCGCTCACCATCGACCTCTCCGAGATGAACGATGCCGACGCGGCCTACGGTCTCTTCACCGCCAACCGCGATCCCCGGCTGCCCATCGCCCCCATCGGCATGGGCGGACAGATTCAGTCGCAGAGCGCCAGCTTCGCCAAAGGAATTTATTACGTCGAGATCGTCGAAGTTGCCGACAACACCGAGGCCGATCACACCGCCGTGATGCAGGCTTGCGTAGCCGCGCTACAGCAACGCCTTCAGGGCCGCGAAACCGCCCCGGAGGCCTTGCAGTGGTTCCCCACTGAGAACCTCGACACCGTCAAGCTGGTCCCGGAAAGCGTGCTCGGGCTGAAGCTGCTCAAGCGCGGCTACGTGGCCAAATACAAACAAGGCCAGGCCTTCGTCGTGCTGGAGGCTACGCCGGAATCCGCCGCCGAAGTCTTCAAGAAACTCCGCGAACACTTTGACGGCGCTTCGCCTGCGCAGGTCGGCAACGAAGCCTTCCAGGCCAAAGCCCCCTATCTCGACGGAATCTGCGTTTTCCGCAAGGGGCGTTATCTGGCCGGCTACGCCAATCTCCCTGATGCCCAGCAAGCCTCCGCCATGGCCGCCAAACTCGCCGCCCGCATTCCATAAGAGCCCGCCGAAGGCGTCTGCCTGGACAGCCAGTCCCTACTCGCCTTCAATGGTCTGCGCAACCAGATAGCGCTCTAAGCCAATATCCGCGATCTGGTGCAATTGCGTTTCCAGCCAGTCCGCGTGCCCTTCCTCGTCCTTGAGCAGCTTGATAAACAGCTCGCGCGTGCCGTGATCTTTTTCGTCCGCCGCAAGCCGGGCCGACTCGTTGTACATTGCAATGGCTGCCAGCTCGGCCTTCAGGTCGGACTCAATCATCTCCTTGACGTTGGCGCCAATCGACAGGGCCAAGGGCTCCATCCTGGGTGCGCCATCCAGAAAAAGAATGCGCTCGATCAGTGACTCGGCGTGCTTCATCTCGTCAATGGACTGTTTCTTGATTTGTTTTGCAAGCCGCTCGTATCCCCAGTCTTCGTACATTTCAGCATGCACAAAGTACTGGTTGACGGCAGTTAGCTCTTCGCGAAGCGCGTGATTCAGTTTCTCGATGACCTTCGGATTGCCTTTCATATCAAGCTTTCTCCCTCAATCCTGCATTCTACAAGAGCCGTAATAAACCTGTAAAAACTCCATGCCTCGACCTCCTCTGTAACACCATCAAAACTGGAATCTCCCTAAGAAAAATGGTCCCTTGGGCCGATAAATTAATTTTGCGGCATATTTTTAACTTTTCGCCCTACCTTTTCTGCCGATTCTCTTGGATAATGACAGTTGTGACTCTTAAAATTCGTATCGCCCTCATCGCGCTTTTTCTTGGGCCCAGCCTCTCCTTTGCCCAGTCGCCTGTCCAGGCCACCGCACAGACGCACAATTCGATTGCCCAGTCGCTTGGCCAGTCGTTGGCCAAGGCGCTCACCGTCCAGCCGCCCTTCAATCGGGACACCTACAAGCCTATGAGCGGGCACGAGCGTTGGGAGCGCTGGATAGACGAAGACGGCCGTTCCCCCGCCATTCACATCGAGTCCCTGGGCACCGCCGCCTACCAGCAAACCTTCGACGTTCCCTCCGCGTGGACCCGTAGCGGTGGCGGCTTAGCCCGCCGCCTGGGCTCCGACTACGGCAGCAACCTGGTCCAGAACACAGTGCATGAGGGAACCGCGGCCATGGCGGGCACTGACCCCCGTTACTTCCCCTGCGCCTGCACCGGCCTCTTTCGCCGCGGCGGCCACGTCATCAAGATGAGCTTCCTCACCTACAGAAGCAACGGCCGTCTCACTCTGGACCTTCCCCAGATCACCAGCATCTACGGCAGCGCCATGATCGAAGCCACATGGTGGCCCGCGCACTACTCCGCAACAGTGCAGGGCGTGCAGGCCGGCCACATCGAAGCCGGCTTCATTGGCACGGAACATCTGGTCCAGGAGTTCGCTCCCGAGCTCAAACGCTTCTTCCATCTGCACTGGTAAGACAGTGATCAGTGAACAGTGGTCAGTGATCAGTTCGCCAGAGTATTTTTTCGGATAAAGCAAAGTCTTGGGAGCCCCACCCTCGCCGCGTTCTTGTTTTTGCGGTATCGGGGTCCCCGGCGAGTGAACTTTGCTCGCTGGGGTGATCTAGGGTGGGAATCATTGAACTCATCAGCCCGTTCGCACCGCGTTACAATGCTCTCATCAAGGAGGTCACATGCGCCGCATCCTCTTCGCCGTTCTCGCCGTCGCCTTTGCCGCAACCTTCGCTACCCCGCATCCTCTTCTAGCCCAGGGCGCGCCGCCGCAGGTCAGCGCCGACCAGCCCTACACCATCGAGTACTACTACAAGTGCCAGTGGGGCCATCAGGCCGAGTTCCTCGAGCTCTTCAGGAAGAATCACTACCCGCTCCTCCAGAAAGTTCAGTCCACGGGCCGCATTCTCTCCATCAAAATCGAGTCGCCCGCCTACCATACCACCGAGGACGGCCGCTGGGACTATCGCGTCACCATCCGCTACAAAAACTCCACCGTGGCCACCACCGCCAACCCCGACGAAGAGGCCTTCATCAAGGAGTTATGGCCAGACCAGGCTCTCTACCAAAAAGAAGAACAGCGCCGCTTCGAAATTCTTCTCGGTCACTGGGATCTTCCCGTCACCGACATCACACCGCCGCAGAAGTAGCGTCGCTTTCATGAGTGAGAAACCAAAGCCGTTCTAGAGCCGCCATCGAATGCCTGGGCCCAGCACGGCGATGTAGAAGACAGAGGCCGCCACCGCCACCACCATCCAGCTGATCGAACGATTGATTGTTGAATCCTGGATGGTGGGCGCGGTGGTCACGGGCTTCAACCGTCGCGGAATCCTCAGCAGGCCAACTGCGGCTGCAAAACTCGACAACGCCCCTGAGTTGAGCATCTCCAGCGCCCCGCGCGGGTCCAGCGCTGGTCCGGCCGTGGCAATCACGCCGCCAGCCAGCCAGGCAATCTCAATCAGCCGTTTCGCCCTCATCCCTTCATCCGCTCGAGAGCCGTCAAAAATCCCGCTGAATTCGTGTGCTCCAACTCGAATCGATGCCTCATAGAGCAGGAATCCGGTGATCGCCAGCAAGACGCGCCCAGGCCACCAATGCTCAGGCAACAAGGCCAGCCAATCGCCACGCCCCGTCACTCCTGAAAACAGCAGATAGCCAAATGCCCAGAACAGGCTGAAGGCCATCACCAGCCAGCAAAACAGCCTCCACCGTGTCCGCGCCGCCAACAACAGCCTGAGCCCAAGCCAACCCAACCCGGCAAAGGCGAGGTTGCCCGCTGGACCACCCAGGTCGAAGATGCGCCACGCCGGGTCCGGTACCGGTGTCGGCACAATGAGGCGCGTCGTGGTTAAAATGCCGCTACGTCCGCCCGCCAGCAGCAATCCAACGCCGTGGCCGATCGTCTCATGCGCCACATTCGTCACGATAGCGGCCAGAACGGCGATCGCCGCAACCGTCCATAAGTCATCGCGAGAGGAACCCGTTTGCGAATCGGGCTTGATCGCATCTGTCATTGTGTCCTATGCCTCATTTGAGTTGCCGGTTGAGTCGCTAATAGCTAGTGACTTGCGCTCAATCGTCTCTCTGCCGCCATTGCCGCACCAGGTCTTCCGCCGCCCCCGCCCACTCCGGAAACTCAAACTCAAACCCAGCCTCCAGCAACCGTCCGGGAATGGCACGGCAACTCTGCAACACCAACTCCGGCTCGGTGCGCAAAAAAATCGCCCCCAGCTTGATGGCCAGCGAAGGCACCGGCAGTCCGTTCGGCACATCCCAAGCCCATCGCAGCGCCGCCATAAATTCACGATTGGTCAGCGGGTTCGGAGCAACAATGTTGACCGGCCCTTCCAGATCCTCACGCTCAATCAGAAACTCCACCGC
>JBEKFS010000186.1:0-5348 GCA_050013195.1 Occallatibacter sp.
CGCGACTGGGCTGCCAAGGGCCCGAAGCTGCTGGGAGTTCGCGCGGTGATTGCCGAAAGCTTTGAGCGGATTCACCGGTCGAACCTGGTGGGGATGGGGATTCTGCCGTTGCAGTTTGCCGAGGGGGAAAATGCGGAGTCGCTCGGCTTAACAGGCGAGGAGGTTTACGATTTTCCGGGCTTGACGGCACTGCTTGCTCACCGGATGGAAAAAGGCCGCACGCTCACAGTGAAGGCTAAGTCCGCCGATGGCAAAGCGAAAGAGTTCACCGCCAAAGTACGCATCGACACGCCGCAGGAGATCGAGTACTTCGAGCATGGCGGGATTTTGCAGTTTGTTCTGCGGCAGTTGGCGGCGAAGTAAAGTCGTCTTCGGTGGAACGATCCTAGAGGAGGTGGTGGAGAACTCCTCGGAGATGGCATTCACGCAAAGTAGCTGTTGGGCTATACTTATTCAATGCGGAATGAATTCACAGCAGTCATTGAGCGCGACGGCGAATGGTTTGTCGCCTGGTCTCCAGAGATTCCCGGCGCCAACGGGCAAGGGCGCAGCGTGGAAGAGTGCCGTGAGAGCCTGAGTGCGGCCATCCAACTGATTCTAGAGGATCGTCGCGAGGATGGACTTCGCGGAGCTCCCGCCGACGCTCTTCGTGAGACGGTTACCGTCCAGTGAAGCGCGAATCCCTGCTTCGACATCTGCGTATGCACGGGTACTATCTCAAGCGCGAAGGTGGCTCGCATTCCTTGTGGTGTAATCCTGAAACAGGGCAGACGGAAGCGATTCCTCGCTATACTGAGGTTGCCGACCTGCTTGCGCGGAAGATTTGCCGTGGACTGTCGGTTCCTGAGATCGGAAGATAGAAAGTTAGTAGTGTGAATGTTCCAAACGCCACCCCCGCTGGGAGTGGCGTTTTTTTACTGGACCGATGCGGCCGGCTATTTTTGCATTGCCGGGGCCTTCTCGCTAGGGGCAAAGAAGCGCACACCTTCTTGATTCTCGCCAATCACATGCAGGCGCAAAAAGTTGGTTGAGCCGGAGCGGGTGCGCGTGCCTGCGACGATGGCGATGACCTCGCGTGGTTTCACGTAGCCGCCCTGCACGAGCAGCTCCTCGGCGCACTCGACCAGCGCCTCGGTGGAGTTGACTTTGGTGCAGCGGATGGGAGTGGTTCCCCACAGCAGGTTGAGGCGGTTGATGGTGACTTCAACGGGGCTGAGGGCGAAGATGGGCGCCGAGGGATGGTACTTGGAGAGATGGAGGGCAGTGGAACCGGACTCGGTGAACAGGGCAATGGCGCGCAGGTCCAGGTCGTCAGAGGCGTGTGCCGTGGCCTCGCAGATGGTCTCGGCGATGGAGAGGTGAGCTCTGCGCTGCTTGCGGCGGTCAGTGAACCCAGCATCCTTGATGTTGCGCTCGGCATCGACGACGATGCGCGCCATCATGGAGACTGCTTCGACCGGGTATTTGCCCACGGCAGATTCGCCGCTCAACATTACGGCGTCAGTCCCGTCGTAGACCGCGTTGGCCACGTCGGAGACCTCGGCGCGAGTGGGGCGCGGATTTTCGATCATCGACTCCAGCATTTGGGTAGCCGTGATGACCGGCTTGCGGAACTCTGCGGCGCGACGGATGATGTGCTTCTGAATGGCGGGCACCTGTTCCGGCGGCAACTCGACGCCCAGATCGCCGCGGGCCACCATGATGGCGTCGGCGGCGGTGAGGATGGCGTCCAGATGCTCGATGGCCTGGGGTTTTTCCAGCTTGGCGATGATCCACGTCTCGCCGCCATAGGCCGCAACGCGATTGCGCACGATGCGAACGTCTTCCGCGGTGCGCACGAAGGAGACGGCGATAGCGTCCACGCCGTTCTTGAGTGCGAATTCAAGATCGTCGGCATCCTTTTCTGTCATCGAGGGGACGCGCACCGGAATGCCGGGCAGGTTGATGCCCTTGTGTTCGCCCAACATGCCGCCGTTGACGATTTCGCAGAGGACATCGCCGCCCGCGACTTCACGGACGCGCAGCTCGATGAGGCCGTCGCAGAGCAGAATGTGCGAGCCTTGCTCAACGTTGTCGGCCAGGGTCTTGAATGTGGTGCCCACCAGAGATGCCGTGCCCGGAACCTCACGCGGCGTGATGGTCAACTGCTGGCCTGCTGTGAGCAGCACGGGCTGGTGGTCTGTCAGCGTGGAGGTGCGAATCTTGGGTCCTTGCAGGTCGCCCATGATGCAGAGGGGCTTGTTTTCCTCGCGGCTTATTTTACGGATAATCTGGATGATCGCCTGCTTTCCCTCATGGCTGCCGTGGGAAAAATTCAGGCGGATCACATCGACGCCGGCGCGCACCAGGTTCCGGATCACGGGTTCGGTGTTGGAGGACGGGCCGAGCGTGGCAACAATCTTGGCGCGGCGCGGGGAGACGGAATCGGTATGGCTGGGAGCTGCGAGCGACATGGGGCTTCTCCATGGGAGGTTCTTTAGGCCAAGAGGCCGGATTAGTGCGCGGCCGCCTGGATAGAACACCAACGACGGGCCGCAATACCGCTGCTACTATTATGCGGGAGAGAAGATCAATGGACGGTGAAAATGGTTACAGGCCAGAGCGATCCAGATCGGCGCGCGCGGAATCGGAAGCCTGTTCCTGTCGCTCACGAAAAAGAACGCCGTTCAGCTCCGCGCCCAGCAAGGCGCTGAACGAGGTGATGTAAAGCCAGACCAGGGTTGCGATGCCGGCGCCAAAGGGACCGTAGAACATGGAGTAATCGGCAATCCGCGTAACGTACCATCCGAAGGCCAGCGTGGATGGGAACCAAACGAGCGTGGCGGCCATGGCCCCATAGCCCACCCAGGCCCAGTGCTCCTTGCGTTTGGTGCCGAAGTGATAGAGCGCGCCTAGAACAGTTACGCTTGTGATCAGCGCGACCGACCAGCGCACCATGCGCCAGAAAAACAGCACGATGTGCCGCAACTCATGGGCGGAGTTGTCGATCATCCACAACTCGAACTGGCGGCCGAAGACCAGCACCAGGGTGGCCAGCGACAGCGGAACCAGCACGATGGGCACCAGCGCCAGGGCCCTGCGCCGCCGCCGCCAGAAGCTCCAATCGTCAAGCGGAAGCTCATAAGCGCGGCGAAAGCCTTCCATCAGCGATAGCATCAGGCCCAGGCCGGCAAAGACCGAGAAGCAGGCGGCGGAGAGGATTAACTGAACAGAGTAGAGCCTGCGGGCCACCATCGCGGAGCGCAGCAAGGACATGGAATCGTCGGGCAGAAACTGCTCAAATGCGCCGCGCACCTCGCCCACCAACGAAGTTCCCTCCGGCGCCTGGGCCAGCAGCGCGGTCAGCACAACCAGCGCCGGAAACAGCGCCAGCATCCCCGAATAGGCGACGGCCTTGGCCGAGTTGAGCACGTCGTGCTCAAGCGCCAGCAAGATTGCTTTGCGGAGGCTGCGAATCGAAAGCGTCATAGGGTCTCTGGAAAGAGTAGTGCATCAGGCCGCCTTCTGCGAAGAGAAAACGGCAACCATATCCTAAAAGATTTGACGGCAAACTACACTTCATAGTACAAGCGTTAAGTGCAGAAATTGCCAGCACTTCATGGAGTTATTGAATCTAACTCGACTCTCCACAGATACTGGCAGAGACACTATGCATGAACAGGAGGCTTCATTATGCAAACCCGGATTCAGGGCACGACTATGCCCGTGCTCGATGTGCAGCTTGAACCGAATGAAAGCGTTTTTTCAGAGAGCGGGGAGCTTTCGTGGATGACCGCTTCTATCCAGATGACCACTCACACGCAGATGGGCGGGGGCGGTGGAATCTTCGGAGCATTAAAGCGGGTGGCTGGTGGCGGGAGCCTGTTCATGACCGAGTACCGCGCCATCGGGGCCACCGGAGTGGTGTCGTTTGCCACCAAGGTGCCGGGCCACATTGTGCCCATCGAGGTCTCGCCCGGCAATGAGTACATGATCCACCGGCATGGGTTTCTCTGCGCCACGTCGCAGGTGACGATAGGGGTGGGCTTCCAGCAGTCGCTGGGGGCGGGCATCTTTGGCGGCAACGGGTTTCTGCTGCAGAAGGTGGGCGGCCAGGGAACGGCGTGGCTGGAGCTATCCGGCGAGCTGATCGAGAAGAAACTGGCTCCGGGCGAGGTGCTGCGGGTGCATCCGGGCCACGTGGGCGCCTTCCAGGCGTCGGTGAGCTTTCAAATCACCACGGTGCCGGGGATCAAGAACATGGTCTTTGGCGGGGATGGCATTTTTCTGGCCGTGCTGCAAGGGCCGGGATCGGTCTTGCTGCAGACGCTGCCTATTTCGCGGCTGGCGCACCAGATTGCCGAGTACATACCGCGCGGCGAGAGCCGGCAGGCGGGACCGGCCGCCGGTGGCGCGCTGATTGGCGGGATTGTGGGGTCGATTCTGGGCGGGGAAAAGTAGGCGGCGCCGGATAAAGCACTTTCTGGCCGGAAGCCTGGTTGATTCCGAATTCGTCGAAGGCCTAGCCGGCGTCGTATACTCCGGTTTACAGGAATACAGCGCATGAGTAAGATCGCTGATAACCCGCGCACTCTTCGTCGCGACATAGTCTTCGCCTTCGCCCTTGCCCTGGCCTGCTATCTGGCCTGGCTGATCCGCGATGTGCTCGTGCTGCTTTATGTCAGCGCGCTCTTTGCCGTCGTACTCTCACCGGTGGTGAGTTTTACCTCCCAACTCCGCATTCGCAATTGGCAACCATTCAGGGGATCAGCTATTTTTCTTCTCCTGCTGGTCGTGGCCGGAGCGCTGACCGCCTTTGGGTTCCTCGCTCTGCCTCCGGTCATCAGCGACCTGCAGGGATTCGCCCGGGAGATGCCAACTCGGCTTCCCGGGCTTTTAGAAAAGCTCAAAAATATTCCCCTGGCGCAACACCTGGATACCGCGGATATGAGCACCCGGCTTCAGGATTTCGTGAGCCAGGCCGCCACTTATCTGTTGTTCTCTATCAGCGATTGGGCGGGCAAGCTATTCGATTTCATCATGGGCTTCATCCTTACGATTTATTTCATTCTGGAAGGCGACCAGGCCTACCAGTGGTTTCTTTCCTTTTTTCCGCGCGCACGACGTGAACGTCTCGACAAGACCCTCCAGCGGGCAAAGATCCGCATGGGCAAATGGCTGCTCGGCCAGGGGAGCCTGATGCTCATTCTGGGAGTTGCCAGCACCATCGTCTATCTCTCGCTCAACGTTCGCTATGCTTATGGGCTCGGCGTGCTGACGGGGCTGCTCAACGTCATTCCCGTGCTGGGCGCGGCCGTTTGCATTGCGCTTGCGCTGCTGGTGGCGGCCATTGACTCATGGGGCCGGGT
>JBEKFS010000187.1:0-5346 GCA_050013195.1 Occallatibacter sp.
TCGTTGCCGCCGAAGTGGAGGCCCAGCTCCAGAACTTTCAGACCCTGCGTCACCCAGCTTGCTTGGACGTTCTCGATGTTTTCCAGATAGAGCCGCGCGATCGCCAGCACCTTCAGGTACTCGACGCTGGTCGCCTCCTCCCAGCCGCGTCCGCCGAGGGCCGTGTTTTTTGGCTGGAAGCTCCAGGGGATGAAGGCTGTGAATCCGCCGGTCTCCTCCTGCAAGCGGCGCACTACTTCGAAATGATTGATACGCTGTTCGAAGGTCTCGCCCACGCCGAACATCATCGTAGCCGTGGTGCGCATCCCCAACTGGTGCGCGGTGCGATGGACGCTGACCCAGTCCTCGGTGTTGCATTTAATGCGGGCGATGCGCCGGCGCACATCGTCGTCTAGAATCTCCGCGCCGCCGCCGGGGATGGAATCCAAACCCGCTGCGCGCAGCCGGATGATGGTGTCGCGCAGGGGCAGGCCGGAGTATTTGGCGATGGCCAGAATCTCGGAAGCCGTTAAACAATGCAACCAGATCTGCGGGAAACGCTGCTTGATTCCACTGAAGAGCCGCTCGAACCAGTCGATCTTGAGGTCGGGATGGATGCCACCCTGCATCAGCACACCGGTGCCGCCCATCTCGACCGTCTCGGCAATTTTTTCGCAGATGGTCTCGAAGTCGAGGATGTAGCCCTCGTCCGAGCGCGCTCCTGTGAGCGGCCGGTAGAAAGCGCAGAAGGTGCAGTACTCAGTGCAGAAGTTGGTGTAGTTGATGTTGCGATCGATGATGTAGGTGACCACGCCCTCGGGGTGCAGACGGCGGCGTACGGCGTCAGCCTCGAATCCAAGGCCGATCAGGTCGGGGGAGTGGAAATAGTCGAGCGCTTGTTTGCGGGTCAGCTGCATAGTTTCGATTTTAACAAGTTGAACAAGCAGTGCAGCCGATACGCGGGTGGCCGCACTGCTTGTCTGGTGCTTCAAAAGGAAAGCGCCGTCAGATGTATGATTCTTTAGCCGTTGTCCTTACCGCAGCAGCGCGTCCGCCGACCACAGAATAGGAGCTTGCCCGTGGAAGTCGCCGGTCCGGCGGGGCCGGGCTAGATAATAGTCCAGATCATTCAACTTGTTCGTTCCCGCGCAAACCTGCGTCACGTCGCCATTCTGGTCGATATAGCCGATCACCGCAAGCCATGCCTTGCGCGCCGCCGGTCCGTAGGTTGGGCCGTCAAGCCATCCGTTCTTGACGCCGGAGATCATCGCGAAGGTGAACATTCCAGAGCTGGAGCTCTCCGGCCAGGACTCCTCGTGGTCGATCAGCTGCCGCCACATTCCGTCCTTTCCCTGGTACTTCAACAGCGCGGCCATCATCTTGCGATAGCCGTCAAGAATCCGCGCCCGCTGCGGGTGATCCTCGGGCAATGTCCGCAGCATCTCCGCCATGCCCGCGGCGAACCAGCCGTTTCCGCGGCCCCAGAAGAAGGGCACGTCCTCGGCATGGTAGAAGAGGCCGTTTGGCTGCTGCAGCTTGTCCAGATAGGCAACCATCTCCCTGGCGTCGCGGTCAAGATACTTGCGGTCTCCAGTGGCGCGGTATGCCTGCAGTTGCAGCATGGTCAGCATATACATGTCATCAACCCAGAAGCGCGTTTCAGCAGAAAGTCCATTGGGTTGCGGATTTTCCCATTGCCGGTCTGCCCACCAAACGCCTTCAGCCAGGTACTTCGGGTTCTTGGTCTCGATGGCGATCTCCAGTGGAACGACGCCGAAGATCGAGTCGTCCACATGACGCCGCACCGGCCTTTGCTTGGCATCGGCGCCGCCCGGCATCAACGGATCAAAGCGGGCAATCAGCTCCTTCTGCAGCGCTTCGTCTTTCGTAAGTTGCGCAAAGTTCAGCGCGCCGTACCAGGTGGCGACCTCAGCGTAGTGGATGGTGAATGTGTATTGATGCTGACTGGCAACAAAGCGATCGGCGATCCGTTTGCCCACTTCCTGGGGTGTAGCGCCTTTGGGCAGGTTGCTGAAGTAATCGGTGCCCTGCGCGAGGGTCGAGATGCTTAAGGTGAGAGCAACCGCCACTAAAAGAAATACGAAGTTGAAAAATCTGCTGTGTTTCATCCTGGTCTCCAATCCGGTAGTAAGTATGTTGATCGGCTGACTGCTCCAGCTACGAATAAATCTTGCGAGCGCTCAGGCAAGGTTGCATCACCTGCCGGATTCGAATTCAGGAGCCTGCATGTACGCGGGCATCGGTTCCTTTGCGCCGGTTTAGATAACCACCTGCAGACCCAACCTGCGCTACTTTTTTGTCCCTTTGCCGGCTGCCACGGACGCCATTGGCTCGCCGCGCAGTATCTCCACCGCGGCCGGGGGCAGCGGTTTGTCGGCATTGGCCAACAGCAGGCTCACCTGCCACATTTGGGTTTCGGTCAGCACTTTCTTGTAGGACGGCATGCCGGTCAGCCGGATTCCGTTGGCCACCTTCCAGTAGGTTTCGCCCGGCGGATCGTCGCTCACTCCGACCACCGCGTTGCGGCGGTGCTTCTCCCACAGCGGCGGCGCGACGGGAAACATGTGCGAGCCAAACAGCGACGGCTTGCCGTGCAACCCGTGGCAGGCGGCGCACTGATCGCGGTAGATCTCGGCGCCCGCCACCAGGTTGGCCTCATCGGCCTGGATGGGTGGGGTCTTCACCATCTCCTGGTCGATGCGCGCATTCAGTGGCACATGGGTCAGCAGCCGCTCATGGGGCAAGGGAGGGTCAGCCACCGCCACCGGCACATGACCAAATTTGAGCCAACCTAATACTGCTAGCGGCACCAGCACGATCCCCAGCAGAATTCCCAGAAAAACTCGACCCATACGCGTTGCTCCTCCGCTGCTGGCCTTTATCCTAGATTATTTTGGAGCATTTTGCGGCTTTCCATGCCGGAAATAATCTGCGATTCCGTGATAAAGGAACCTGGAAAAGATGTGAGGAACCATGCCTGACGGCTTTGACCACACCCAGTTGCAGGCCGACACAGCCGATTTCAAATAGCTTTTCCGGCCACAATTCCCT
The DNA here is from genome assembly GCA_050013195.1 of Occallatibacter sp. Classification (GTDB taxonomy): domain Bacteria; phylum Acidobacteriota; class Terriglobia; order Terriglobales; family Acidobacteriaceae; genus Telmatobacter. The sequence continues at coordinate 3,052 of JBEKFS010000187.1, forward strand.
CCCCCGCGCGTCCAATCCAGAGCCGGTTCACCCCAAGCCTCACCCCTAAGGTGATTTAATACCTATTGGGGGGAGCGCTGTGCAGGCTTGCTTCCGTACTCCCGTGGAGGAAACCCGAAACCGATGTTTTTTTCTCGCCGTATTGCCCTTCTTCTGGCGCTGAGTGTCGTTGCAGCCAGCGCCGCTCTGGCCCAAAGCTCCAGTTCGAGCAGCAACCCCGCAGCTCCCGACCAAGTCCAGGCCGAGCCGCCCGCCACGCAGTCCCACGGCAAGTTGAATGTCCCGGCCCGCATCAAGGCTCACCGTGCGCAACGCCGCGCCAACGCCGCTCAGGCCCATAGCTCCAGTTCGAGCAGCAACCCCGCCCAGGCCCAGGCCGGACAGCCCGTCGCCCAAGCCGAGTCTCCAGGTCAGTTGAGCGTCCAGGCCCGCATCAAGGCCCGCCGCGCGCAGCGCCGCGCCGCCGCCATTCACGAGGCTTACTCCCACCGCTATGAGGAGTACACCGGCATGGGCTACCTGCGCTTTGAGCCCGGCTCGACGCTGGAGCGCGCGCACGAGTACGCCTGGAACGTGGGTGCCACCCGCTACTTCGACGAGCGACTGGGCGTGACCATCGATGGCCGCGGCTACTACGGCACGGCTTATACGGGCATTAGTTTGACGATAGGTAATCCGCCCGTCACTACATCCAACCCGTTCACCAATCCGGCTATTAGCCAGTATGCCGTCCTGGCCGGCCCCACATATCGCTTCTATGTGCTGCCCAAGTATTCGGTCTCCGGCCGCGTTCTGGGCGGGTTCGAAAAAGGAAACTTTTCCGCCAACACCAACCACAACCCCGCCATCTCCACCGCTCTCGGCCTCTGGCCGGATGGCTACGTCTTCGCGGCCGCCGCCAGTCTTCCCGTGGAGTACAACCTGACTCCGAACATTGGACTGCGTGTTGCTCCCGAATACTACTTCACCGGCTTCGGCTCGACTGTGCAGTCCAGCCGCGGCTTCACCACTGGAATTGTCTACCGCTTCGGCAAGCAGTAGCAGTAGAAGTACAGGGAATAGGGAACAGGGAATAGATAGCCTTGTTCCCTGTTCTTCGGCGAATCGTGCCTCATCCGCGCTACCACTCACCTGAGGTTCTTCTACTTTCAGATGACTCCCATTACCCAAAGCGCAGTTCCGGCAGAGCTCGCTGCTCATGGCCCAGTGCATATACACGTGCCTGAGGCCGGCGCCACGGCCTTGCTCATCCACGACCTGCGCGAGCTATTCAAGGTCAAGGTCGTCGGCCTGGTGCTGGTTACCGGCTGGGGTGGGTTTTACCTGGGCTCGATGCAATCCGGCATCACCAGCTTTCAGCGTGGCCTTCTGGATACACTTCTGGGCATCGGCCTGGTTTCAGCCGGGGCAGGCGCGCTGAACGAGGCTCTGGAACGCAAGATTGACGCGCTCATGAAGCGCACCGCCGACCGGCCCATGGCTGCAGGGCGCTTTTCGCTGGGCCTGGGAGTGCTGGCAGGCATGGCGGCGCTGGCTGTGGGCGCGGTGGATCTGGCGCTCACTACCAACCTGCTCACCGTGGCCCTGGCGCTGCTCACGGCCTTTACGTATGTGGCCATCTACACGCCGCTCAAACGCTTCACCGCCCTGGCCACCTTTATTGGCGCATTTCCGGGGGCAATGGGGCCGATGCTGGGCTGGACCGCTGCCCGCGGGCGCATCGAGTGGCCGGGAGTGGCGCTGTTTGCCATCCTCTTTGTCTGGCAGTTTCCGCATTTCATGGCGATTGCGTGGTTGTATCGCGAGGAGTACGCACGCGCTGGAATCAAAATGCTGCCTGTAGTTCAGCCCGACGGCTGGTCTACCGTGGCCCAGGCGCTGTTTTTTGCGGTGGTGATGATTCCCGTCAGCCTGGCGCCGTGGCGGCTGGGTCTGGCCAGCCTGACCTACGCCGTGCTGGCTGCCGCGCTAGGGTTGGTTTACCTGGGCTACACCATCCGCTTCGCCCGCATCCTGCGCCCTGTCACTGAAGAAGAAAGCCGCAGGTTGGCCCGCGATCTGCTCAAGGTCAGCGTTCTCTATCTGCCCTTGCTGTTTACCTCGCTTATGCTCTGCGCAACGGCAAAACCCTGAGAAAGCCATGACGACCACAGCCCCTCAATCCGGCATCCGCTCCGCCATAGCCGCTATCCTGGCCGTCAGCGCGGCGGCCACGGCCTTTCTCTTCTGGCTGATCTACGTCCATCCCGCCGCCGATCAGACCAGCGTGCGGCTCGCTTTTTTGCCCGCGCTGAA
>JBEKFS010000188.1:0-5156 GCA_050013195.1 Occallatibacter sp.
CAAGATAAACGCCAAGGAAGGGCGCCCTTGACACCCCTCCGACCACCACGGGGACTTTGTCGCGCAAAACACTTGACAGGAGCCGACGCTGTCATACACGGCGCTACAAGTTTTTTTACTGGTGCATAACAAGGCAGTCAGAAAACTAGTGAGTCATCTTTCGCTTTGAAACGGCGGAGTTCAAAAAATCACTATAATGGGTGAACGATTTACTTTACAGGCACTCTTTATTATGTGCTGCATGGAAATCCTGCCCGATTCTGTTAATTCATTCGTCTGCGCAACCCGGCAAACGATCTCCGCTACCTCGCCTAATGCTACAATTGGTCCGATCAATTTTTCTGCATGAGCCTTAGTGAAAGGAAGAGCCGCATTATGCCTCATCTGCCGTATCGTTCTTTTTCTTTTATCACTTCGCTGTCTGTAAGCCGTGTGATATTGGCCATTCGCCGGCAGCGTCGGCTGCCGATTCTGTTGATGCTTGCCGCGGTTATCTTCGCCGGAGTTGTGCTGCCTGCGCAGACGCCGCTGCGCATTACGCGGGGCGTGGATGCGACGCAAGTGCGGATGTTACCCGATCATCATCCCAGCTGGGCAAACCCTGCCAATAGTAAAGGCTTGCTGCCGGCTGATCAGATGCTGAATCCGATGACGCTGGTTCTCACGCGTTCTCCAGAGCAGGAATTGGCCTTTGAGAACTTTCTCGCTGACCAGCAAAACCCCGCTTCGCCGGATTACCATCACTGGCTTACTCCCGCCGAAGTGGGGGAGCGCTTCGGACTCGCCGATCAGGACATTGCCGCTCTTTCCGGCTGGTTGCGATCGCAGGGGCTGCAAGTCAACTGGGTCTCACCGAGCCGGGTCTTCATTGGATTTGGCGGCACGGCGGCGAATATGGGCCGAGCCTTCCAGACTGAGTTTCATTCCTACAACGTGAATGGCGTCGAGCGCATCTCTGTCTCATCCGATCCGATGATCCCCGAGGCATTGCTGCCGGCAATCAAGGCTATTCACGGCATATACACCGTCGAGAATCGCCCGGCGCACCACGAGGGTGTAGGGCAATCGAATTCTCCCGCGGAGAACAGCAGCAGTGGAAACCATTACATTACTCCGGCGGATTTCGCCGTCCTCTATGATCTGCCGCTTTCTTTAACCGGCGCAGGGCAGACGATCGGCATCGTGGGCCGCTCGCATACAAATTTCGCCGATTTCAGCAACTTCAGGAGCCTGACCGGGTCCACCTTTGCCAACCCAACCGAGATTGTGCCGACCGGGTTTGGAGGCGTCGATCCGGGGCCAGCAGTGACCAGTTGCACCTCGAGCTGCAATCCCCCTGACGATCAGCTCGAAGCTACACTGGATGTGCTCAGAGCAGGCAGCACTGCTCCGGGCGCGAATCTTTTATTGGTCATCGATACATCGGCCAGCGGAGACATTGAAACCGATGCGCAGTACCTGGTGCAAACTACGCCGGTTCCCGCGCAGATAATAAACATCAGCTTTGGAAAATGCGAGTCGTCGGCTGGACCATCCCGGGTTGCTTACTGGAACACCCTCTTTCAGCAGGCCGCCGGGGAAGGCATCTCGGCCTTCGTTTGCTCCGGCGATTCCGGCGCCTCGGAATGCGATACCTACTTTGCGACGCCGCCTGTGAGTCCCGCGCCGAACAGCCCGAATTACATCTGCTCCTCGGGCTATGCCACCTGCGTGGGGGGAACGGAGTTCAACGACACCAGCAACCCCTCCACTTACTGGAGTTCCAGTAACGGCACAAACCTTTTGTCGGCCCTCAGTTATATTCCCGAGGGTGCATGGAACGAGCCTCTGACATCCAGCTCTTTGCCACAGGCGGCTGCTTCGGGAGGCGGCGTGAGCGCGGTGATCACACCCACCCCATCCTGGCAGACGGGGACGGGCGTACCCGCGGCCAGGTCTGGACGCTATACGCCGGACATAGCCTTTTCATCCGCCGGGCACGATGGCTACTTCGCATGCTTTGCTGCCGCCGGGAACAGTTGTGTCGTAGGTACCAACGGAAGTTACAGCTTTGAGTACTTCTATGGCACCTCAGCAGCAGCTCCTTCGATGGCGGGCATAGCCGCCCTGCTGAATCAGAAACAGGGGACAGCACAGGGCAACCTCAATCCGCAACTCTATTCATTGGCGGCGCGAGTGCCGGCAGCCTTCCACGACGTGACGGTTGCCACCAGCGGAGTGACTAACTGCAGCATCAGCACGCCCAGTATGTGCAATAACAGCATTCCCTCGTCTACCGGGTTGACGGGCGGTCAGCAAGGGTATCTGGTGACAACGGGATATGACGAGGTAACCGGTCTTGGATCGCTCGATGCGCAAGTTTTCATCGACAACTTCCTGCCTGCCGGGGATATTACGCCCACCGTCACAGTCAGCGGCACGACGGTCAACGTCACACCCGGTGCGACCTCTGGGAATACATCGACGATCACAGTAACACCGGCCAATGGCTTCACCGGCAGCGTCGCGCTGACGGCGGCCATTACTTCCAGCCCAGTCGGCGCACAGTATTTGCCCACTTTGAGCTTCGGCTCGACCAGTCCGGTAACGATTGCCGGCGCAACTGCTGGTACAGCCACCCTCACTGTCAGCACTACAGCGTCCTCCTATAGCTCCCTGGCCGATCCCACACACCGCGGAATTCCCTGGTACAGCGCGGGTACGGCTCTGGCCTGCCTGCTGCTTTTCGGCATTCCGGCGCGCCGCCGTAGCTGGAGGACGATGCTCGGCATGTTAGGCTTCCTTCTTTTCGTTACAGGAGGCGTGCTTGCCTGTGGCGGCGGAGGAGGCAGCACCGGAGGCGGTGGCGGAAAAACATACATCCCCGGCACAACATCCGGAGCCTACACCGTGACTGTAACCTGCACGTCAGGCACGACTGTGACAACGACGGGGACGCTCACGCTGAACGTGCAGTAGCCCAACATCGAGAACAGCCTCTCGTGGGAACAGAGAGATGGAACCTTAGCCGCCTGGCCGCCGTATCTCAATTAGGGGGATCGACGATGGCCTTCTTTTGTCAACACTGTGGGACTGCGCTGCCTGTGGGTGCGCGGTTCTGTTCCAACTGTGGCGCGGCCGTTCCCGTTGTAACTTACATTCCCGGCAGGCCGCTGGTCCGCCCGATTGTCGGCCGTCAACTTGCCGGGGTCTGCATCGGCCTTTCGCAGGCCTATGGCTGGGATCTCGCCCTGGTACGCATCCTGGCGGTCGTCGGGCTATTCTTTTCCGGCGGGACGGTAGGAGTAGTCTATCTGGCTTGCTGGATCGGTATTCCCGAGGAGCCGATTCCGCTGCGCTGAGCGTATCCTGTTGCTATGAACTGTACGTACCTATCAGACGGGGCGACACTGGCCTTTCGCGACTCTGGAGCGGGTTTGCCCGTGATTTTTCTTCATCCCACGCCGCTGGATGGGGAGTATTGGCGCCCGCTCACCGAAAACCTATCCGGCTACCGCACAATTGTTCCTGACCTGCGTGGACACGGCGCCTCAGAACTGGGAACCCTGCCGGCAGGCGGCTTTGCGCTGGTACCTGATGCTCCGGTGCTAACCATGGTGCAGTTGGCTGCCGACGTTCTTGTGCTGCTCAACCATTTAGAAGTGCCAGCGGCAGTCTTTGCCGGCTGCTCCATTGGCGGTTACGTGCTGCTGGAACTGTGGCGCCAGGCGCCAGAACGGGTGCGCGGGCTGGCTTTTATCTGCTCCAAGCCCCAGCCGGACGCGGAGGCCAACCTTTCCCGGCGCGCCACGACCATCACCCAGGCGCGAACCGGTGGTACAGATGTGCTCTTCGACGGCATGGCCCAGACTCTGATCAGCGCAACCGCCCGCCAGCGCCACCCCGAGATCGTAGCCCAGTTGCGCGCCCGTATGACGCTCAATACAGAGGCTTTGGTGGCTGTACAAGCCGGCCTTGCTACGCGGCCTGACTCGGTGCCTACCGTGGACACCATCCAGGTTCCTGTCCTGGCCATTGCTGGTGGCGAAGACACAGCTATAACCCCTGCCGAGATGGAAGCCTTCCATGCCGCGCCCGGCGGATGCGAATTCCACCTGTTGGCTGATGCAGGTCACTTTGCCGCCTATGAACAGCCGCAGAAAGTGACAACGCTGCTGGCCGGGTGGCTGCGCGAGTTCGATGGTTAAGTGCCGGATGGAATTGCCGCCTCCGTGCGATATATTGATTCGCATGAGAATGCGAGCAAGTTTGACAGTGTTTCTGCTGTTCGGGATGGCAATTCAGGTTCTTTGCCAATCGATTAGCGTGCCAGGCGCGGAGTGGAAGCAGTTGGCTTCGCCGGAGCAGGCCGGGTGGCAGGCAAATAACCTGAAAATGATTCACGATTATAGCGAGGAGATCGGCTCTACATCGGTCATGATCATTCAGCATGGCGTGGTGGTTGCCGCATGGGGCGATGTAGCTCGCACGTCGAACCTGCACTCTTGCCGCAAGAGCCTGTTGAGCGCGCTGATCGGGATCGCCGTGGCCGACGGCAAGATCAATCTTAATGACACGCTTGAAAAGCTTGGCATTGATGACAAGAAACCCTCGCTCACGGCAGAAGAAAAACAAGCCAGAGTTCTCGACCTTCTCGAAGCACGCTCGGGCGTCTACCATCCAACCGTTTATGAGACCAAGGGAATGGAGGAACAGAAGCCGCCTCGCGGCTCCCATGCTCCTGGCTCCTTCTGGTACTACAACAACTGGGATTTCAACACGCTCGGCTTCATCTATGAGCAGGCAACAGGCACAAAAATATTCGACGCCTTCTACCGGAAGATTGCGCAGCCGATTGGGATGCAGGATTTTACTCCACGCGATGGCCATTACATCACAGGTTCGGATACGCGCTATCCGGCCTACCCGTTCGAGATGAGTGCCCGGGATTTTGCGCGCTTTGCACTGCTTTACTTGCATGGCGGCAAGTGGAACGATACGCAGGTGATACCAGCGGAGTGGGTAAAAGCCAGCATCACGCCGTACTCCGATGCAGTGTCGGGCGGCTACGGGTACCTGTGGTGGACCGGAGACTCGGCCAGCGGCGCGCGGCAAGAGATTCTTTTTCCGAGAGGCAGCTTTTGGGCCGAGGGCCATCTAGGCCAATATGCTGTGGT
>JBEKFS010000189.1:0-5105 GCA_050013195.1 Occallatibacter sp.
GTTCGTTACATCCACCGGCGCAAAGCGGGCCTCCGCGCCCAGTGCGGCCAACTCCGCTACCCAGGCCGCTCCCGCTTCGGCCTTCACATCCCAGCCGGCCACGCGAGCTCCTTCTCTGGCAAAGCGCAATGCTGTTGCTTTGCCGATTCCCGCCGCCGCTCCTGTTACAAGCACACGTTTACCGCGCAGGCTTTCCAATGCCATGGGTCTCTCCTTACTTTCCTGGTCGGACTTTCTCAAAGAAGTGCGGCCCGGCGCAAGTCCGGGCCGCGATGGTTAGAATCTGTACTTCAGCACGAACTGAATCACGCGCGGTCCCGAAGCAGAAAGCGCCGGAGTGGTGGCCACCGTGCTGGGCACCGCGAGATTGTTGTTCGGGTTGTTGAAGTTTTCCCAGTTGCCGATGTTGAAGAGCTCGGCCCGGAACTGCACCGTGCCGGCCCCCGTGATCGGGAAGTTTTTGAACACGCTCAGATCGACGTTCTTCTGTCCCGGCCCGCGCAAAAAGTTCCTCGGCGTGTTGCCATACGGCGCCACAAAAGAAGCCGAATCGCAAGCATACGCATTGGGGTTGAAGGCTTGCCCGGGCGCTTTGGCGGTAATGGTCCCAGTGGCATAATCCGCGCGGCTGTTTACCGTCGATCCAATCACGCACACCACCGAGTAGGGCGTGCCCGTCTGGAAGGTCATGATGCTGGCCGCCTCCCATTCGTTTGCCACACCCTGAACCAGTTTTGAGCTTCCCTTGTACAAGCTGCCTTCTTCCAGCAGCCCGCTCACCACCAGGCGCTGCTTGCGGTCAAAATCAGAGAGCCCGCGCTGGCTCGCTGGATTGTCCTGGTTGCCGGCCTGCGCCGCCAACTCGTTTTCCGGGGAGCCCGAATAATTGTCTTCCCCTTTGCCGAAGGTGTATGAAGCCACCATCTGCAAATGCTTATCCATCCGCTTGGTCAGGCTGGCCTGTAGCGAGTTGTATTTGCTGAAGGCGTTGTTGCCCACAAGCTCCAGGCCGTTGAATGCCTTGTTATCTGAGAAGGCAGCGCCAAACGGCGTCACCCCGGGATACTGATTCAGCGTAAGCACGTCCAGCAGCTTGACGCCCTTCACGCCCACATAGCCGAGTTCCACCAGCCAGTTGTGCGCCGGTTCCATCTGCAAGCTCAGGCTGTACTGGTAGGCATACGGCGAGGCGAAATTGGGATTGACATAATAGCCGCTGATGGGCGTCGAGGTCCCGGCGAATGCCCCGCCGTAGTAGTAAAGCGGAAGCGCCGCCGGCACCGCGGCCGCCATCGGGAAGGTCAACCCGGAAAGATTCGGGAAGGGATATTCCAGATCGCCAAAACCTACGCCGATAATATCGTAGGGGTAGTTGAAAATCTGCAGGTTGGCAATGCGGCTGGAGACGCGGTCATGGTAAATTCCTACGCCTCCGCGCACGGTGAAGTTATGGCTGAGCGGCGGTTGCCACGAAAAGCCCACACGCGGGTCCGGAGCTGCCTGGTTGTTGTAGAGCGGATTGGCGCCCATGACAAATCCCGCGTTCGCGCCAACGCAGTTGCCCGTTGCCGTGGTGCAGCCCGAGGGGTTGTTGGCCGTAAAGACGTTGGGTAAAAAGTTCACCATGCGATTGCGAATTTCGCTCGGTCCGCCAAAGTGATTCAGGCGTATACCGGCATTCAGCGTCAGGTGCGGTGTAGCCTTGTAATCCTCCTGCAGGAAAAAGTCGTAATCCCACATGCGAATACCGCGATCCTCGATGCCGTTGCCCAACAGGCCGGTGATGTTGCCGGGATATCCGCCCAAAGCTGCGTCGGCGTCGTTGCCGCCCACCAGGAATGAGCCGAAGTTGTTCACCAGTTCTTCACCGCGCGTGAAGTCGTTGAAGTAAAAGTCCACGTGGTGGCGCATCCCGTCGCCGCCGATGCGCATGCTGTGCCGCCCGTGATTCCAGGTGATGATATCGGTCAGCATGAAGCTCTCCGTCACGCTCTTCTCGTCGGCGAGCGGCGCGGGGCCGATGGTGAAGTTGCCCGTTTCGGCGATGGTAGCCATCCCCGGATATTTGGCGGCAAGCGAATTGTAAATGCCGAATTGAGAGTTGGTGAATGGCTCGTCAGGCAGCGAGACACCCTTGATGCGGCTGAATCCAATGCGCGCATCGTTTAACAGCGAAGAACTGAAGACGTGCGTCTCATCCAGCGACAGCAGGCGATAGCGGAAGTTTACTTCGCCGCCGTAGCCCGGCGCCTCATTCGCATTCGCCCCCAGGAAGCTGAAGATTCCCTGGTGCGTCGGCGAGTTGGACGAAAAGAACTTGCCGGCAAAATGATCGGCTTTGCCCAGATACTGGTCCAGGTTGGTGTTGAACTGGTTCTCGTCAAACGTCGAACGATTGCTGATGGTGGTGGGAACCGTGCAGTAAGTCGCCGGTCCACCGGTGTAGATGGCATAGGGCGCCGAGGAGCAAGACTGCCCCGCCGCGGCGCTGGGAATCGCATACTGCCCGTTGGGCAACTTGGCCTGTAACAGCGCCAGCGCCGTGGGATCGATGGTGGTCGGCCAGTGGTACGCCGCAGAATACGCTGAGGATTCGCCCAGCGTGGCCGCGTACGCGGTCAAAGTGGCCGTCGACCGGTTGCTGGTCAGGCCGCTGGGAACGTTCAGGTACGACAGGCTCGAAATCGGGTCCGTGCCGTTGCCCTCGCGTTGTCCTTGATAGGAGATAAAGAAAAAGGTCTTGTCCTTGACCAGCGGACCACCCAGCGTGATGCCGTACTGATTCTTCTTCAACTCCGGCCGCGGCTGCCCCTGCTGCTTGAGAAAGTAGTCGTTGGCGTTGAACGCGTCGTTGCGGAAAAACTCGAAGACGCTGCCATGCAGTTTGTTGGTGCCGGACTTGGTCACCAGGGCAACGTTGCCGCCGGTGTTGCGTCCCTGCGTGGCATCGTACAACGAGGTCTGCACAATGAACTGATCGACAGAGTCAATCGACGGCACGGGAATATTCGGCGTCGAGTTGGTCCCGATGGAGTTGACCTGGATGCCGTCGATCAGCACGTTGTTGCTGGTAGCCTGCTGGCCGTTCACGTTGATGTCCACATCGCCCCGGCCCAGCGCGATGTTGTTGGTCAGCGGGATGCTGGTGCCTGGCTGCAGGCCAAGCAACTGCTGATAGTTGCGCGTGGGCAATGGCAGCTCATGCACCTCCCGCTCTTCCACCACGCGCCCCGTGGTCGCGGTTTCCGTCTGCACCAGAGGCGCCTCGGCCGTCACCTGGACATTGGTCGTCGCGCCGCCTATCTGCAGCTTCGGCGAAACATCCACAATCTCCGTTACGCCTACCACGATGCCATTGGCGGTGTACGTGGCAAATCCCTGCGCGGTCACCTGAAGTGAATACGCGCCCGGCTCAATCCCGGAGAAGCGGTAGTAGCCCTCGCGGCTGGACTGCGCTTCGCGTGTCTGTCCGGTTGCTGCGGTCAGCACAATGCGGGCGCCCACCACTGCCGCGCCGGTCGGATCGTGCACCGTGCCTGCTATCTGTCCCGATGTCGCCGTCTGCGCCGCTATAGGCGCTGTGAGCGCCAGTAGGCAGCCAATCCATACCGCTATCAGTCGGATCTTCATGTGTCACTTCTCCTTAGTTGAATTGCTAGGCTTGCGCGATATCTTTTTCGTGGCTGTGCTCTTGGAGGCCACACTGGTTTGCTTTTTCCTGTTGCCCAGCCTTGGCCTGGTTCCGGCTGGCTTGCTCTTGGTTGGTTTACTTTCTGCCGGAGAGAGTTGGCCGCCCTGGTCTTTTTTCCATAGGCCGTTGAGAACCAGATCGATGATCCTCCGGATCGCGGTGTCGTCCGAGACACCAAGGTGCTGGTTGCCGCTGAATAGGCGCTCCACCAGAAAATACGTAAGTATTTGCAGGTAAATCGTCGCAAGTACAAAGCCGGGATCAATGCCGCACCAGGCGGGATTTGCCGAGACCTCGTTCAGTTCTGCGTCCAGACGCCACTTGAACTGTTCCGGCACATTATGAAAACTCTGCGCAAAATGGCGGTTATTGAACTCCACCACGTCGATGTACATCAGCTTCCAATAGTCGGCGTGTTCAGAAACAAACGCCCGGATCTCTCCCGCCAGCAGTTCCAGGCTGCGCCTGGAGAAGGGCGTACCCAGGTTCTCCACCTTTTTTGTGCGCCAGGCCCGGATGCGCTTCTCGTAGCTGTGAACCAGGCTCTCAAATAGAGCTTCCTTGGTGGGGAAATAGGTGTAGATGGCGCCCGTGGATACCTGCGCCAACTCGGCAATATCGCGGATGTTGGTGCCATGAAATCCCTGGCGCGTGAACAGGCTGAGGGCCGCCTGCTCAATCTGGATGCGGTTCTGTTCGGCGCGTTGCTTGGCTATCTTCGGCATAGGGTTGGAAAACGAACGTTCGTTCATAAAACGAACGTTTGTGTTTTTATCAAGTTATTTACCTATTGTCAAGAAAATTCTTTTAGAGGCTGTTTCATTAACCCGCCTTGTATCAGTCGTCCACCAGCTTCGCCAGCCCGCGCAGGCATGAAACCGGCGCCTGCTCAGACCGCCGCTAACTTGCCAACTCGTCATGTCCGCGCAGGCATGAAACCGGCGCCTGCTCAGACCGTCGCTAACTTGCCAACTCGTCATGTCCGCGCAGCGGGCGCTAACTTGCTGATTTTATTCCAAAAATTTAGCCACTTTGCCGTGACAGTCCTCCCCCTTCCAACCCAATCCAATCTTGTTTCTTTTTAGAGCACGACTTTACAGCTTGCGGAAAAATGCAAAGGTTGGAGCAAGAAGCGTCAGGGCACGACTTTAGTCGTGCCGCAAGCGCAACAAAACAAATGATGGGCTTTAGCCCCTGCGGCTTGCTTTTCGTGTGAATCGCACAGAAACAAACCTTTTTCCGCAGCCTGTTTAGCCCCGGAGGGAAAGATCTAAGACGGTCAGCATTCGGTTATGAAATAGCTTCCAAGCTTCCCGATCTCGGTCCGGGAACACTTTATCTGACTCCGGTGTCTACCTTAGTACAGTGGTTCCGATTGGGATATGCGGAGTACCTGGGTCCCCGGCGAGCAGTC
>JBEKFS010000190.1:0-5604 GCA_050013195.1 Occallatibacter sp.
TTAAAGTTCGATTGCACACCGCCGCATGCTCTGGATACAACAATGCACAATGTGCAACCAAGAAAATTATTCACTGAATTTCACAATATATTACTACATACCCATCCATTATTCCAGAGCTAGCTTTCGAGGTCTGGGACACTCAGCACAGGGCTCTCAATTTCCCATCCATGCCGCTTACATATTCTGCAGAACCTCCGCGACTACCTCTTTAACCGCGAAGCCGGTGTTGACTGGCTAACTCCGCTCACCCGCGCCCATCAACACCAGCGACCGCTGCGCAAAGGGCGAATAGACAAGCGGCGTCATGCACGCCAGCGCCAAACCAAAATTGATGTGGTGCAGAAGCAGAAAGGGCGCGAGCGCCCACAGCTCGTCGAACACAAGCAGAAACGGCCACATCCGCAGAAACTTTCCGCGCGCTCCCGGCGCATGAAACAGCGTAGCGGTTAGCAAAAACAAGCGCACGGGAATCAAAATCGCCGCCGTCACAATCAGCACAGCGAATGCCTCCGTAGCCCTCGGCAGCGGAGAAAACAGCTCTTCAATCTCCGCCAGATTCGCCAGCGCCCCGACATAGAAGCTCAGGTACATGATCTGCAACAGGACGAACAGCGTCTTCACCACGCGATGCGAAACCTTCGGCAACTCTTCCGGTGTAGCCAGAATCCGAAAACCCGGTTCAGTTTCCGCTTCAGGTTCCGCTTCCGTCTCCGCCGAAACTTCCTTCTGCCCCCTCACTACCGGGGAAGGGAATTCGGCCGTTCGGCGGTCCGCATCCTCTCCTGCATCCATCCGTTCCACTGGAGCCACAAATCGATATCCGCGCCGCGCCAGCGTCTCCACAAATCGCGGATTCCCGGCTGTATCTCCCAAGGCCTCACGTATCCGATTGACCGCCGAGTTCACGCCATGTTCGTAGTCAACAAAAGTTCCGTCAGGCCACAACTCCCGGCAGATTTCCTCCCTAGTCAGCAGCTCGCCGGGCCGCTCCAGCAGCATGAGCAGCATCTGAAATGGTTGCGCGTTTAACTTGACGCGGAGCCCCTGCCTGCGAAGCTCTCCCGTTCCCGTGTCTGCTTCATAAACACCGAAGCGATAGCGCCGTGCTTGCCGTGCATCCGTCATGCTCATGCCAGTGTAACCGATGACGCGTTCAATCCAGTCTTGCCGCTCAATGTACAACATTCCACAACTCTCACCGCTGCAATCACTTGCACCGTGAGAAACTTGTCTTCGACAAGTGAGATTCCATGCATTGCTTCGTCGACAGGTAGCAGGGTATGGTGCTGTTCATGACGCAACATCCATCAAATTCGCTGAGATCATCCGTTTTATGCTGTTTCCTGATCTTTGCAACCGCTCCCGCATGCGGCTGGTCTGAACCCGCGCCTGCCGCCGTTGCAGCTTTCAATTCCTATATCAGCACTGTTGAGGCGCGTCTGGATCAGCAGCATCGCGCGCATAACGGCTTCATCGCTCCCGTAACTTCGGACGCGCAGAGCGAAGCGCGTCTCCGTCAGGGTGAACTGATCATCGAGCAGATCACTCCTTCCACCACTGCGGATTTGCCTGGAGCCATGCTCTACCATTGGCGCGGCACAGCCTTCGCCCCAGGAGCCAAAGCCGCGGACTTCGAGCGCCTGATGAAGAATTTCGACGCATACCCGCAAATCTATTCTCCTCAAGTTCTCCAGTCAAAAATCCTCTCTCAGCAGGGTGAAATTTTCAAAGTCATGATGCGCGTCCGCCAAAAGCACGTCATCACAGTAGTCATGGATACCGCCTACGATGTCACCTTTGCCCGTCTCGATTCACTGCACGGATACAGCATCTCGCGCAGCACGCAAATTACTGAAATTGATTCGCCCGGAACGCGCCACGAGCGCGCGCTGACATCCAGCGAGGAGCACGGCTTCCTCTGGCGCTTGAACACCTACTGGAGCTACGAGGAGCGCGACGGCGGCCTTTACATGCAGATCGAATCTGTCTCCCTTACACGCTCTGTCCCCACCGGCCTCGGCTGGGCGATTGGCCCCTTCGTCGAGAGCGTTCCTCGCGAATCGCTGGAATTCACCTTGCGTACCACCTGCAACGCACTCCGGAAGTAGTGATGTTACACAAATGCGAGTAATGTAAGTTGGAAAATTCATCACATTACGAAGCGCCGAAGGGCTTGGCCAAACGCTAACTTGCTAACCTGCTAACTCGCGAACTTGCTAACTCGCGAACTTGCTAGCTTGCTAACCCCGCGAAGCGGGGGCTAACTTGCTGCCTTTGAAAAGGAGACGAAAATGAATAATCAAGTCGTTGCATTAAAGAGCCCCGTGCCCTTCATCACAGCGCGCCGCGTCAACCAATCCCTCACCGCTCCCCTCGAAAAACGCGCCTTGCAGTGGATGGCCTCACGCGCCCCCCGCTGGCTCACCTCCGACCAACTCACCCTCCTCGGCCTCTGCGCGCAAATCGCCGCTGGTCTCTTCTACGCACTCTCGCGTTACAACCGCTATGCCTTGCTTCTGGTCATTCTCTGTCTCGCGCTTAACTGGCTCGGTGACAGCCTCGACGGAACCCTGGCCCGCGTCCGCCATCACGAGCGTCCGCGCTATGGCTTCTATGTCGATCACATGGCGGACATCTTTGGATCTTTAGCGCTGATGTGCGGCCTCGCCTTCTCCGGTTTTCTCCACTGGCAAACCGCCATCGCCATGCTGATCGCCTTTCTCATCCTCTCCGGCGAAAGCTTTCTCGCCACCTATTCGCTCTCATGCTTCCAGCTTTCGCAGGGCATCTTCGGCCCCACGGAGATTCGCATCCTGCTCATCACCGGCAACCTCGCGCTGCTGCGCAATCCATATGCCAATCTCTTCGGCTACAAAATACTGCTCTTCGACCTTGGCGGCTCCATCGCCGTCATCGGCATGTTCGCCATGGCAGTCCACACCACACTCCGCCACACCGCGCAACTCTATCGCCAGGAGCCGCTGCCGTGAACCCGCTCATCCGCTGGGGAAAATTCAATCTCGTCGGCGCCGCTGGCATGGTCGTGCAACTCGCCTCGCTCGCCTTCTTCAATCGCTGCTTCGCCGGCCATTATCTCCTTGCCTCCGCCGCGGCTCTCGAGATTACATTGCTGCACAACTTCATCGCTCACTTGCATTACACCTGGCGAGACCGCCGCGACAACTCCGTGATGCTTGCTCAACTGATGCGCTTTCATCTCTCCAACGGCCTGGTTTCCATGCTGGGAAATCTCTTGCTGATGCGTCTGCTGGTCGGCGTCGCTCACATTCCCTTGCTCGCCGCGAACTGCATCGCAATCCTCTGCTGCTCCATCCTGAACTTCTGCCTGGGAAATAACTGGGCCTTCGCAGAAAATGGTTAGGAGGTAAAGTGGCCACGCTTCCGCCCTTACACCAGCACCACCAACTCGCTGTATTCCCTCAACCGCTCATCCGCCGTAACTAAATGCAGCGGCTCGCTCATCGCCTGCGCAATCAGCAATCGATCAAATGGATAGTTAGCTTGTGGAGGGAGCAGGGGCCTTCAGGCTCCTGAATGCCGGCATTCAATAAGAGCGGCTTTAGCCACGGGCCTTTCGCTTTTCCTGATGTGGTGCGGCTCGCTTATAGCCAGCGCAATCAGTATCCGGGCAAAGCGCCAACGCACCGTTTCTCAAAAACCGGTGCGTTCTAGCTTCACGTTTTACAAAAACCGGTGCGTTAAAGCACACCATTTTTCGAGTTTCAATCGGTTTTACAACACCACGAAACGCCGCTTTACCACCCCAGAACGTAGGCGAAAATCAGCGGCGCGACAATCGATGCGTCTGACTCGATGATGAACTTGGGCGTCGTCTCGCCCAGCTTGCCCCAGGTGATTTTTTCGTTCGGCACAGCCCCCGAGTACGACCCGTAACTGGTTGTAGAATCACTGATTTGGCAGAAATATGCCCATAGCGGCACATGCTCCCGCTGCAAGTCCTGATGTAGCATCGGAACCACGCAGATGGGGAAGTCGCCCGCAATTCCGCCCGCAATCTGGAAGAATCCCAGCGGCGTTTTGGCGGTGGTGGCCGTGTACCACTCGGCCAGCTCCATCATGTACTCGATGCCCGTCCGCACCGTATGTATCTTCTTTACATCCTGTGAGATACAGTGACCGGCGTACATGTTTCCCAGGGTCGAATCCTCCCATCCGGGAACGAACATGGGCAGGTTCTTTTCCGCCGCAGCCAGCAGCCAACTATCTTTAGGATCAATCTGATACGACGCCTTCAAGTCTCCCGACAGCAGAATCTTATACATGAACTGGTGGGGGAAGAATCGTTCCCCAGCCTGGTCGGCGCGGACCCACTCTTTCAGCACCTCATTCTCAATCCGACGCATCGCCTCCATCTCCGGGATGCAGGTGTCGGTGACGCGGTTCATGTGCCGATTCAATAACTTAGCCTCGTCCGCCGGGGTCAGATCGCGGTAATGCGGCACGCGCTCATAGAAGTCGTGGGCAACCAGATTGAAGACATCTTCCTCCAGATTTGCGCCCGTGCAGCAGATTCCGTGGATCTTATCCTGACGAATCATCTCCGCCAGCGAAAGCCCCAGTTCGGCCGTGCTCATGGCCCCGCCGATGGTGACAAACATCTTTCCGCCTGAAGCCAGTAACTTGTTGTAAGCATTGGCCGCATCGACCAGCGTGGCGGCGTTGAAGTGGCGATAGTGGTGCTTGATAAACGATGTAATAGACGGCATAATGCTCTTTTCCTTTTCTCCAACCCTAAGTTAACACAGGCGGTTATGCTTTTTTGGCTGCTTCCAGCAACGCGTTGACCTTGGCCATCACCGGGAAGGCGTCGGCGACATAAACCACGTCGGCTTTGCCTCGCGTCCAGCCGCAATTCGGATCCAATGAAATCGCGCGCCTGTCGCCGATAAAGCGCCATCCCACCACGTGCGGCTCCTCGCCGTGGCAGCAGGTGGAGAGGCCTTTGGCGTGGCGTGGCGTCGATCCCGTTTGGCCGATTTGGTTCATGTGGGTGAGGAAGGGCAGCACGGGTTCGCCCTCACCGCCCTGATCTACCAACGACTTACTGCTTCCCAGAGCCAGCTCCTGCGACGAGCAACATTTTGGCATCGGGACGGATGGTCTGCTGACCTTGCTGCGGCGCGCGGAAGCCGCTGACGGTGGTGCGCAATGCCGGCAGCTCAACCTTAACCTGCTCAATCTGAACAGGTTTACTCTCGCCCGCGAAGACCGCATGGGTGCCCGCGTCCAGCAGCAGGAACCAGGGGCGCACGCTGCGGCTGATAACGGCCTCTACCCTCTGGCGATAGAACCAGCGCGATGCTTCCATGGTGTCAGTACCGCCTAACGCGGTGATATGAGTATCAATAAATCCGCCCAGCCGGTGAGCGACGCCAGCGGCGACGCGGGTGAAGCGCGAAGTGCCGGGAACGAGAACAATGGTGGCCTTGGCTGCGCGGCAAAGTGCTTCTGCAGCAACAACATCCGAGGCGTAGCGCGACTGAGCGAAGGCCTCGCCGGAGACGCCCAGCAAGCGCGCTCCGGCCGAAGAGACGGCGCTAGCCGCAGCTGCGGCGTCCG
>JBEKFS010000191.1:0-4991 GCA_050013195.1 Occallatibacter sp.
TCCCGGCCCTGCACGTTGATGGTGGTGCTCACGGCGCCCACTACCAGAGAGATGTGCAGCGGGGTCGGCGCCCCGGTGGTCCCGATGGTCACAAGGATTTCTTTGCTTTCAAAACCGGGATTTGATACGACGAGTCGATAATTGCCTGCCGCGAGTCCGGAAAAAATGAAGGAGCCGTTCGTCTCCGACTGTGTCGTTTTTTGTACGGTACCGTTCGCGCTTCGAACCTGCACGGTAGCCCCGGCAATCACCGCGCCTGACGTGTCAACGACAGTTCCTGATAGCTGAGGCGGATAAGCCTTATCACTCGCGGCGACCGGGTGACCCTGTGGATCGGCGATGCGGCCTGTGAAGGAAATCTCTTGTGCGGCCAGAAGGCAAGGTGCAAGTAAAAGGAGAAAAGTCGCTAACCGGCGCGTTGTAAAAGGAAGCCGTTCCTGGGCCATGAAAATGATTATTGCATGCGTAGCACGAATATCATATTAGTATGTGGCATAATATTATTAAATTCGTATGTGCCCGCGAAGTGACCTGCAACTTCGCGCCAGAGGACTCCATGCGCCCAAATTCATCGCTTCTGCAAAGCCTTGTAGCGGCAGGCTTGTTCATAGCTGCTTCGCCCATCTTCTCGCAGCCTGCAAAGCCGCATCCGCTGACCAAGCCGCTCTCATGTCCGCAAGGAGATTGCCCTCTGCTGCAAGGGATTCCGCAAACAGCGGGAATGCGCAGCGGTTTTGTACGCTTGAAACCCGGCGAGACGGTCGGCTGGCACACCACCGGCAAGAACGAGGAAGCCCTGGTAATCCTGCACGGACAGGGTGAGGCGCTGATCGACGGGCAAGCCAGGCAACTGTTCAATGCTCCGGTGCTTGTCTATATTCCGCCCGCGACCCGCCACAACGTGGAGAACACGGGCAAAGAGCTGCTGGAGTATGTGTATGTGGTTGCTCCAGCGAAAGCGCAGTAGTTATTCGGCTTTCAAGGCTGCATAATAACCACGATTTCTGGAAAATTTGCAGACGACTACTCGGGTATATCCGGACCAACACCAATAGTATCCAGCCATCCTTCAACAAAAGCGGGCCAATAGGTCACAGGAAGTTTGGTTTTGCGCAGGCCGTAGCCGTGTCCGCCCTGAGCAAAGATGTGCAACTCGGCAGGGACATTGGCGTTCTTCAGTTGCTGGAAATAGACTGTCGCATTCTCGACATGCACCGGATCGTCCTCTGCCTGCAAAATAAATGTGGGCGGCGTCTTTGCGGTGGGGTTGATATCGGGATTGGGCGCGAAGTTCTTATCCGCCAGAGCCAGGTAGCCGGGATAAAGGACAACGGCAAAGTCAGGGCGGCAACTAAACTTGTCAGCGGCATCGATGATGTCATAGAGCCGCTGGTCGAAGTGCGTGCTGAGAGCGGCAGCCAGATGCGCTCCTGCGGAAAATCCGAGAACGCCGATACGGTTGGGGTCGATCTTCCACTCAGCTGCGTGTGCGCGCACCATGCCGAGAGCGCGCTGAGCGTCCTGCAGCGCGGCGGACGACTTGGGATACGGACCCGAATCCGGGACACGGTACTTCAGCAGCACGCAAGCGACTCCCGCCTCGTTAAGCCAGTTGCAGATCTCTGTACCTTCAAGATCGATGGCGAGAATCCTGTAGCCGCCGCCAGGAAATACAACAACGGCAGGTGCAATAACGGGTGCGTGGCCGCCGAGTGCATGAGGTGCGTAGTAAGTCAAAGTCGGCGTGGAGACGTTGCCGAGGCGAATAACCGGGCGGCCGGCGACGAGTTTGTCTTTGGTGGTTGTGGTGTCAGACTCGGGGGGCAGATTGGCGGAAGCACCAGGCGTTGCTCCAGGCCAGAGTGGGATGGTTGGACGGTCAGCCTTCGGCGGCCAGCCGTAGCTTTGCGCTGCCAGCGTCATCGAAGAAACCGCGATTACCGCAAGGGACATTAAACCGAATTTGCTCATGCCGGAATCCTCCCACGACGTGCTTCGCAGAAAGGATTACAGCCGAGGGGGCGGAGATGCAAATCGAAGGGGCAGCTCGCGCGCACGGAGCTGGATTGCGCGCTGGCTTCAGGGCTTCGCGTTGGGAGGAATCAGCAATGTGACTGTCTGGGGAGCGATCTCGATGCGGACCGGCAGATCGCCCAGCAGTTCTCCATCAGCTTCGGCAAAGACGAGTGATGAAGAGCCGTTGCATAGGCGACATTCGACTGAGACGGCGTCGAGTAGTTCAATCTCGTTCGTGGATCGGGGATGGCCGAAGATGACAGACATGACGTAAAGAAAATAATCCAGTCGGCTCCGTGTCTTGAAGGCCACCAGGCGCAGCCCTTCTCTGTGGAGGGAGGCGCCGGGAGCCAGGTTGTGGAGGACCCCGCCAAAATCACGAATGCGCACCGCCAAAAGCTGAGAGATCAGCTCCACCCGTGGCTCGTCACCGGCGCGTTCCACAAAAACCGCTTCAAAGAGCGGGAAGGAATGTGTGACCCAGACACGAAATCCCTCTACCAGGTAGAGGAGATAACCGTATCGTCGCTTAAGTCCGGGGTCGAGCCGGGAGAGAAACAGGGCGTCAAAGCCCACGCCGGCAGTGACGGTGAAGTAGCGGGAGCGAGTTGCGCCCCCCGCGTCCCGATAAGAGATTTGGCCCACGGAGATACGCACCGGGTCAGCGGTCAACAGCTTTCGCACTACCTTTGCCGGAGAGGAGCGCAAGCCAAGATTCGCTGCCAGCGCGTTGGCGGTGCCCAGAGGCACCACGCCCAGGGCCACGTTTGTGCCGACCAGGCTCTGCAGAACTTCATGGACGGTGCCATCTCCGCCACAGGCGATAATCGTGTCGCAGCCTCGGCTTATTGCCTGCTCGGCCAGCACTCCGGCGCTGTTGGGTGCAAAGGTATGCAGCGCTTCGGCTTCTACTCCCGCTTCGCGCAGGATGGTGAGCGCCTTTTCTATGGCTGAATTGCGCCTATTGGAATTCTGGCCGGAAGCCGGATTATAGATAAGCGCAACACGGCGCATCGCGAGCTTCTCCTAAAGAGTAGGTAATTGGCGCGAGTATATCAGCAAAGGCTCTACTTCTGTCTTTGCACCTGTCGGGGGGCAGGCGATTTGCTGCGCTAAAGCTGGACTCCGCAGAGATAAACTTCGAGGCCCATCTTGTGAAACATGGTTGCCTTTGCGGCCAGTGCGCGGTCGGCCTCTTCTGCTGAGGGCGCGTAGGCAACGTTGATGTGGTTAGAGGGATGGCGCGCCATGAACTGGTTCTGGTCGACGCCGTGCAGAACCACGTGCATGACGGGCCATTGCAGCGTGACTTCAGCCCAGCGGCGATTGGTCTCCGCTTCAGGCAAGGAGATCGCAGTGGCGCGGCCCAGGTCAACCTTGAGGCGGTCCTTTTCAACGTAGACGCGGCTCCAAACCACCTCGCCCGGTTTGCAGACGCCTTTCAACGTGCCGCCGCCAAGACGGAAGTACATAGGCGGCTGGCGCTCGCTGACGGCTCCTTTGTAGCCGCCGACGAGATGCGAGGCGGGCACTGCGCCGGAGATTTGGAAGAGCCACACGAACTCATCAGCGTAGCGCTCGCCCCAGCGCACATCGTGCAACGTCGTGGCCGGATCGAGCCCCATCGCCGTCCAAACGCGGTTCGTGACTACCGAATCGACGCCGACGCACTCGTCAACCTCATTAAAATGTGGCAACGGCCGGCCGGCATAAAGTTCGCGGCCATCGCGGCTATAGGCCGGCGGACGATCTACGTTGTTGAGCATTCCCTCAACGAGATCGGAGGCGGGCACCAAATCCTTGAGCCCCTGCTGGTACTGAATGCCGACGGCGTCGCAGCCGAACTCATCGGCAATGCGCAGCACGGCAATGTACATGCGGCACTGGTCAAGAATCTGCGCGTCGGTCAAATCGGTGGCTTCATTCTTTCCCGTGTCGAACCGCATGCCTTTCGCGTCGAGCCAGTTGCGAATCTTCTGCGCTTCTTCCGTCGTCACTTCGCGCATCGCGGCATAAAGCGCGGACTGGCTCAGCCGCTCCTTGTAAATCCCGGCGGGGTTCATCAGCGAGTCTTCGACGATGGCATTCGCCATGCCCATGCAGCCCTCATCGAAGACGCCCAGCAGCGCCTTCCTGCTGCGCAGTTCATTGGCCAGCGCCACGCCGAGAGCGCGTTCAGCCTCGCCCACCTTGGCCAGATCGAAGGGATGCACGTGCGATGTATCGTGCGCGAAACTCTTATTTTTAATCCATTCCCGTAACCCGCGCTTGAAGAGCGGGTCCTTGAAGTCCTTGCTCCACAGAGTCGTAAAGGGAACGCCGTATTTTCGCAGGCAGCCATTCAGATTCAACATGCCCACCAGGCCAGGCCACTGGCCGCTCCAGTTGGCCACGGTGAGGATCGGGCCGCGATGCGAGAGCAATCCGGCCAGCACATGGGCGCTATATTGCCACACCGCCTCAGCCACCACGATGGGCGCATCGGGATGGATGTGCTCGAAGACCTGCATTCCCATGCGCTGCGAGTGAATGAAGCCATGTTTCAAGGCAGGATCGACCGGGTGAGCGCGGCGCAACTTGACGCCCTCTTCGAGAAAAGCGGCCGTCAACATCTCTTCTAGGCTGGCCTGCGCGGGCCAGCAAACCTCATTGGCCGATTGACGCAAATCGCCGCTGGCAACCAACAGGACTTCGTTCGGCGCGACCGGCTTGGGGCTCACTACTTCTGGAATTGCGTACGCGGCCATTTCGTCTTCCTCCCTGCATTCAACTTGCTGCCGTTCATTTTATAGCCCAACGCTACACTGGGGGCAAGGCCGTGCGTGCGCCGCCACTGTTGAAAGCAGACCTGGAGAAGCCCGTTATTTGCCCTTATACTAGAAGCTGTTTCATAACCGGTTTTGTGTCAGGGCACGGCTTTACAGATTGCAGAAAATGCAAACGGAGTAGCAAGAAGTGTCAGGGCACGGCTTTAC
>JBEKFS010000192.1:0-5776 GCA_050013195.1 Occallatibacter sp.
ACTTCGTCAAAGGCTGTCAGCCAGCCGCTGAAGGCTGCCGCGTCCTGCTGCCAGGCGGCACGGGCTGACATCCGAAGGCACTGAGGCGTATACGAACAAATCAGCTCGTAGGCCTCCATGGCCAGAGCCGCCAGGCGATGGCGCGGGCCTTCCAGCAGCGTGGCCAGGGAGCGGTCCTGGCTGGCGATTTCTACCCAAAGCGCCTCTTCCTGTGCGGGATTAAGCAGCAGGCGGGCGTCGGCGCTGCGTTGGTCATGGCAGTGAGTACGGTCCAGCCACGCGGAGCGGGCAAAGCTCTTCCAATCCTGAATATTGGGCGCGGGCCAGGCGGCGAGACCTTCGGCCATACGGGCGTGATGGAATGCGGAAGCAAGGGCTCGAGTGGCACGGTCGCTGGCCGTAACCACCATGCCACCCTCGCGCAGCCATGCATCGATCTCTACCGCTGCCAATGCCCCCATTCTTGCGTTATACGCTGCCGGGCCGGGGGCGTGCCATCGAATAACTCATACGCAAGCCAGAGCTATTCCTTGATCGTAGAAAAACCCTGTTGCCGAAGTTGAGTCCATGATGAACCATGTTCGGCTTCGCGCGATGCGGCGGCATAGGCTGCCGCAGCCGCCGATAATCGAATCTGTGGAAACCACGCGCAATCTATCGCTGTTGAAGGACTACCAGGCGTATCTGCGCGTGGAAAAAGGGCTGCGGCCGCTGAGTTG
Organism: Occallatibacter sp.; assembly: GCA_050013195.1. GTDB lineage: Bacteria > Acidobacteriota > Terriglobia > Terriglobales > Acidobacteriaceae > Telmatobacter. The sequence continues at coordinate 720 of JBEKFS010000192.1, forward strand.
CGAGGCCTACGACGGCGACCTGAAGACCTTTGCCGAGTTCATCGAGGGGCGGAGCGGCGTGCTGTTGACTGCGGCGCAGCAGGATGTGGCGGCTTTTCTGGAGCATCTGCGCGGCCACGGCATCGACCAGCGTTCGGCAGCGCGCAAGCTGAGCTGCCTGCGCGGATTTTACAAATGGCTCCTGCTAGACCGGCGCATTCATCACGATCCCACCGTGAACATCGAGTCGCCCAAAGCATGGAAGGTGCTGCCCAAGTCGCTGGCCGAGCCGGAAGTAACGGAGATGCTGGACCGGGCACGCCTCAACGCAGAGCATCCGCAGGCACACGCCACCATGTTGCGCGACCGGGCGATTCTGGAACTGCTCTATGCGGGCGGCCTGCGCGTCTCGGAGGTCACCGCGCTTTCGACCGGTGACCTGGCGCTGGACCTGGGCCGGGTGCAAGTGCGCGGCAAAGGCGACAAGGAGAGGATTGTGCCGTTGGGGCGGACCGCTGTTGAGACGCTGGAGATTTATCTGCAGCAGGGACGGCCGCACCTGGCTCGCATCAGTTCGGCCGGCAAAGGCTGCGCCTCGCGGCAGGACGCCACGCGGTTGTTTCTCTCCTTGCGCGGAATGCCGCTGACGCGGCAATGGGTCTGGCATGTAGTGAAAATGGCCAACTCCTCAGCCAGCCCGCACCGGCTGCGGCACAGTTGCGCCACGCACATGGTGGAGCACGGCGCCGATCTGCGCAGCGTGCAATTGATGCTGGGCCATGCCGACATCTCCACTACGCAGGTCTACACCCACCTGGCGCTGGGCCGTCTCAAGGAAGTGCATCGCCTGCACCATCCCCGCGCCACGCGACAGCGACCGGCGGTTGCTGAGCTTCCCGCAGGAAGCAGATCCGGACGTGGTGGACTGCACCTGGTTCCGAGTGCCAAGCAGAACGAGGAGACCGCATGAGCGCCACCGCCGCGCCCGTCCTTGACACCGCTCTTGATTCACTGGTGGCCGATTACCTGCGCGTGCTGGCCAACGAGCGCGGCGCATCGTCGCACACTCTTCGCGCTTATGACCGCGAACTGCACGGATTTGCCGCTTATATCGCTGAACACTTTGACCCCGCTCAAAACGTGGAGAGCATCGAGCACACGCACATCCGCGCTTACCTGGGCACGCTCTATAATCGCGGCTTATCAAAAGCCTCAACCGCGCGGGCGCTGGCCGCCATTCGCAGTTGGTTCCGGTGGCTGGCGCGCTCGGGGCGCCTTGAGCAGAATGCGGCCTCGCTGGTGGCCACTCCGAAACTGCCAAAGCATTTGCCGCGCGTGCCTTCCATTGAGCAGATGAATCGCGTGGTCGATTCTGTGGGCGAGGACGCGGCAAGTTGGCCCACGCGCGACACGGCGATTCTGGAGCTGCTCTACGGCTGCGGCATCCGCAATGCGGAGCTGACCGGGCTGAACCTCGAAGACATTCACTGGGCCAACGAAGCCATTCTGATTCGCGGCAAAGGCCAGAAGCAGCGCTATGTTCCGCTGGGCGATGCGGCAGCGCAGGCGTTGCGCGCCTATCTCGCCGAGCGCGCCGCGCGGTTGAATGCAGCCAGCGCTGAAGGGAAAGAGATCAAGACAGGGAAGGGAATTGAGAGCCCGGCCTTGTTTCTCAACCTGCAACTGCGTGGATTGCGCAAACCAGGCGGAGATGCGCGTCTCACCACGCGCAGCATCGGCCGCATCGTCAAGCGCATTGCCATCCTGCGCGGCCTCTCCGCCGACGTGCATCCGCACACGTTGCGCCACGCATTCGGAACGCATCTGCTGGAAGAAGGCGCCGACTTGCGAGCGATTCAGGAGTTGCTCGGCCACGAGCGCCTCTCCACCACGCAGCGCTACACGCAGTTGACCACCGCGCAGTTGACAGTGGTTTACGACCGCACGCATCCGCGAGCAAAGTAAGCGCCACGCATGGTAAAGGCTATTTGCCTCGACTGTGAAAAAATTAACGAAAACAGCCCATTTTCTGCCCGTTTTGCCCCTAAATTGACCAAAAAAGGGGCAAAATCAGGGGTTTGCAGTTACTGATAAGTTAACAGCCTGAAAATGCAAGTTGATGAATCCATGTTAGTTACTGTCTATTTTCATGCGAAATAATGATTTCCACAGGGTGGGGGGGTGGGGGTAGGGTCATTTTTGCTCCACAGTTTCACAGTTTCACAGGAAATAGGGGGGGGGAGGGGGGGGTACCTCATGGGTATAAACCGGTCACATCCCTGGCAGATCGTCACGAGACGGAGGGCGTGTGAGTTCATTTTTCTATTGTGCGCGCGGAGTGGGAAATAATCTGCAAGTGAGACGAGGATCTTGCATACCCATTGGCCGCGTGGTGGCCGCTGCAATGCTACATCCTTTGTCTCGTTTCCGGGCAGTGCAAGATTAATCTTTTCAAATATTTGAGGATACTCTTAAAGTTCCGCACCTTCAGGACCGAAATAATTCTTATCCAGCTGAGAATGTGTGCCGATTGTGCGCCCAGTCCCTGAGCCGGTCCGAGGAGCGATCATCATGTCTACATCATGCGTGGATTTTGGAGCCTATACGCCGCAGAGTTCTGCCGGTGGTAGCGCGCGGTTGAAGGCTCAGATGCGGACGTGGCTGCCGGTGCTGGCATGCACAATGGTTTTCGCCGTCGAGTCCACGCCTTATCTTGGTGCGGACCACACCAGCGCTCCATTGCAACGCGTAGTAGAAGCGCTATTCGGCTACAACGTGTGCGTGCATTGGGATCTGATCCACTATCTCATCCGTAAGACAGGCCACTTCATGGGCTTCGGAATCTTTTCTCTGGTCTGCTTTCGCAGCTTCTGGTTGACATTACAGAATGCGGCGTTCCAGATGCGGCGGCAACTGCGGGCGCACGGGCTGGCGATTCTGGCCACTTTCCTGATGGCCAGCGCGGATGAGTTTCACCAGAGCTTTTTGCCTAACAGGACCGGCCAGTTCAGCGATGTGCTGCTGGATTGCTGCGGCGCCGCGGCGTTTTGCTTGATACTCTTCCTCGGAATGCAGGCGGCTGAAGGCCTGAGGCAGGCGCGGGCCAGGGCTAGTTGCCGCCTTAAACCGTCTTATGCTGGCTCTGTTGCATAGGGAACCTCTAAATCCAAGCCGGACATTCCCTCAGGGGCTAAAGCCCGCGTTCCTTTTACTGCGTTCGCGGCACGACTGAAGTCGTGCCCTGACGCTTCTTGCTCCAACCTTTGCATTTTTCCGCAAGCTGTAAAGTCGTGCCCTTTCAAATCGTCGACTTAATCAGAGGTTGCCTAAGTTGAGTAGTCGGCATTGATGCTGACGTATTCATGAGTCAGGTCGGTGGTCCAGAAGACGCAGTTGCCGGAGCCCTGGTGGAGCTGGATGGTGACAGAAAACTCCCGTTGAGCGATGTAGGCGTGAGCGGCGGCCTCGTCGAACTTCTCTGAGCGGCCTCCATTGTGGCAGATGACTAGATCGCCAAAGAGGATGTCGATGCGTTCAGGATTGATCTGGGCTCCGGAGTAGCCAATGGCTGCAACCAGCCGGCCCCAGTTGGGGTCGCTGCCGGCCCAGGCGGTCTTGACCAGGGGCGAATGGGCGATGGCCTTGGCAATCTTGAGCGCGTCCGCGCCCGTGGCAGCTCCTTCAATGCGCAACTCCACAACGTGGGTGATGCCCTCGCCATCGGCCACAATCTGCCGGGCCAGCGAGGTGCAAACCTGCGTCAAGGCGGCGGCAAAGGCGGCATTTTCCGGGCCCACGACTGCCTCGCCGGCGCCCGAAGCCATGAGAAGCACTGTGTCGTTGGTCGAGGTGTCGCCGTCTACCGAGATGCGGTTGAAGCTGACCTCGATGGCCGAGCGCAGATAGCCGTTCAGGACGGCAGGTTCAACGACCGCATCGGTGAGGATGTAGACCAGCATGGTGGCGTGTGGCACGAGTTGCGGATGGATCATGCCCGCGCCCTTGCAGAGGGCGGCGATGTGGAGTTCGCGCAGTGAGCCATCCGGGCCGGGGAGTTCCAGCCTGGCGAAGGCGGTCTTTTCCACCGTGTCGGTAGTCAGGATGGCCTGGGCGAGCGGCGATCAGTTTTTCAGCCGGCAGCGGAACGCCGATGACGCCTGTGGAGGAGGGAAAGACCTCTTCAGGACGGCAGCCGATGAGCTGGGCAGCTGCCTCGCAAGTGGCGCGGGCCGCATCCAGACCGGCCTGGCCTACAGCGCAGTTGGCGTTGCCGGCGTTGATGGCTACCACACGCACCTTGCCTCCAGTAGCCCGCAGATGCTCCTTGTCGACGAAGAGCGGGGCGGCGGTGACGCGGTTGGCGGTGAAGGCGGCAGCGGCGTTGGAGGGCGCGTCGGACACGATAAGGGCAAAGTCTTCGCGGCCGCTCTTCTTGAGTCCGGCATAGGCCGCGCCAAAGCGGAAGCCGCGTGGGAGTACGAATTGGGTGGCGTCGGACATTTCAGCGAGGGGTTTCAATCTATTTCATCTTACAGAGATTGTAAGGGCAGAGAACTGTGACGAGTGACTAGCGGATAGGGAATAAGGAAAAATCTGACGGATAGATGGAGGGAAAGATCGTAAATACAAAAAGGTGGAGTGCGAGGAACACACTCCACCTCTGTTCATTTACCTGGCGTAAAACTTGGACAATCCGCTGGTGTGAGGCCCTGTCCTAGCGGGCCTTACCAAACCTGGAGCGAAGCATCCCAGCTAATCCGAGCAGACCGGTGCCGAAGAGGCTCAGCGTGCCGGGTTCAGGAACGTTCCCTGTGTCGTAGTCGTAGGTGATCGTGACGCCGGCGCCGGCAGTAGTCGCCTGAGTCGTATTCAGATTGCCACCTGAGAACGATTGTGTTGTCGTTGCGATGGCTGCGAGATCAAATGTTAGATCGCCAAGTCCTATAAAGCCCGAGAGACCGCCAAAAACCTGATCCGTCGCAGTGCCGGCCAACGCGAGTGATCCGCTGTCATATGAACCAAGTGCAGCAAGAAATAGCGGATTGAAAGCAGTGATTGGCGCCGCTGGCGATCCTGTT
>JBEKFS010000193.1:0-8130 GCA_050013195.1 Occallatibacter sp.
ATGGAATTATCCCACCTTAACCGATTTACAAAGAACGTAAATCGGCGAAGGTGGGGCACCCACTTTTGTGGGGACAGATCAGGTGTTATGTCTCGGCCGGTTGTTGTGGGTTGTCATCGCCGCGCCGGAGCAGCCTGCTCAGAATCACGTAGAGCACAGGAATGAAAAAGAGGTTGAGGATAGTGGAGAGCAACATGCCGCCGACGATGGTGGTGCCCACGGAGCGGCGGCCCATAGCGCCCGCGCCGGTGGCGAAGACCAGGGGCAGGACGCCAAGGATAAAGGCGAAGGAGGTCATCAAAATGGGCCGCAGACGCAACGCGCCGGCCTCGGCGGCCGCATCAGCGATGGAGCGTCCCTTGCGGCGCAACTGTTCGGCAAATTCGACAATTAAAATCGAGTTTTTAGCTGAGAGTCCGATGAGCATGACCAGGCCGATCTGGCAGTAGACATCGTTGGAGAGACCGCGCAATGAGACAAGGCCCAGCGCGCCGAGCACCGCCATGGGCACCGCCAGAAGAATAATGAAGGGCAGCGCGAAGCTTTCGTACTGCGCCGAGAGAGTGAGATAGACGACCAGAATGCCGAGGCCGAAGATGAGCAGCGCCTTGCCGCTGGATTCGATCTCGTCGAGGGTCAAGCCGGTCCACTGAAAGTTCATACCGGGCATCATCGTCTTGCGGGCTACGTCTTCCATGGCGGCAAGTCCCTGGCCTGAACTGTAGCCACGTGCCGGCGAGCCGTCGATTTCGACTGCGCGGAAGAGATTGTAGTGGGTGATGACTGGCGGGCCGGAACTCTCAGTTACTCTGGCCAGATTGTCGAGCGGAATCATCTGGCCGGAGTCCGAGCGCACGTAGTAGCTGTGCAGATCGCGGGCCGACATGCGGAAGGGCTGGTCGGCTTGCACAAAGACGCGATAGGTGCGGTTGTTGAAGTCGAAGTCGTTGATGTATTCCGAGCCCATGAAGACGCTGAGCGTGTTTGTGATCTGCGAGAGCGGAATATTCATCGTCTTGGCTTTCTCGCGGTCGATAGTGACCAGCACCTGGGGGTCGTTGGCAGAGTAGGTGGTGATCAAGCCGGTGAGCTTCCCGCTCGCATTGCCCGCACCCACAATCTGGTGAGCGACGCGATCCATGTCGCTGAGGGTGTTGGCGCCCTGATCCAGAAGCATGAACTGGAAGCCGCCATAGCTGCCGACGCCGTTGACGGCGGGTGGTTCAAACATGGCGACGAGACCGCCATTGGGAGCAAACATGAGGCTCATCAGCTTGGGCGAAAGGTCGGCCACAATGTCGGCTGTGGTGTGGCCCTTGCCGCGCCGCTGGTCCGCGGGCTTGGTATTGACGAACATCATGCCCGCATTTGAGGCGCTGCCGGCCATGCTGAAGCCCATGACGGAGAAAGCTCCGTTAATGTCCGGATTGGAGCGGATAATGGCCTCGGCGCGGTCGGACAATGCAGTGGTATAGGCCAGCGAAGAACCGGGCGGGGCCTGCACGACGACCATCATCCAACCCTGGTCCTCCTGGGGAATGAAGCCGGTGGGCACGTGCCGGTAAATCCAACCGGTTGCGCCCAGGCCGGCGAAGAAGACCACCAGCAACAGATTGCGCAAGCGGAGCGCGACGTGAATTGATTTTGCATAGGTACGCGAGAGCCAACTGATCTGCGCGTCGGTGGAGTGAATGAATCGGGCAAAGAGGCGCGAGACCAACGCGATGCGCAGAAAGTCGAGTTGCCTGGGCCGGTCTTCTTCGCCACGCAAAAAGATAGCCGACAGAGCCGGAGAAAGCGTGAGCGCGTTGAAGGCCGAGATGGCGATGGCAAAGGCGATGGTCAGCGAGAACTGGCGATAGAGTATGCCGGTGGTGCCGGGAAAGAACGAAACCGGCACAAAGACGGCGATCAATACCAGAGAGGTCGCGATGACGGCGCTGGTGACTTCGCCCATTGCGCGCGAAGTGGCCTCATGCGGGTCGGAGTGCTCCATGGCGATGTGTCGCTGCACATTCTCGATGACCACAATGGCGTCGTCGACGACCAGCCCCGTGGCCAGCGTTATGCCGAAGAGGGTGAGCGAGTTGATGGAGAAGCCGAAGAGCTTGATAAAAGCGAAAGTTCCGATCAGCGAGACCGGAATGGTGACGGCGGGAATGATGGTGGCACGCCAGTCCAGAAGGAAGAGGAAGATGACGGTGATGACGATGAAGACGGCCACGGCCAGTGTCACCAGCACTTCGCGGATGGAGTCGCCGACCACGGTGGTTGAGTCAAAGGCGATGGCGTATTGCAAGCCGGGAGGAAAGCTCTTGGAGAGTTCCTCCAGAACGGCCTTGGCCTGGCGGTCTACTTCCAGAGCGTTGGCGTTGGAGAGCTGCTCGACGCCGATGCCCATGGCCTCGTGGCCGGAGAATTTGAGTGTGGTGCTATAGTCCTCAGCGCCCACCTCCGAGTGGCCCACATCCTTGAGCAGCACCAGGCCGTTGGAGCTGTTCTTAACGATGATGTTGTCGAAATCCGCGGGACTGGTGAGCCGGCCTACGACGCGCACCGGCAACTGGAAGGATTGCTTCGCGTCCGATGGAGGCTGACCAAGCTGCCCTGCCGGAATCTCGACGTTCTGCTCGACCAGCGCGTTGACCACGTCGGTTGCCGTGAGATTGCGGGCGGCCAGGCGCACCGGGTCAAGCCAGACGCGCATGGCGTACTTGCGCTCGCCGAAGATCATCACGTCACCCACGCCGGGTACGCGCTTCAGGGCGTCCTTTACATAAACATCAAGGTAGTTGGAGATGAACTCGGGCGAATAGCGGCCGTCGAGGGTAAAGAAGCCGGCGCCAAAGACAAAGTTGAAGCTCTGCTTGGTGATGCTGATGCCGGTTGCGTTTACCGCCGCAGGCAGCCGTCCCTGCACGCTGGCCACGCGGTTTTGCACGTCCACTGCGGCAATGTCCAGGTCGTAACCTGTTTTGAAAGTCGTGGCGATAGAAGTGGTGCCGCTGTTGGTGCTCGACGAGCTGATGTAGCGCATCCCCTCGACGCCGTTTATGGCCTCTTCCAGCGGGATGGTAACGGCCTTCTCCACCGTGTCGGCATTGGCGCCCACATAGTTGCAGTCCACCGACACCACCGGAGGCGCGAGCGTGGGGTACATGGCGACGGGAATGTTGGGAATGCACACCGCGCCCGCAAGAATAATCAGCAGCGCGCAGACCGTCGCAAAGACTGGCCGATGAATAAAAAAATCTACAAACAAGGGTTACTTCCTTTCAGAAATGCCGCGGGCCGCAATCAATGTCTGTCACAAGATTCCGCAGACTCTTCTCGCGAGCATCAGCCGCCCATCGGCATCACCGGCATACCGTTCACCAGAAATTGCGTGCTCGACACAATCACCCGGTCGCCGGCGTTCAGTCCCGAGGAGATGGAATAGTTGTTACCCACCGTATCGCCCAGCGCAACCGCGGTCTGGCGGGCCACAAAATGGCCGTTCTGCCCCTGCGCCACGAAGACGAAGCTCTGCCCGCCCTGACGCGTAACCGCCAGCACCGGCACAACCGCCATGGGAGTGGTGCTCCAGATGACGCGCGCCTTGATCATCTGCGCGTTGCGCAGCACTCCCAGCTTGGAGTGGACCGGAGCCTTCACCAGAATGCCCTGCAACGTGCTATCCACCTGCGCCGAGAGAAAATTGATCTTCGTCTTCTCCAGAAGCTTGCCGGCGTTGTCCGTCAGCTCGACATCCAACCCCTGGCGCACCTGGCTGGCGCGCTCGGTTGGGACATAGATGTAGGCCTCCAGATCCTTGTTCTCATCCACCGTGGTGAGGATGGAGGGAGGCGAGTTGAGGGGCGCGACAAGATCGCCCACATGCACGGGAATGTCGCCCACCACTCCTTCGAAGGGCGCTCGGATGATGTAGTAAGCCAGTTGCTCTTCCTGATTCTTACGCAACTCTACTGCCGACTCATAGTCCGCCTTGGTGTTGCCGAAGGATTGCTGTGCCTGATCGTAAGCGTCGTGGCTGGTGACGCCTGCCTCAAAAAGCTTGCGCTGCCGCTCAACCTCGATTGCGTTGTAATCGTAGAGGGCCTTCTTCTGGCGTTCGGTGGCGCGCGCCGACGCGACGGCGGCCATTTGCTGCCGAGGGTCAATCTCCATCAACAACTGTCCCGCCCTCACATGATCGCCGGAGTGAACGTGAATCTGCGTCACCCGTCCGTAAATCTGCGGTTCCAGAGTAGCCGAACGGCGCGACTTGATGGTGGCCACGTACTCGCTTGACTGTGGCACCGGCGCAAGGGTGACTGTTACCGTCTGCACCGGCATCGCCTGCATGCCACCAGCGGCCTGAGCCGGCGGCTTGTTGTCGCAGCCCGTAGCCGTCAAGCCAAGGAGAACAAAACAACCAATCCGAAGAATATGTTTCAAAGCGATCTTCCTCACTCTATCTTGCTTTCTCTATTGTAATGTGACGCCTGCAGCCGGAGGATCGACGCAAAAAATGCTCTCCGGACAGCCTGCCCAGGTCGAACGCAGGACCTTCCTGCCTTATTTACACGGCTTCTGTTTTTTGACATGGACTCTCCGAGTTGGTAGCCTTCATAAGGGCGCATCTGGCCAATCGTGGCCGCTTGTTGACCCTGTCAGCGTCCCCGTCGTCTAGCCCGGCCTAGGACACCGCCCTTTCACGGCGATAACACGGGTTCAAATCCCGTCGGGGACGCCATACTTAGGGTCTATGGCAGCCTTAGAGCTAATTTCTGGAGAGCCTTCAGTACATCAGAATAAATTTCGCTATCGCTCAACATGCGAAGCGGCATTCCGGGCTTCGGTAGATTGTGCCGCCGGTTACCCATGTTTATATCCATCCAACGATTTGAGAGCCACTTTGAATTCGTCCGGTGTGAAATAGCGAGTCTTGCCTGCCCGGAGTTTGTGTAACAGAACTGTTTTTGCGCGGGACATATGTAATCGAAAAAAGCGCCTGCTCTTGCGAGCAGGCGCTTGGAGACTACAAGTACAACACTTAAAACGTCAGTCACACGCCAAGCTGAATCTGACGCATGGCGCTGGCGCCGGTAATGGTGCCGGCGGATGCCGAGCTGAGAGTCCCATTCGGTACTCCGAGACTGACAAGGTTGAAGACATTCGATGCCTCCGTACGGGCGACGAGCAGACGCCGCCCGCTTGGAGCACGGTTACAAACATCAGAAGAGAAGACGTCCGCCAACCTGAATCACGCGCATCGCGTTTCCTGAGGAGATGATGCCAAAGGAGCTGGCGCTATTCATCGTACCTCCAGGAGCACTCAGATTGACGAAGTTGAATACGTTAGTTGCTTCGCCGCGGAACTGGAACTTCACCCGGCTGTAAATGGTGAAGTCACGGAAGAGAGATGCATCCACGTTTTTGTAGCCTGGCGCATCCAGAGAGTTGGGAGCGACCAACCCATCTAGGCCTGAAGGACCGCCACCGGCTGGGCAACCGGTCGAGCCTACCTTGCAATACGAATTCGTTTGGAACCACTCAGCTATTTCCTGTGAGCGCGGCCTGTGGGCGCCAATCACGGTGGGGAGCATCCCCGGTACGATGTTGGGGCGATCATTGGTGTCGCCGTCAAAGTTGTCGTCAGTGCCGCTGGTAATGTTGAACGGTTTACCGCTGTTCATCTTCAAGGTTGCCGCCAGGGACCAGCCGTTTAGAACGAGTCGCGCAGGCCGGTTGAAACTGCCGGAAAAAGTCGGTTTCCACACCGCGGAGATAAGGGCCTGATGACGCATGTCATTGTCTTCGCGCTGGTGGTCAAGTTTCATATCGTAGTAGTCTTCGGGTTCGGTGCCGCTGCTGTTACCAATGTTGCCAGTGGTCTGCATCGATGCGCTGGCCAGACCCTTGCTCCAGATGTAGAAGCCTTTGATGCTGAAGTTATGACTCAGCCGCTTCTCTACCGAGACCTGCAACCCGTTGTAATTCGCTGACTGGTTGTCAGTGATTACATACGCGTTGCTCATGTATTTGGAACCCACGGCAGGACTGGCGCAGGTTGTCGTCGATCCTGTCGCGAACCCTATAGCATCGTACGGGCGACGGCAGTTGTAGTTAGAGGTCGTATTCGTGGCAGTAGTCGTGGTGCCGGGGATCACGTAGCTTTCGCTTGGCGCATTCTGGTCGATATACATCGGCAGCTTGCGACTGAAAGCGCCAACATAGTTAACGCTCAATGCAAGGTCCTTGTTGAGCTGATGCTGAACGCCGAAGTTCACCTGAGTGTTATAGGGCCAGCGCATTCCCTTCTGCACAAAAACCAGGGAGGCGGGAGAGACGTACCGCGGATTAGATTGGCTGTAGACGTACGGGAACGGCGAAACACAGCCGGAGAAATCCTGGCAGCCGACGTCTGTCGAATAAATGTGCGCCAAGCTGATCACGTGAGTGAACGCATTGGTTTCACGCACGGCAAAAGGCTGGAAGTTCTGCGACAGCATCCACTCGTTTCCACCGATGGTATCGAAGAACATGCCGGCTGCGCCGTGGATAACCGTGCGACCATTTCGCGATGGGTCCAGGGCAAAGCCAACACGCGGCGAAACGTGATTGTAGTTTGTGTCAACTCCGCCGTCTGGAACTCCCGGATCTCCGGGGAAGAGCTGCCCCAGCATCGCGGTGGGAGAGACTGTCGACTGTACGCCCGGTTCAAAGACGCCGATTCTGCGCTGTGTATCGGTGGGCGCTGTCTGCACGTCATAGCGCACGCCAAGATTGACGGTCAGCGCGTGGGAGATGCGCCAGTTATCCTGCACGAACATGCCGTAATTCCAGTAGTTCTCGTTGGCATCGTCCGGTGAATCCTGGCCCATAGTATTGGGGTGGCCAATCAGAAAGTCCGCCATTGCAATGCCCGTCTTCACAAAGGTGGACTGCCCTGCCACGGTGTTGGGCACTGTCGAATTGGCGAAGGCGAAGGTTCCATAGTTGTTGAGCAACGTCTCCAGGCGATCCTTCTCGAGATAGGCCTCGGCTCCGGCGCTGATCTCATGTTTCCCCCTTGTGGTGTTGAAGACATCCCGCACGCCATAGATGTTGTCGCCGGCCAGTGGGCCGCTGATTGCGTTTCCTAGAGTGAAGAAATTGCTCACGCTGATATTTGGCAGCGATTGCACTCCTTGCACATTAATGTCCGAGCCAAAGGCCGACAGCGACTCGGCGGGGTTGCTGATGCGTCCTGCCAACATACGCGAATAGCTAAGCCAGACCTGATTCACTGACCGCGACGAGAGCGTCCAGACATCGCTCGCATTGCCATTCTGTTGCCTGTAGGCGTAGTTGGAGAGCGCCCATCCAGGCAGGTTGCTTCCGGAAGGCAGCGTTAGCGAAGAGCCGATCGACTGAAAGTACGAGAGTGTTACACGATGATTCGGTACTAATTGGATATCGCCCTTGATCAGGTACTCGTTCCATGTAACCGGCAGACCTTCATTCCCGATGAAGCGGTTATCGGTACGGCCCGGGGTCGGTAAAGGCACGTTCTTGGCAAGGACCGCTGCGGCGACCGGATCAGCTCCTGACGTTCCCGACCCCGCAACGCCACCAGAATAGTTGTAGTTGGTGGTGTAGCCAGAAGGGCCATTGGAGCCATTGGTGAGGTCAAGACGGTTTCCGGGGACCGGCTGATGATTCACCGGGTCGCAAACGAAGAACACCCCACCGTAGTTAGTATTTGCTTTGTCCGCGGCGTTAAGCGTGGTGGCGCAGGCGCCAAGACCAGTTGCGGGCGTGGTCGTGGGCAGGTTCTCAGAGAAATTGCCCGCCAGTGTTGAAGTTAACCGGGGCGATTTGCCGCAGGCCGCCATAGCTTCCGAAAAAGAATATCTTGTTCTTGAGTGCAGGTCCGCCGACTGTCGCACCGAATAGGTTTTTGTGCGAGGGCGTCCTTGTGGTTTGCAGATAAGCGTCCGAGTTGAAGTTTGTCTCCTGATGAAACTCGAACAACGACCCATGAACCTGGTTCGTGCCGGACTTTGTTACGACGGATACAACACCGGCGCCCGTACGTCCATACTCAGCGCTGAAGTTATTGGTCTCGACATTGAACTGATCGATGGCGTCCGGGTTGGGAAGCAC
>JBEKFS010000194.1:0-4459 GCA_050013195.1 Occallatibacter sp.
ATGGAGCCGGTCGAGCATCTCACCATCGACGTGCCCGACGCCTACACCGGCACGGTGATCGAGAAGCTTGGCCCGCGCAAGGGCGAGATGACCAAGATGCACAATCACGGCTCGGGCCGCGTACGCATGGAGTTTCGTGTGCCCAGCCGCGGCCTCATCGGCCTGCGCAGCGAGATGCTCACCGAGACCCGCGGCACCATCGTGATGAACGCGCTCTTCGACGGCTACATCCCTTACCAGGGCGAGATTCCGCAGCGCCCCACCGGCGCGCTGGTCTCTGACCGCCAGGGACTCACCACCACTTACTCTCTCAACGGATTGCAGGAGCGCGGCATTTTGTTTGTGGGCGCGGGCGTCGAGGTTTACGAGGGCATGATCATCGGCGAACATTCGCGCGACAAAGACCTTGACGTCAACGTCGTCCGCGAAAAGCACATGACCAACATGCGCGCATCCAGCGCCGATGAGGCCATCCGCCTGGTGCCTTACCGCAATCTCAATCTGGAGCAAGCCATAGAATTTATCGCCGAGGATGAGATGGTCGAGGTCACGCCCAAGTCGCTGCGCCTGCGCAAAAAGATCCTGCAACAGAATCGCCGCCCCAAGCGCTGGGAGAAAAATCTAGAATAACTGGAAAGTTATCTGCTGCTCAACGCCGGAACAATTCCGTCACAGCCACTTCCACCACCGCGAACAGCACGCTGACCGCCGCCAGAAACCCCTTGGCCCGCTGCCAGTTCTGTTCGTGCCGCTCCATGCGCCGCTCGAGCTCGGCGACCCGCCCGCCGTTGCCGTCGCCCATCAGGCCGGTCATCTGCGTCTTCAACACGCTCAGGTCACTTAGCACCTGCGCTTCGAATTCATTCATCATCCGCATTTGCCAAGCTCCATTCGTCCATCGCGATCTCAATACAGCATCGTTCACCATCACAGCGGCATATTAATAAACAATGCCGTTGAAAACTCCGAGTAGTTCGGCGGCGTCGCGCCGTCATACATCCGGATAAAAAATCTGTCATTCGCGCTAATGCGAGAAATTGTCATTGTCTGTTGCGTCGACCGCATCACCAGCGCCGGGTCCTGGCCAGCCATGAAGTCAAAGTCCCTCGTCCGGACCTCGAACCCTCCACCTGTGGGCGGCGTCGCGCCGGCATCAACCGTCACCGTCGTTCCCGTCACCGCCGTCACCGTGAGCGTGTTAAGATTCGCCAGCACCGTCGGCGCAACCGGCGCGGGCAGCCACGCATCCTCAGGAACCGTCGCGCTGGTCTTGATAGCCAAATCGGCGGCCCAGTCGTTGGCGAAGGCAATTGCATACTCCACCAGTTCCGGATAGCTTGATTTGTAACTCACCGTCACGGCCCGCACCACCACCTGCGCATTCAAATTTGTCGACGGCGCATTCAGCAGCAGCGCATCGCCCGGCCACACGTCGGTGGCGAAACTGAATCTGGTTCCCTTGTACGTACCGCTCCACGCCGCGCTCACGCTTGCCGCAGCCTGCTCCATCACCAGGGCCGCATTGCGGCAATCCGCCGAACTGCGCGCCGGCGGATTCGTCACTGAGCCAATCCATGCAGCCTCAACCGGCATTCCCGCCGCGGCCAGCGACGTCTGGCTGGTGGTGTTTACCGCTCGTCCCACAGCCCTGCCCACTGTTCGATAACTCACCGCAACTTGCTCGCCTGCCACCGGTGCATACCCGGTGTAGAAGACCACCTTGCCGGTGCGCTCCAGATGGCACTCGGCCGCCTCGGCTGTTGTGCCAACCCGTCGCGTGTAGGCGCCGCTGCCCGGCGGCGTGCTCACCACCCAGCCTGATCCGAGATTGGTCAAATTCAGCGCGCGCATGGTTCCATTCAGGTTGATGCTGCTCGCAGCCACTACATTGCAGGCTCCGGGAAGGCTGGCAATCGCTCCGTCATACAGCGTCACAGGCATCCCGCCCACTCCGTTCACAAACTGCTGAAGCTCCATCTGTATGTTGCCCGAAACTATATTCCACAGCCCGCCGGCCGTAATTGCCCCGCTATCTCCAAAGGAGCGATAGATTGCCAACTCTCGTTCGTTCTCCGCGCAATGCACGCGGACACGCAACGTATATTGGTAGGCTGGATTGATCGCATAAGCCGTTCCCACCGCGCTGCCTTGAATCAGCGGCTGCAATGTGACAGCCCCCGTGCCCGCCTGCGCCGTCGCCTGAAAACCCGCAATGCATGCCGACTGTGTATCTCTGCCAACAAAAAATCCGGCCAGCGTCCCGGTGCTGCCCGCGGCAAGCGTTACACCCACGGCCTCCAGCAGCAGCGTTCCGCCCATCTCCACGGGATCAAGCCAGGCCAGCAGCGTCTCTCCGTCGACGCCGTTGCCTCCGCTCATCACCAGTCCGCCTGCGCCCAGCGAGAGATAACCCGCCCCGCCCGTAACGCCCCATATGCTCTGGTTGATCTGCGGCTCATTGAAGAGTTCGCTGATGATGGTGGACTTCGATGCTGCGGGAAAGTAAGGATCTTGTGCCAGATAAAACTGAGTTGTGGCCCCGTCTCCTAGAAAGTATTCGGTCACATAAGCCACCGGCTCATGCTCGCCGCAAACCGTCACGTCATTTGCCAGTGCGCGCTTCACGCTGGCCGTGAACCCCAGGGTTGCCAGGTTCAAGCTGCCGTCCGCCTCGTTCAGCGGATGCACGATCGTCTGCACGGGAGAGAGCGTCAGTGCGCCATTGACGGCGCGATACGCGGCTCGCGCCATACTGGCCACCTGTCCGGCGCTCTTGCTCCAAGGCGCACCTGGATCGGGAACAAACTTGCTCACCGCCGTGCTCAGCGAAAGCCCCGCTGTCGACAGCCGCGCAATTCCCGTGCGAGTCACCAATGTCGTCATCAGCGCTCCGGCGGTCTCGCCCGTTGCGCCGCTGCTGGGAGTCATCAGGTTCTGGTCCAGCAGTAGCTCGTCGCTCAAAGCTTGAATCGCAATCCGGTAGCGCGGGCCCTCCAGTGCTAACCCGGCATACTCCGGCATGGGACTTACCGCAATGTAACCCGTAAAATAATAAGTCCCATCATCGCCCGTTACAGTCATCGATTGGTTGCGCAACGGCATCGATAAGGTGCCGTTAGTTGGCAAGCTTAGCCAGAGTTGGCAGATAGAGGGCTCGTTTAGTTTGCGTTCAATCGTTAACGGCCGCGCTGCATCCAACGTGGTCGAGTAGTCTTGCCCGTTGATCATAATCTTCATTGGCTCTCTCTGCGCTGATAACTTACTAACTCGTTAACCTGGTAACTCGATAACTCACTGGGTGCCCCACCCTCGCCGCGTCTTTGTTCTTACGGCTTAGGTGGGATTCACTCATCTTGTTAACTCACTTAGACCAGCGCATGAGCCGCTGGCAGGAAACTCCGGTAACAAACTACGCGTTCCCCATCCAGAGGATCGGTCACCGGCAGAGCTAGAAACTGGCCTTTGAGCAGTACGCGCGCCAGCCCGGCTTTCTGCTTGCCGTCCAAAGGCAAAGCTGCTTCCTGCGCGCCGGCAACCGACTGCAAGCGGGGATAGTGAAAGAAGATCCGTTCCCCCTGGCTGCCTTCCATCACAAACAGCGCCGACCACTCCTGATAGAAGCTGCCGCCTTCGCGATCCACAAATCCAGTCACGGCCTGCAACTTGGAGCCAGCCGCCGGAGCGCCGCCCGGCAACGGTCCGGCCAGTGTCAGCCCGGCAGAGTTGACCTGTGACACCAGCGCAACATTGAAGGTCACGCGCCGGATGTAATCCACATCCGTCAGCGCCTGACGCACATACGCTCCAGACACAGGCGCGCCCACGAATCCCGTCTGTCCCGTGTAATCCGCGTCCAGTGCAATAATCGAGCCGGCCGAATATTTTGCGGCGTCGGTCGAAGCCAGCGCGACAAACGTAGCTGTCGATCCGCTCTGCACTGTCACCGCCGTAGCCGCCTGCGCGCCATCCGCGGCCTGCGCAGCTCCGCTCGCGGAGGCGAGCAGGTTCATGTGCTGCGAACCCGTCGCCAGAGCCATGGTCAGCTTGGTCCAGCTCAGGAATTCCAAACCCACCTGCGCCTCTAGTGTCTCTCGCACCTGTTCCAGCGGACTGGCCGGAATGCCCGTCATCACCGCGACGCTCTTGCTCCCCGCTTTTCGCGTAAACTCCTGAATCCAACCCAGGCTGATCCATGGTGCAGGAGGAGCATCCAGGCTGAATCCGCCTTGCTCTGCCGGATCGAAGAGCACGGGCGTCTGCGCCGTCCGATTCACCGGCGCAAAATAACCTCGAACCCGCCGCGCCACTGGAGCGGGAGCCGAATACCAGTTCGTCGCCATTTACTCCCCCTGCTCCTGGTAGCTGTAAACCATCACCTTTGCGGAACGGCTCAACTGGTCTCGCTGAGTCACAATCGGCGTAAACCCCGGCTCATCCCAAAACACATTCGTCAGCATCA
>JBEKFS010000195.1:0-4404 GCA_050013195.1 Occallatibacter sp.
CGAAGTTGGTGACATTCTCACATGGCTGCTCGATGCGCGGCTGCCGCATGTAGGCATTGTGGTGAGCGCGGGCCTGCAAACGCGGGTGGTGCACAATATCGGCCGCGGCGTGGAAGAGAGCCTACTTGCAGCCTTCGCGCCTCATCGCGCAGCCGGGCACTATCGCTGGCCGGCTAGCGCGTAGCGCGCGTCTATGGCTTGGCGGCGCCGAGTTCGTCCTTGTACACCTTGCCGCCCTTCATCACAAAGGAGACATGTTCCAGCACCTCGATGCGCTCCAGTGGGTTGGCGGTGACGGCGATCAGGTCGGCGTATTTTCCGGCTTCGAGAGTGCCCACGTCGTGGGCACGATCGATAAGGTCGGCGGCGCTGGAGGTGGCGGCGCGGATGGCCCCGGCCGGTGTCATACCGAACTTGACCATATAGTGAAACTGTTTGGCGTTGTCGCCGTGTGGATAGACGCCGGCATCGGTGCCGAAGGCGATTTTGACACCTGCTGCCACAGCTTTCGAGAAGTTCTCGCGCTGCAGGCGGCCCACCATCTTCTCCTTGTCAACATTCTCTTTGGGCAGGCCGAATTCGACGGCCTTGCCGAGGATGTAATCGTCGTTATAAATGTCAGCGACCAGATAGGTGCCGTGGGCCTTCATCATCTCAATGCCCTCAGCGTCGATGAGGCTGCCATGCTCGATGGAGTCGACGCCGGCGCGCACCGCGTCCTTGATTCCCTGTGTGCCGTGGGCGTGCGCTGCGACCTTACGACCGGCGCGATGAGCCTCGTCGACAGCCATTTTCATTTCTTCGTAGGTGAGTTGCTCGGAGCCGGGCTTATCGCCCAGGGAGAGCACGCCGCCGGTAGCCATGAGCTTGATTACATCCACGCCATATTTGATCTGTTCGCGGACCACGTGGCGAACCTGCTCGGGGCCGTCGGCAAGGGCGTAGCCACGCTCGGCCGGATACATTCTGTTTTCAACGCCGGGAGCAAAGCCGTTCATGTCGCCGTGACCGCCGGAGATGGAGATGGCCGGACCGCTGGCCACCACGCGGGGGCCGGGAAATTGGCCTTCGTCAATGGCGCGCCGCAAATCGACGGCGAAAAAGGGCTGGGAACCCACATCGCGGACGCTGGTGTAGCCGGCCTGCAGGGTCTTGTTGGCGTTGACCACGCCGTTAAAGCCGCCCATGAAGGGCGTTTCCCGCACAGCCCAGATGGGGTTGTAGTGGTCGGCGCGGGCCTCCAGGTGGGTGTGGCAGTCAATGAGCCCCGGCAGCACCCAGGCCTGGGAGAGATCGACGACTGTGGCCCCGGCAGGAATGGTCACCTGGTCGGCGGGCACGACTTTGGCGATGCGCTCGCCTTCGATGACCAGCACCATGTTGTCGCGCAGGTTGTCGCTGGTGGCGTCGAAAAGGTGGCCGGTTTTGACGTAAATCGTGGACACGGCGGCCGCGGGCGCGGCAGTTTGGGCCAGGGCTGCGGGCAACGCGAGGGTCAGCGCTCCGAGAGCAAAAAGTGAACGGAAGATCGGGGTCGGCTTGAAATTCATATGTCACTCCTACGCGATAAATCGGTCAACGTTATTATAGAAAACGCGCGTCTAATGATGCGGTGAAATATGGAAGAAGCTTCAAGGCTGACGTCGACCGAAGGCTCGGATTTGCCCGTCACCGCCCTCCTGACTTTTATATGAGAAACTAGTTGGTCCGGAATATGGCCGGGAAATGATGGCCTGTTCCAGGAGGATTATTGTATGCCTGTACTTCGTTCGTTTTTTATCGCACTCTCACACAATCGGCCTCTGCGCAGGTTTAGCGAACATTCCAGGCTGGGTGTCCGTGTCAGCTCCCGGTTTATTGCCGGTATGGAGATCGACGATGCCCTGCGGGTGGCCGAGGAAGTCAACAAACAAGGGATCACCGTCAGCATAGACTCGCTGGGCGAGAGCGTGACCTCGGAAACAGAAGCGCGCGCCGCCGCCGAGATCTACCACAAGCTGTTAGACATGATCGCGGAGCGCAAATTGAAGGCCAACATCAGCATGAAGCTGACGCAGATGGGGCTGAACCTTTCGCCCGTCCTGGCCGAGAGCATTGCCGAGAGCGTGGCCCAACACGCCGCCAAGACGGGCGGCTTTGTCCGCATCGACATGGAGGACTCATCGCTGACGCAGGTGACGATGGACATTGTGCATCGGCTGAATACCAAGCCCGAACTGCACGGAGCGATTGGTATCGTAATCCAGTCCTACCTATTCCGCTCCCAGAAAGACGTCGAGCAACTCGTGGCTGACGGCACGCGCGTGCGGCTGTGCAAGGGCGCCTATGACGAGCCGGCCTCAGTCGCGTTTCCGAGCAAATCCGATGTCGATGCCAACTTCATTCGCCTCAGCAAGATGCTGCTTGATAGCGGGGTTTTTCATGGCTTTGCGACCCACGACCAGGCGATGATCGACGCAATTAAGAACTACGCCAAGGAGCGCGGAATCGATCCCAGCCAGTATGAGTTCCAGATGCTCTATGGGATTCGGCGCGACTTGCAGCGCAAGCTCGTCGAAGATGGCTACAACGTGCGCGTTTATGTTCCCTTCGGTGATGCGTGGTACCCATACTACATGCGCAGGCTGGCCGAGCGGCCGGCAAACGTGCTGTTCATGATCAAGAGCCTTCTCCATTTCTAGAATGGTTCTTGCTTTCGGGATACAGCTACTCTGATTCCGCTGTAGGCACAGGCAGGCTCCGATCGGGCTTTATGGGTGATTGGGGCTTTGCCGGTCAGGCGGCTGTAAGCGCGGGTCAAACCGATTCTACAGAATCGATCTTCCTGGCGATTTCGGCAGTCAAGGTTTCAACCGTGGCATGGAAGAGCCTGCGCTCCCGCTCGGGCAATTCGTCCAGCAAATCAGGAAACGGCGTGACCTCGCAGCCGGAAAACGCAGCGCAGCCGACGGTGTCTGCCATACGGCAACTCACACTGATCAAATCAGCCATACACCAGGGGCGATCCTTCTGCCGCGGCTCGTGATGCTCGGCGACAATGGGTTCAAACACCGGGGGCATCTTCCAATCCGCGATCAGTTGCCTGCCGGCTTCGCAATGATCCCATCCGAACAGATCTCGCTCGGCCTTGAGAATGCTGGTCGGCGAGCCGCTGTGAGCTCCCAACAACAGGCAGTACTCCCTGGGTCGGACTACGGCCAGCGCCAACCGCCCGATGTCATGCATCACGCCAGAGGTGTAAGCAACGTCCCGGTCCAGGAAGCCCACGGAAGCCAGTTGATCGGCGATCAGGGCACAGGCCAGGTTGTGGCGCCAGATCGCTCGCATAGATGGCTGGTTCAGCGATCTGCCCATGTATGCGCGCACGCCGACTGTCAGGCAGAGTCCTTGCAGATTATTGGCGCCCAGCACGGCGATGGCCTGCAGTATGCTGCTGGCGGGAAATCGTGGAGCATACAAGAGCGAATTCGCAATGGTAAGAACTTCACTGGCAAAGGCCGGATCGGAAGAGATCAGCCCGCTCAACTCGTGCAGTTGCACGTTTTCGTTGTGGGCCAGTTGCAGTACGCGAAGGGCAACCTGAGGAAAGGGCGGAAGGCGGAGATGTGCCCAGGACGGAGTGATTGCCTCATTCCTTCGTCCGTCAATCTGCAACATCGAAGTCTCCCTTCGTCAAACACACAGCGCGAACCAGGCGACCATTCTGCAGCAACAGTGCGCATATCACACTCTCGCGGAACGCAGAGGAAATGCCTGATAATTCTCTTTTCGGCGCGCGGAGAGATTCCTTGAGTGTTCGTGTGTTGAATGAGTGAGATCTAATATTTGTGCCGGCAGCGCGCGGAAAAATATTGCCGAAATGATGCCGTCGCTCACGCGCACGAAGAAAGATTTGCTTTTTCAGAATCGTTGGGAGCAATCTACGGCACACGAAAAAGATTATTGCGCCGACCAGATTTTTCCATCCACGCTCGCCCAGGTCGAACCGGCATCATTTTTCAACTCGAACACGCTGGCCGGTGCGGTGTTGGTGTTGCCGCTCAAGCCTGTTTTCACTCGCACTTCGACGGCGCGCCCTGTCCATTGCCGGAGGACTTGTTCCCAGTGCGCCCCGAAGTCGTCGCTTAAAAAAAGCGCGCCTGACTGATCGATTTCCAGAGTGAGATGCTGGGCGGTTGCCCTGGAAACAATCGCCAGAGCGCTGGGCAGCTTGTGCGGATTCGCTTTGCGGGCCGCTGTCAGTCCGGCGAATTGCTGCTGTGTGCCGATGTCGAAGCTGGCGGAAGGCGCGGACTGTGACTGCTGTGCCATCCGCGGCCCCGCCGAGCCACCCGCAGCGGGGTGGCTGGTGTTGGCGGAGTATGTTTCCATTCGCATGCTCTTTTGAGAAACCGGCGAGGTATT
>JBEKFS010000196.1:0-4224 GCA_050013195.1 Occallatibacter sp.
TAATTCAGAGATAGGTTTCGACAGATATTCGTTGATCGCCAACACAAGGCTCCGAGCCCCGCCCCCTATTTAATGTGAAACTGTGAACTTCAGCCAGCTACGGCCACAGGTTCCGCTGCTGCTGCCGCAACCATTTTACGGATTGAATCGATCACCAGGTCAGGTTGGTCGAGATGAATCCAATGCGCGCTTTCCTGCGCAATCACCTGCTGCACGTTGTTGCCGATACGGCTCAGCTCTTCTCTAGACAGCGGCCTTGAATTTCCCGGCGTCAGCACAAGCACGGGGATGTTCTGAATGGGGCCAGTGTTCTGCATTTCCCGGACGGTATCGGGAACTGCCATCACGTGGCCCCGCATACCGGCGAAGTTGTCGGGCCGCGACCAATGGGCGGCAATGCTGGGCCAGACCTCCCGCGGCATCTTGCCCACCTCGCCCTTGATGCGGTCCAGCACATGCTGGCCGCCTTTCCCGGCGACACCAGCCAGCCGTTGCGCGGCACGGCCGGAACGCAAAAAGAGCGATGTGACAGCTAGCCTGGCAATTCCGATGCGCGAAAAGGGAATCGCAATTCGGAAGAGGTGCCTGCCGAGATTGAGTTCGGATTGCCTGCCCGGGTTCAGCGGCGGCCACTCCTCGCAACGCATGGGGTCCACCAGCAGAACGCCGGCCACCTCCTCTGAGTAGTTGAGTGCAAAGCGGCGCATTATCAGCCCGCCAAAGGAATGTCCCACCAGGATGTAGGGCGGCTTGATAGCGGCGCCTGCCAGCAGCTGATGCAGTTCGGCGGCAATGTTGGCGGGCGTCCGCGCCGTGCGAGCCGGGCTGCTCCAGCCCAGTCCGCCGCGATCATAGGAAACTGTAGAAGCAAGGCGCGAGACCGGCTCCTGGATGTGAAACCAGTTCAGATTGGTGGCTGCGATCCCGGCTTCAAATAGAACAGTGGGGTTTCCGGATCCCTTTTCCACCAGGTAGAGCCTTCGCCTGTCCCCGATGTCGATCCATCGGCCATCCCTGGCATAGCGCTTGCGGTCGGAACGCGCGCCGAGGCATTGATACGCAATGCCCGTAACGACCAGGGCCGCGGCCATAGCGAGCAGGAAGAACAGCAGGTTCATTTATCGTCCTGGAATTGCATCATTTGCGCGTCAGCGAAGTCCTTAAGGCTGAGGTTTGCTTTGGGCGTGCCATGGTCGATAATCAGCTGGGTTGAACCGGCCTGGCCGCTAATCTTTGCTTCAATCTGGTGTGCCGACCAGACGCCACCCTCGTGCCGCAGGCCGAATGATGTAAATTCCTTCACCATCCCACCTTTCAGCGTCTTATCAACGTATACAGGAAAGCTGTTTGTGTGATCGAGCCACATGGTGACCTCGGTATAGTGAGTCTTGTCAGCAAGGCCCGGCGTACTCTTCACCACATCGAAATCGCGCGCGCCAATCTTCTTTTCGCCCAGCGCTGCTTGCTCCGCCCAGAAGTAGTGCGCCTCTAAAAAATCCTCGTAGCTGAAATTTGTACCTAACAGTCCCTCACTCCATTTGTCGAAGGGCAGAATAGCGGGACTTGCGTCGCCGGGGTGTGCAATTTTGACCACGTTTGGCCCGTTAGGTCGCATTTCCAGCAGAATATGAACAGGTACGGGAGTGCTGAGCGATGAATCCGCGCGCGCCTTGGAAACCGTGCCAATCTCCACCAGCACCCGCAGCACGCCAGGAAACCAATGCGCCTTGATCGTAATTGGGTAGCTATAGTAGCTATAGCTGTAGCCTTTCGCGTGGGTGTAAACGTGCGTGTAAATCAAATGGCCGCTGGCACGATAATCCGCCGTCTCCATGCGCTGCCGCTGGGCGGTTAACGCCTTGGGTGCATCCTCAGCATGTACGGCCGATGTCGAAAGCAGCGCTGCCGTAAGAACAATATGAGCAATTCTCATGCCTCTATCCTTCCGTCGCGCAGGCGAATCTGCCGCGCAGCCGCGTGCGCGATTGCGTTCTCGTGCGTCACAACGATCAGCGTCATTCCCCGATGCTTCTGAATTCCGGTTAGTATTTCCATGATGCGCGCCGAGTTCGCACTGTCCAGATTACCGGTCGGCTCGTCGGCCAACAAAATCTCCGGCTCATTGGCCAGCGCACGGGCAATCGCCACCCGTTGTCGTTCGCCCGCAGAAAGCTCATTGGGATACTGCCGCAAGCGATGTTCCAATCCCATCTCGCGCAGCAGAGTCAGCGCACGATGGGCGCGATTTGGCGGCATGTTGCTCAGGGCCATCATAGGAACTTGAACATTTTCGAGGACGCGCAGCGTAGGCATCAGATGAAATGCCTGGAAGATAAAGCCCACCTTCCGGGAACGATAAGTATCCAGGTCAATCGCCGAACCGAGCCTTGTGTTCCTGAAGAGGACCTCGCCGCTGGTTGGCGTGTCAAGCCCGCCCAGAAGTTGCAGCAAGGTGGATTTTCCGCTGCCACTCGGTCCGCTGATGGCCAAGAACTCTCCTGCTTCGATGGAGAGATCGACGCCGCGCAGGGCCTCGATGCGCCCTTCGTCATAACTCTTGCGCAGGTCGCGCACTTCCAGCAGCGGGCTAGTCATGGCGCAGAGCCTCCACCGGCGACAGATGCGCGCCGCGCCATGCGGGAATCAAGCCCGCTGCCAGCCCGGCCAGCACGGCAATGACCAGCGCCTCAGCCAGCAGCAGCAGCGGAAACGATGCGGAGACGATGCTCGCGGTTTGCGGCAACGCGGCCAGCAAGCGCAGCGCGCCCCAGCCCACTACAATGCCGACAATCCCGCCGGCCAGGCCCAGCGCTGCTGCCTCCATCTCGATCAGCACGAGCACTCGCCAGCGCTTCCATCCCAACGCGCGCAGAATTCCAATCTCGCGTGTCCGCTCAAAAACGGACATGGCCATGGTATTGGCAATGCCCAGAATGCCGATCAGCAGCGCGATGCCCGATGTTCCCCAGGCTGCGGCGTGAGCCAGCAGCACAAGCTGGTTGTTGGCGGCGCGCTCGGCTGCCGGAACCGCCCGCAATCCCGGCAGAGCGGCCTCAATCTGAGCCTGAGCCCGCGCTAAATAATGGTCCGCAGGCTCGCCCTCCGGCGCCGGCCTTAGCCGCACATGAAAGGCCGTCACCTTGCCCTCCAGGTTGCCTAGCTTCTGCATCTGATCCAGCGGCATGATTACTGCGCCAGCCTCCAGCGCCGATCCGCCGTGGTAGATGCCGGCCACGGTAAAGGTCGAGCCCTGAATCTCCAGTGTGTCGCCGGGATTTTTCTTCATGTTTTCGGCAAGTAGATCGCCCAGCATCACCTCCGGCTGGCCGTCCCGGAAGCGGCGGCCCGATTTCAGCGTGAGCGAGTCAAACTCATAGGAATCGGCCTTCCAGCCATAAGCCAGCGCATTGACCTCCGGCGTCAGGTCCATCAGATTCAGGATCATCGGAGTTGCCTGAGCCACGGTGGGCAGGGCCTTGAGCGTCTCTCCTGCCGCTTCGCTGACCGAGGTGTTCAGAAAGGTCTGCTGGACGACCGCAATGTCGGTTCCGCTGCTCAGGTACATGCGCAGCCATTCATGCTCAAATGAGCGTGAAAAGCCCACCAGCCCTACGAAGGCGCCGATGGCCATCGCGATGCCGCCCAAAGTCAGCAGTGTCCTCAGACGCCTGCGCCAAAGATTCTTCCAAGCAAAACCTGTGAAGGAGAGTTGGCTGGCCATGCGCAGGGAAAAATCCTCAAAATAATAAAGTTGATCTGACGGGGGAAATTGGGGCAAAAATCCACTCACAATGCTCGCTCAAAGCAGCCGCAGACAAATCTGCGTTGCCGGGGAGCTTTGTTCGAACTCGCCGAACTGCACGGGCCCGATGAGCAACCTGGCTCGCCGGACCCGCTTAAAACCTGTTACCGGTTGCCGCGTGAACCGCCGCCGCCGCTGCCTTTGCGCGCCTGGTAGCAATCCCGGCAGAAGACCGGGCGGTCGCCACGAGGTTCAAAAGGCACTGTTGTAGGCTGTCCGCAACCCGAACAAATCACAGGTGTTCCCTGTGCCGAGCCCGAACGGTAGCCGGAGCCCCCCGAATCGTTCTTCTTTGCCTGACGGCAATTCTTGCAACGTTTTGGGGTCGAATAACCACGTTCCTGAAAGAACGTCTGATCAGCAGCGGTGAAGGTGAAGTCCTGCCCGCAATCGCTGCACGTAAGTTGCATATCTCCGGCCAT
>JBEKFS010000197.1:0-4191 GCA_050013195.1 Occallatibacter sp.
CGGACTCTTCGCCCGCTCTCCTCGTTTACGACGCGGAGATTGAACTCCTGTCAGTGCGCGGCAGCCGGCGCATTCCTTATTCGGACTTCCATACCGGCTACAAACAGAATGCGCTGGCCGCCGATGAGTTGCTCTACGCCATTCATTTGCCGAGGCGATTCGCGCAGCACCGGCAATACCTGCGCAAGGTTGGAACGCGGCGCGCGATGGCGGTGTCGAAAACTGCGCTAGCTGCAACTGCGCTGCTGCAAGGCCGCGTGGTGAGCGAAGTTCGTGTGGCGGCGGCGAGCCTTGCGCCCTTTCCGGCGCGGCTCCATCAGGTCGAGGCCGCGCTGCTTCACCAGTCAATCGACTCGCACACAATACAATCTGCGCGGGCAGCGCTCTTGGCGGAGGCAAAGCCCATTGACGACATCCGCTCCACCGCGGAATATCGCAGCCGTGTAGCCGCCAACCTGCTTGAGGAGTTCCTGATCGAGCTGCGTTCGGAGGGGCCGTCGAAGTGAATGCAACGCTTCAATCATGGAACGCGGCGAGCGCGGACACGGCGCTCGAAGCGATGATTGCCTGCTGCGGTTCACGGCGATGGGCCGCGGCCATGGTTGCGCTCCGCCCCATTCGCAACGTTGCAGAGTTGAGCGCCGCGGCCGATGAAGTGTGGGCGCGCATGGAAGAAGCAGACTGGATGGAGGCCTTCGCGCGCCATCCGCGCATTGGCGGACAAAAGGCCGCGCACGCTTCGGCGCAATCGTCCGCGTGGTCCAGTCAAGAGCAGTCGTCTGCGCATGAAGCAGCCGAACAAGTGCTTGCCGAACTGACTGCCGGCAATGCGCTTTACGAACAACGCTTTGGATTTACCTACATCGTTTGCGCAACCGGAAAGAGCGCCGAAGAGATGCTTGCGATTCTCAATCGCCGTCTGGCCGGCGATCGTGCCGGCGAGTTGCGCGAGGCCGCGGAGCAGCAGCGGCAGATCACACAAATACGTCTGGGAAAGTGGCTTATACAATGAGTGCGATTACTACCCATGTGCTGGACGCGGTGCTGGGCAAGCCCGCCGCGGGCATTTCTGTTCGCCTTGACAAACGCGAGGAGGATGGATGGACCCTCGTTCGAGAGAGCGCGACGGATGCGGATGGACGTTGCCGCGATCTGACGCAGAGTGCCGCCCCCGGCCTTTATCGACTCACTTTCGGCAGCGGCGCTTATCTGGCTCGCAATAGCCGAGCGACCATCTATCCGGAGATCTCCATCACTTTCAACTGCGACGGCGAGGCGCACTATCACCTGCCGCTCCTGTTGAGCGATCACAGCTACACAACCTATCGAGGAAGCTGACACGATGACAAGACTGGGCGAGAATCGCTACGGTAAATCGCGCGTACGCCTGTCGCGCATCACGCGGCACGGCGATCGTCACGAGTTCAACGAGTGGACCGTGCATTTGCTGCTGCACGGGGACTTCGAATCAAGCTTTACTGAGGCGGACAACAGCAGGATTCTGCCCACAGACACGATGAAGAATACCGTCTACTCCGTGGCTCGCGATTCAAAGGCCGGCACCATTGAAGAGTTTGCCATTGAGTTGGGCGACTATCTGCTCAGCAACAACCCGCAGGTTACAAAGGCCAGCGTAGAGATTGACGAGAAGGCCTGGGAGCGGATGGAAATTGACGGTGTGCCTGAAGCCACCACCTTCAAGCTCGGCGGACCGGAGCTGCACACAGTTCATGCTGCACGCGAACGGGGCGGCGCGTGGGCCATCCACTCCGGCGTGGACGGGCTGGTGATTCTGAAGACCACCAAGTCGGCTTTCACCGGCTACATCCAGGACAAACTCACCACGCTCAAACCGGCTACCGATCGCATCCTGGGCACGCGCGCCACGGTGAAGTGGGAGTACGCGGCGGACTCGCCGGATTATGCGCAGGTGAGGACGCGAATCGTCTCCGCCCTGCTCAAAGAGTTTGCGGCACACGACAGCATGAGCGTTCAGCACACGCTCTACGACATGGGCAAGGCCGCGCTGGAAGCGGCGCCGGAGATTGCGCGCATCACGCTCACCATGCCCAACCTGCACCACCTCTTGGCGGACCTGAGCCCCTTCGGCCAGGACAATCCCAACCACATCTTCGTGCCCATCGACGAACCGCACGGCTACATTGAAGCCACCATCGAAAGGTGAGCATTATTCAAGCTGGGCCAGATCGCCAGGCTGGTCTATGTCCACTTCACCACCGATGAAAGGCAGAGCGATCAAAGGGCACGGCGGGTGAACCAGCACTGAGCGCGCGCCCTTGTCGCCTCGCAGCGCGAGCAAATCCGCAAACATGCTGCGAGGAAATATGGCGGGGACGCCATGAACGCCTGCATAAGCTGAGGCCACGATGGCAGGCTCAGCCTGTGCGGTAAAGGCCTCGATCAACGCGCGCAGATGACCCGCAGTAAGCCGAGGCTGGTCGCAACTCAGAATCAGAACGCCCGATGCGCCGCCGGCGACCGCATCCAGCGTTCTCAGCCCCGCATGGATGGAACTGGCGATTCCCTCCACCCATTTGTCGTTGATAGCGAGAATCGCATCGTTCATCGCAATGGACGCACAGATGATTTCGTAATGAGCGCCCAGAACGGCGATCACCGGAGAAGCGCCGGCCTCGTTGGCCAGGCGAATCGCGCGCTCGATCAGGAATTCGCCGTGATACACGAGCAATTGTTTGGGCTGGCCCAGGCGTTGGCTGGCTCCGGCGGCAAGAACGATTGCGGGAACAGGAGTACTCACGGCTGGCCTTCGGCGTCAGGATGCAGCAGGATCAGCAGCACCAGTCCAACCACGGCAAACATGCGGAACGCTTCCTCCTGACCGTTCCATGTATGGGACTGCCACATGAGAAACCATTCTCCGCCCACAGAGAGAAATGCAACCAGCCACATCAACAATGAGAGAGTGAGCGCCGCCACGGGCACGCCTTTAGCCGCGTTGAATGCGGTTGCTGGAAGCCGCAGCGCCCGCAACAGCCGGACCACGCCCCACCAGAGCAAGATCGTGTTGGCGATCTCCCAGGCAATGATGCAAAAGTAAAAGGCAAGGTGAAAGGCCGGCAAAGACAGCGCGCGCCAGTGGCCATGATTGTCCGGAAAGGTCGAGTCCATCATCAGCACATGGCGGACAAACTGATAGTTCGAATCAAAATCAGTCAGGTTGTTGAACACAACCAGCGTATAGTCCAGAGCGATTCCTGCCAGCAGCAACAACTTCGCGGCGCGCGTGATCATGGCTCATGCTAGCTTGACCGGACTGAACTCCTCAAGAAAAATCCTTCTCCGCGTGTTCCATTCATTTGAAAATGACGCTGAACGCTTCTCCGGGAGAGAATCTCGGCGCTCTCGGACTTGCATTGCCGGAGTGATCCGCTCCCGGCGGATAACGATCTCTCCGCCACGCGAGTGGGCGCGATTGCCTATCTGGCATGAGGAATTTCCACATGGCAGCAGCGCGTAATCACCGCCGTAACAGGCCTGGATCCGGCTGCGGGAAGGCTGGCGCATTGTCCAGGCCCATGTCTCCCTGTTGCCGCCTGCCTGATGAGGCGCGGGCTGGAATTCCACAGCTAAAGTCCACAAATATTTAGAACCTGTCTAAGAACTGGAGGGGCCGTTCCCGCACGGAAACAGGGGCCGGCGTCGCCAGGAAAGCGCCAGGCAGTGTGTGGCAGTGGCTCTGTTAACGCATGAGTACCCTCCCCACCCCACCCCGTCTCTGTAAAGAAATTCCTTGTTTTCAATGAGTTAGGACAGGGGTGTCGCTGCAAATTCTTGATTCCACAGGAGTTATTTGCAGAATCTAGACATTAAAGGAGTTAGGCCGCTTTTCGGGGTGCGTGGGATACTTTTTCTTACCATGTTCAGGCAAACAATACCCCATGCTTCGCGCCTGCCTGTGCGCGGCTTCCGGCCATATTCTTCCACTCATGGAGCTTCCGCCCCGCTATCGGGTCATCGACGCCGAACTCTATTGACATTATGCGCCGCGGGCACTTAATTAACTGCAAATCCTTGCGAAGCTTCCTTCACTAGGTCCGTGACCGGATGAAGATGTTCTATCCAATGAACGAACGTGGGCCGGGAGGCCCACGCTACAGCCGGCCAGGAGGCCGGCGCTACATTTCCAAAAGGAACATTTTCATACGGCCA
>JBEKFS010000198.1:0-4187 GCA_050013195.1 Occallatibacter sp.
AGAATGACGTTTCATTCTTGTTTTTGGCAATAGGTTTTTCAAAATACGGCCCACCGCAGTACATCGGTGACGAGAGTCCATAAGGATGCCTGGTGACAGAGTCAAACTATCCGGCCTCCTGTTGCTGAAGTAGCACATGTGTGCCTGATTACAACTCTGTGGCTATACGGCGCTAAAGAGATAATAAGTGCCACAACCGCATTAGGGAATGTGTGGCGGCAAGGAAGGATGAAAATGTTCAATGTTTTGACGATTGCAAGAGAATACGGCAGCGGAGGCGCCGACATCGGGCGCAAAGTGGCGGAACTCTTGGGCTGGGAATGCATTGACAAGCAAATCATCGAACGGGTCGCAGCCATGGGAAAAGTGGATCATGCCTGGGCTGCGCAGGCCGACGAACATGCCATTGCGTGGTGGGAGCGAGTCATGAAGAGCTTCCGCCAGGGAGGTCCCGAATCGTATGTCGGGGAGGGGTCTGAACTCGCGGTGGATCGTGATACGGTGCAGATCTTCACAGCTAATATCATCCAAGAGGCCGCCAAGGTGGGTAATTGTGTCATCATCGGACGCAGTGCGCAGTGCATTTTACGGCGCCAACCCCACGTACTTCGCATGCTGGTCTACGCGCCGCTGGAGGAAAAGATCAAGCGCATGAAGCCTCGCCATCCGCATGAGCACGACCTGCCTGCTCTGCTGCGCCGCAAAGACTCTGAGCGCCTCCACTATGCACGTTATTATTACGACTGTGACTCGTCAGATCCAAGACTCTACCACATCACCATAAACAGCACTCTGGGCATCGATACCTGCGCAAAGATGGTTGCACAGATCATAAAGTCTTCATAAGCATCCGGAACGTCTCGGTCTCTTTAGCTGCTGTTGATTGCTAAAAATATCATTAATCGAGCACATGCAGCAAGGTAACTTTCCAGCCTTCAAATTGCTTTGGAGGCATTTAAAAGCACCGGTAACTAGGAACAGACGGCCACGACCTTGAGAGTCTGTCGCAAGCAATGTGCTTTCCGCCGGCGAAGGATTCGAGAGCTTGGGAAGGTGTTAGCGTAATTCCTACCCCTTGTGATGCCGGCTTAGCGCCGCCGGATGTGTTCTCGGAACAGGTTTGGCTTAGCTTCCAGTCAAATAATAGCTAGTCCTGACCCGTCCAGAAACCTCGGTACAACTTCGGTACGATTGAGGGGAGAATAGAATGGCCTTTGGCTCCCTAAGCGACACCAAGCAAAGCATTTAGAGTTCGAAGGTTGTTGGTTCGGGACCAGGGGTCGGAGGTTCAGACCATTTCTCTGTGTCTTTTATTTCGAATTTCTCCAAAATACATTCCCTCCGCCGGTTGCCATTCAGTTCACGGAGGGAACCTTGGCCGTTGGAGACCCTCTCGATTCTGACAACGGAGCCCAACGAGGTTATGGCCCCGATCCACAACCAGATGCCAATGATCCCGGTGCCCAAAGATCATGATCACTGGCTGGATGTTTGGGACCAGTCATGACCGCTCGTGGATTTGCTCCGACTCTAGATAACGCAGCACTGTCTCCGTTTCGGAGTGCCCAGTGTATTGCATAACTGTTCGTAGCGAAATTGCTGAAAAATTGCTGAGCGGATTCCCGTTTTCAGCACTTTTTCCGATTTATGTGATTGTTTAAGTCTTTTTATTTCTGCAAGTTGTTGATTCGACGATTGTGAAAATTTATCCGGCTCATCGTGATGGAGTTGGGCAGGTTCATTCGGTCGCGCCACACTGTCGAGTCTCTGGAGGCGTGACTCCATTATTGCATTGTGGGGCAAGCTGGCGTCTTGCCGCTCCGCATAGCGCCGCGCACTTACATCCAATGCCGGATGAGTTAATGACCCATTCTGTGCTTACTTCTTCGGCGTCGACACGCTCAGTGGAAAGGAGGCAATCAAGTACTTACCTTGATCGCTGTCGATCGGCTCCAGCTCCAATAACTCCACGCTTCGCGACAAGACAAGCCGCGTGCGGTAGTAATAGACCTTCCCTGCCTCTGCTTCCAGATGCGCCATTTCCGCTCGGTCATTAACGATGGATGACTGCAGGTTCACGCATAAATGATGTTCTCCCGGATTGATCGAAACGGAAAAATAGGAGTCTCCATGGTTGGCGCCCACCCATGCTCCGTCCACACTATAACGGGTCGTCGGATAGCCAACCTCCCACGGTGTACCCGATTCGTGGATGAAGTAAACCTGCGCCTTGCCTGGATAGGGCTGCACCAGCATATTCGGGGCACCCAGCTTCACCTTAAAACTGACATTCGCAGGGCCACAGGCCGCGGTAGGCTCGGTAGAGGGCCCCTGAGCCCACGCGGATGCCGCGAAAAGCAATGCAACGAGTGCGATTTTCATAATGCTCCTTCCTGCGAACTCATGCATCTTCCTTCAATACAAACAGCATTACACAAATATAGTTGCGAATTGCGCAAAGAAAAGCGGGACAGGCCGTTGCCCATCCCGCTTAGGTTGTTATCGCCAGTTGACTCAATCAGAGATCGTCGCTGCAAAGGAATAGCGAGCAGTTGGCCCCACCGCAGGTGGTTATGCGTAGATGCCGCGCTGGCGAATCGTCTGCGCCACCCGGTCGATGGCCAACATGTAAGCGGCGATGCGGTTGTTGACGTTGTGGGCCTCGGAATAGCGCACCACATCGTCGAAGCTGTCGCGCAGGATGTTCTCCAGTTGCTCGTTGACGATAGCTTCCTTCCAGAAGTAGCCCTGGCGGTCCTGCACCCACTCAAAATAGCTGGCCGTGACGCCGCCGGCGTTGGCCAATATGTCGGGCATGATGAAGATACGCTTCTCGGCCAGTATCTCGTCGGCCACCGCGGTGGTGGGGCCGTTGGCGCCCTCCACGACGACCTTCGCCTTGATCTGGCCGGCGTTGCGGCTTGTGATCACATTCTCCCTGGCCGCGGGGATGAGAATCTCACATTCAGAAACCAGCAACTCCTCGCTGGGAATTGCCTCGGCTCCTCCAAAGCCCAGAATTGTGTTATTGCGGCGCTTGTAGTCCAGCAACTGGTGAATGTCGATGCCCTTGGGGTTCGACAGGCCGCCGTCGAACTCCGCGATGCCCACGATCTTGTAGCCGCGCTCCATCATCAAGCGGGCGGCATTGGAGCCCACGTTGCCAAAGCCCTGGATAACCACCCGGCAGCCGTCGATCGGCATCTTCAGGTAGCGCATGCTCTCGTCGCAGATCACCTGCACGCCGCGCCCGGTGGCCTCCGTCCGGCCGCGCGAGCCGCCGATGTTCAAAGGCTTGCCGGTCACCACGCTGGTCACCGTGTGCCCCTGGTGCATCGAGTAGGTATCCATGATCCAGGCCATGGTCTGCTCATTGGTGTTCATGTCGGGCGCGGGAACGTCCTTTTCCGGCCCAATAAAATCAATAATCTCCGAGGTGTAGCGGCGCGTCATGCGCTCCAGCTCGCCCCGGCTCATCTTCTTGGGGTCGCAGATGACACCGCCCTTGGCGCCGCCAAAGGGGATGTTGACGACAGCACACTTCCATGTCATCCAACTGGCCAGCGCCCGTACCTCGTCCAGGTTCACATCCGGTGAGTAGCGGATGCCGCCCTTGCCGGGGCCGCGCGCAATCGAGTGTTGCACCCGAAAGCCGGTGAACATCTCCATGTGGCCGTTGTCCATGGTGACGGGGAAGTGCACGATGATCTCGCGCCCCGGCGTGCGCAGCAGCTTCCACAAGCCTTCCTCCAGGTTCAGTTTGCGCGCCGCAAAGTCAAATCGAGCCGCCTGGGCTTCCCAGGGATTGATCTCCTGCTCAAGGGATACCGATGCCATAGTTATCTCCAATTCCGATTGCCTGCCACCAGAGTGTGGGCCTGGGGAAGGCGCCCATTCACTCATCATAGACGCGACAAGGCGCTCCGCGCTGCCTGCAATTACACTGAGACTGTGAAAGCCTCTTCCCAACCCGTCCAGCCCAGCCGCAAGGAGTTCCAGGCGCTTGCCAAAGAGCACACGCTTGTCCCCGTCTGCCGCACGCTCACG
Organism: Occallatibacter sp.; assembly: GCA_050013195.1. Taxonomy (GTDB): domain Bacteria; phylum Acidobacteriota; class Terriglobia; order Terriglobales; family Acidobacteriaceae; genus Telmatobacter. The sequence goes on from JBEKFS010000198.1 coordinate 4,048, forward strand.
GCCGACCTGGAGACGCCGGTTTCGGCCTTTCTGCGAGCCGCCTGGCCGGAGCGGGAGTGTTTCATGCTCGAGTCGGTGGAGAACGGCGAGCAGGTGGGCCGCTATACCTTCATCGGCCTGGCTCCCTTCAAGCGCATCGT
>JBEKFS010000199.1:0-4571 GCA_050013195.1 Occallatibacter sp.
GCCACTGCTACGACTCTCACAAGGATTCGCACAGAACTTCTCATAGGTCCTACCTTTTGACGCAACCCTATGCAGTTTCGTCCCGAATCGCCTCCAGCAGCTTGCGATCTTCCTTGCTGAGCGCGGCATTCTCCAGCAAATCCGGACGGTTGGACAGGGTCTTGCGCAACTGCTGCTCACGCCGCCAGCGGCGAATCCCTGCGTGGTCGCCGTTGAGCAGGGTCTCAGGAACGCGCAGGCCGCCAAACTCCGCAGGGCGGGTGTAGTGTGGGTAGTCCAGCAGGCCCCCGGCGCCGTGCTGCGAGCGCGGGACGCCATCTTCGGCGGCGGCAATCTCGGCGTCGGCCACGCCAAAGCTCTCAAAGTCGCCCGAAGCCTCGTTGCCCAAAACGCCGGGCAGCAGGCGCATGGTCGCGTCCACCACCACGGCGGCGGCCAGCTCGCCCCCGCTCAGCACGTAATCGCCAATCGACAGCTCCATGTCGCAATAGAGCTGGTTGATGCGCTCATCCACGCCCTCATAGCGGCCACAAATCAGCACCACGCGCTCCGTGGCGGCCAGCTCTCGCGCCATCACCTGGGTAAAGGGACGGCCTTGCGCGGAGAGCAGGATTACGCGAAGCCCCCGGCTCATTTTGCTGCATTTGCGGCACGACTGAAGTCGTGCCCTGACGCTTCTTGCTACTCCGATGGCATTTTTCCGCAAGCTGTAAAGTCGTGCCCTGATACAAAACGGTGCCCTGATCCGAAGCGAAGCCTGAATCAAGTTCATTCCCAGCCTGTTGACTGGTTGCAATTTGCCGATCTGTTGCGGCACGTTTCGCTTTGGGCGCAATTCCCAGCGAGGCCAGCGCCTCGGCCAGCGGCTCGGGCTTCAGCACCATCCCCTCGCCGCCGCCAAAGGGGCGGTCGTCCACGGTGCGGTGCCGGTCGTGGGTAAAGGCGCGCAGATCGTGCACGCCCACCGTCACCAGCCCCTCGGCCAGCGCGCGGCGCAGAATTCCGTTCTCGAAGATGCTGGTGAAAAACTCCGGGAAGATGGTGACGATCTCGAAACGCATACTTTTTGATGATACGGCGTTGGCAGCGTTCCCGCTGAGAGCGCCGGGCATGAGAGCGCGCACAATTTCCCTCAGAAGCCGTAGTGCTTGAAGGGAATATCTACGTTGAAGTAGAAGGTCTGGTCCGTCCCGTCATCGGCTTTCTTCACTTTCATCACGTCGTAGGAGTGGCCGTTCTGATTCACCAGGCTCTGCTGCGATGGCTTGAAACCGAGGACGCGCAGGATCACATATTCCTCGTGGACGTTGATCACCACCCAGGCCTTTTCCATCGACAGGCCATCGCCAGAATTGAGGATCGAATTGATCAGCCCGCGAAAGACGGTTCTGTGGAACGCCGCCTTGTCCATCGCGCCCATCTCCTGGTTCGCCACAAAGGCCACGAAGTGCGCATCGATATTCACGTAATCGCTGTCGAGCACGGCTTCGGCGTCTTTGAGGGCCGCGGGATAGTCCTTCTTGTTCAGCGCATCGGACATGGAGTCCTCGGACTTGGAGACATCTTTGGCCGCCTTGTATTCGGGCGAGTCCATGTAGCTGAGGCGGAGGCGTGTGTAGTCGATAGCGGTGTTGCCCGCCTTCAGCGAGGCGAGCAGCGTGGCGTATTCGGAAGGCTGGTCGGACGCGGCAACGGCAGGAGTCAGAGCAGCCACGGCAAGCAAGCCAAAAATTACGAGTATGTTGCGCATGATGCGGAATTTTACTCTGCGTGCGGGCCGGTGTCTATCGGCGAGCTCTTTAACTTCCACGCGCCCTCTGGTCACGTTCAGCCCTGCGTAAATTCCGAGGTGCGTATCCCGCCAAAATGTGTTCTACTTTTGCCAACTGCTATGGCTGACTTTGAAAGATATTTAACCCGCTGGCAAACGGCCGGCATCCTGGATGGGGCCACCGCGCGCCACATCCGCGCCTGGGAAAGCGAGCAGAAAAAGCCTGCCGGGTTGCGTTGGCAGGTTCTTGTGGTGCTGATTCTCGGGGCTATTCTGCTGGCCTGCGGCGTGGCGCTGTTTGTCTCCGCCCACTGGGACAAGATCGGCCCCGGCACACGCTTTGCCGTGGTGCTGGGAATGGTCAGCTTCTTCCACATGGGCGGGAGCTGGGCGCGCAAGCGCTTCCGCGTGCTTTCGACGGCCCTGCACGCCGTGGGAACGCTCTCGACTGGCGCGGCAATTTACCTGGTGGGGCAGATCTTCAACATTGCGGAGCATTGGCCGGCGGCGGTTCTGATGTGGGCATTGGCCGCCCTGGCCGGCTGGATTCTGCTGCACGACGAGGCGCAACAGACGCTTACGCTGCTGCTCGTGCCGGCGTGGCTGATTTCGGAGTTTAGTTATTACGCCGAAGGCCGTATCGGCGAAAACGTCTATGCGGGTAGATTTTTAGTTGTTTGGGCGGTTCTGTATCTCACATTTTTTGTCGCTTCCAAGCGCAAGATTGTTCATGGAATTCTCTTCGCCGTTGCGGCAATTGCAGGAACCGCGGGTGCCAGCATGCTGTTGGAGGGGTGGCGTTCGTACAGCGACCAACCCTATCTGCGCCTCGGACTGCGCACCTGGGGCTGGGTTTTCATTGCCGTGATTCCGCTGTTCTTCGCGGTTTTCAAGTTTTTCAAGAGCGTCATTCCCGTGGCTGCCGCGATCTGTTTCTCGATTGCACTGCCGTGGTGCCAGGGAACCTTTACGATGTATTACAACTACGGTGACGTACACGGCTCCAATGTGATCAACGAACCCAATCTTGCAGCCTATGCGCTGATTGCCGCCTTCACCATTTTCATCATCTGGTGGGGTTTCCGTCAGCTCTCCAATACGCTGGTCGGTATGGGCGTTGTCTGGTTTGCAATGGCCGCGTATGTGTTTTCTTTCAGTCATATCTTCGGTGATTTTAGCCGTATCCTCATCTCTCAAATCCTGGAAGCCGGCGCTGCCATCTTCGTTGTGTGGTGGGGAGTGCATCTGGTCTCGAAGGTGCTGGTAAACATAGGTATCGTCGGATTTGCGATTGTGGTTGGCTGGTTTTACTACAGCGACATCTTCGACAAGTTTGGCCGCTCACTGGGATTGATCGGGCTGGGCGTACTCTTTCTTGCCGGAGGATGGGCGCTGGAGAAATGGCGCCGCAAACTGCTGGCCGAGATGGGAAAAGCGGAAGTTCCTGATGAGGAGGAGGCGCTGTGAAATTCTCCAAAACGTCTTTGGTTTTACTGCTGATTCAGTTGATGCTGGTATCCTCCATCGCGGCAAAGTATCTTTATCAGCGTCGAAGCTGCCCGCGCGTCTGGCTGCAGGCGACGGCATACGACCCGGATTTGCCGATACGCGGCCGCTACCTGAGCCTTCGCCTGACCGTGAATGGCTGTCAGAGCACGTTGCCCAGCGCCCTGCACGCCGTCTTCCCGCGCAACATAGACGGCACCACCAAGCCGACCGGCTTCACCGTCAAAGCGGAGTACCCCGTTCATTTCAGCGCCAAACTCAAGGTGGAAAATAAAAAGCTGGTGGTCATACGAATTCCGGAGGCCGACCAGACATCGAGGGGAGTTGATGTAGTTGCGTGGCCTGGAGACGCCTGCGATGCGATGCATCTCAACGAGCCGGTGGATTTCTATATCGCGGAACACGCGGAAGACCCGTCGTGGCTCAAGCCTGGGCAGGAATTGTGGATTGAAGTGACGATTCCGCCTCAGGGTTCGCCCCGGCCGACTCAACTGGCGCTGAAAGACAATGGCGCCTGGAAGCCGCTGGCGTTTCAATAGCCACCTGCGGTGGGGCCAATAGCTCGCTATTCGCTCGCTTGAGATTCGTGCTATCCCACCCATTTGCCAGAAAAAAGCGAATGGATGGGGCACGGGGCTGTTGTCACGTTTAGCAAGTTAGCCCCCGCTTCGCGGGGATCGCAAGTTAGCGAGTTAGCGGGTTGTCAAGTCCTACCAAGATTCGTGGTATCCCACCCATATTTCATTGACAGTGAAGCTATCCGTTAGCGCGCCTTGAACGGCCGGACGGGCGCGGGCTGAACCGCGCCCACCTGGCCGGCATTGATCTCCGCAACGAAAAAGTTCTCGCCGCGGGCGGGGCTGCCGGAGAGGCGGCGCAGCATGGCCAACTGGCCCACGTGGGTGAGCGCATCGGCTATAGGGCCCTGGAAAAGCCGCTCTGCCGGGGCGCGCAGCGGCGCATCAGAGGCTAGAAAGGCGTCCAGGGTCTGAAGCGACTGGAAGAAGCGGCGCTGCTCTTCGGCCCAGGCGCGCGGCTGGTTGGCTTGCCAGCGCTCCTGGCCGATGGCCGTGCTCAAAGCCCAGTCAAAGAGGTCGCCCATGTGGGCCAGAATCTGCACAGGCATGCGTCCGGCTCCGGCAAATCCGGCAAAGTGGTCGGGTGCGCCTTCCAGGGCGCGGGCGGCCCGGTAGGCAACGGTGGCCAGCGTGTGGCGCAGCAATTCGCGTTTCTCGTCCATACACGGAACTATAGCGCCTGAGGCCCAGGCGCAAACCCTCTAATTTGTAGTAAA
>JBEKFS010000200.1:0-4082 GCA_050013195.1 Occallatibacter sp.
GGCTTCACCCCAGTCTTCGCCCTCGACCCCGCCAGCCAGCCGTCAAGCTGATCACTGATCACTGACACCCATAATTACGCATAAAAGTTCCCGCACCTACGCATAATTACGCATAAATTTCTCAGGATTTACGCATATTTACGCATAAACACCCTCAAAACCACACCCATAATTACGCATACCGCACTTTTTAGTGTCGTTCTACACATGCGAATTTCAGCCCGTTTGCCCCAACACTTTTTCGTAATATTTCACATATTGCGGCACCACCAGCGACGAGCAAAAACGCTTCTGAGCCGTCGCCCGCCCCGCCTTGCGCATGGCCTCCAGGCGGTCGCGATCCTTCAGCAAACTCACCGCCCCGGCAGCCATATCTTCCACATTCCCAACGGGATACAGCAACCCCGTCACCCCGTTGTCGATCAGCTCCGGAACCCCGCCCACCTGCGTCGCAATCGACGGAACCATGCACGCCATGGCCTCCAGAGCCGCCAGCCCAAACGACTCCAACTCGCTCGGCATCACCATCAAATCGGCCAGCGGCAGCAACTCGTTCACCCGCTCCTGCTTGCCCATAAAGTGAACCTTTTCATTGATATGCAGGTCATGCGCCAACCACTCCGCTGCCGAACGTTCCGGCCCGTCGCCCACCAGATAGAGTTGTCCCGGCAGCTCCTGCGCCACCAGCGCAAAGACTTTCACCACATCCACCACCCGCTTAACTGGCCTGAAATTAGAGAGATGCATCAGGATCGCCTCTCCCGGCGCGGCCAACTTCGCGCGCGCCTCCGCCCGCGTGGCTTCATCCTTGATGGGTACATACTCGTCGCAGTTCACGAAGTTTGTAATCACCTCGATGGGCCGCGTGATGCCGAAGTGTTTTATCGTTTCATCCTTTAGATAGTTGGAGATAGAGGTAACCCCGTCGCTCTCCTGAATGGCATACTTGGTGATCGGCAGGTAGCTGCGGTCCAGCCCCACCAGCGTAATGTCCGTGCCGTGCAGCGTAGTCACAAAGGGCAGCCGTCGCCCGCGCGAGGCCAGCATCTGCCGCGCCAGCAACGCACTCACCGAGTGGGGTATGGCGTAGTGCACATGCAGCAGGTCAAGTTCATAGTATTCAGCAACTTCCGCCATCCGCGAAGCCAGTGCCAGATCGTAGGGAGGGAACTCAAAAAGCGGGTAGCTGGAGACCGGAACCTCGTGATAAAGGATGCCGTTATCCCGTCCGCTCAGACGAAATGGCTGCGAATACGAAATGAAATGCACCTCATGTCCCCGCGCCGCCAGTTCGATGCCCAGCTCTGTTGCCACCACGCCTGAGCCGCCATACGTCGGATAACAGGTAATGCCAATGCGCATAAACCCTTCCTAATCATTAGCTTTGATGCCGCAACAAATCCGCAAACGAGATCCGTTCAATGCCAGGAAACTGCTCCACCGCTCGGATTGCCTCTCGCTCAGTTTCCCGCGACGCCAGCAGCCGGGTGCGAACCTGGGCAAGGTCTGAGTCATTGTAGCCGGGATGCGTGACCAGCTCCCATGTGCCCTCGGGCATGCTCCGGAGCAGGGAACTAACTGTTGTCGAATCAAGGGTTCCCGTCGCTAACACGCCAACAGCGCCATCAGTAGTAGTGAAGCCTTCCTCCGCTACAATACGCCGGAAAGTGGGTTCCAGCAGCCGCAGCAGCTTCATCTCCGCCCGCCGCAGCCACGGTGCTCCGTGAGTGGCGCGTCGGCTCCATGGCGGCTCGAATGGATTGCGCACCGCGCGAATTCCTGCTGCCCGCGCCGCGCGCAACACAGGTCTGAGTACAGCGGGAAACATGTGTACGTGCTTGTGTGTGTCGATGTGCGTGAGCCGCAAACCATTTGCCTGTAATAAGTTAATCTGTGCGGCTGTCTCGGCTTCGATCTCAGAGGAACGGATGCGCCCGGTGAGCAACAGTTTAAGAAACGCGCCCAGCGACGGTTGGAAGCGGCCCGTGCGCAGGTCTACAAGTGTGGGCAGGTCCTGCGCTCGAAGCACCGGCGCGCCATCCACCAGAACCACGTGGCAGCCAACCCCCAGCGTAGGTGTAGCGAGCGCAAGTTCAATGGCCTCATTGGTGGCCGCTGCCTTGGCCATCAGTGAGGCGCTGGTAAGCACTCCGGCCCGGTGCAGTTCTACGATGGCGCGGTTCACCCCGGCTGTCAGCCCAAAGTCGTCGGCATTGATAATAAGACGGCCCACGGTGTGAGTCTATCAATTCAAGCGCACTGTTATGATGAAATCAGGCCGCGATGGTCTTTTCAGCCCGCACGGGCGGTTAGCTCAGTTGGTTAGAGCGCCTGCCTTACAAGCAGGAAGTCGGGGGTTCGAGTCCCTCACCGCCCACCACTTAATATCAATAGATTGCCTGGAATTGTCCTTTTCTCGTATAAGCGTTCGCTGGAGGTTGCTTGACCTGTCCAGCTAAGCTCGCGGCGGTCGTTGTCACAATCGTGGCTGTTTCGGCCTTTGTGTTCATAGGCGATCTACACGCACAGGCCGGGATGATATCAGCTCCTGCTGTTAGGCCGGTGACCGCCCAAACTCCCATTTGGCGCTATGATCTCCGCCCTGGCGATCACCTCACCTACCGCTACACAACCAAGCGTCAAACCGTAAGCAAGGACGAGCAATCTCGGATAGAAGCACGCTATCGTACACACGTGTTGGTCATTGCGGCGGATGCGGATCGCATCACTCTCGGATTCCAGCGCAATCGTGAAGCCGCGGAACTCACCGAATCCCGCTCCAAGGGTAAGGACACCCTCGCTCGGGAGCAGGTCGCTTTCCAGAATCGCATGCAGAAACGACCCTCGCATTTTTCTGAGGCCATGGAGATCTCGCCGACCGGTGAACCGCGTTACTCCTGGGAGGTTGCGCGGGAAACCTCCATCCGTCACATCGATTTCTTTCATGAGGTCATGAATCTCCCCCCGCTCCCCTTGGCTATGGGAGACATCTGGCGCAATAGTCCTCTGCTGGGGCTCGATCTTCGATGGGTCAACGATGAGCCTATTCATGGCAAACTCTGCCATCACATCGAAGGCGCATCGCCGAACGGAGCGTTGAAGCTGGGCTACTGGTGGTCGCCGGCGTCGGGCCTGCTCGAGCAGGCGGTTCTCGACACAAGCTACCAGGATATGGACGACACTCTGCACGAGACGGCGCGCATGGAGCTTGAATCACAGCAGCGCGGTGAGCATCTTGAAGACTGGTTGGCCTCGCCAGATACGCGATTGGGAGCTCTGCAAGCCGCCCTGCTCTCGCCCGGAGTTCTCATTCCCGCCGAACAACTCTCTCAGGCTCTCACCTCCGGCGACCCAACATTGCAGGCCCTCGCCCTGGCCATCGCTTCCCGGCAAAAAATCGATGTCCAGCCCGCCATCCTTGCCCAACTGCGGCAAAACGGCAGCGATCTGGTCAAACTACTGGCCAATCCGCCCCCAACTCTCGCGGTCCCGCAAATGGACGAATGTCACCGCGAGATTCCCATCAAACCGCATCCCGCCAAATTTGGCACCGCGTTCGAAGCGACGCCGTCAACACAAGACGGCCCCGGAATACCATACTTTATGCGTGTTCCGCTCACCTATCGCGGTTCCAACGGCAGCCCCACTCCGCTGCTGATCTATCTCAGCGGCGGCTCCGGCTTCGCCGTCAATGGCGTCAACACAGCCGATGACATTGTCGCTGCTACCGATTACCTCGTCCTCTATCCCCATGCCGGCGATTATTGGGCGACGCCGCAGGAAGCCCGCCGCTTCGACGCGGTCTTCAAGAACGTTTTGCAGCGTTACAACGTGGACCGCGACCGCATCTACCTCGCCGGCTTCAGCAACGGAGCAACCGGCGCGCTCTACTTCGCCACGCTGTGGCCGCAGCGCTTCGCCGCAGTCGTTTCGCTGATGGGTGCGGGACAGTGCGAGAACTCCATCAAGGCCGGGATGCACAATCTCAAGAATCTCCCCTTGCTCTTCGTCCACGGAGAGGACGACCCTCTCATCTCCCCCAACTGCTCCACCATCACCAGTAACGCTCTCTCTGAACTCGC
>JBEKFS010000201.1:0-4010 GCA_050013195.1 Occallatibacter sp.
TTCCACATGATGAGCGGCAAAAAAATCCGGAGCTGGGTGCGCTGAAATCAGCACACCCGGCTCCGAGGCTTGAATGATCTTACAAACTGTTAGAACTTAATATGTCCGGCGAACTGCCAGTCGCGAATGCCGCTGGCGTTGGTGACCTGGCCGAAGGTGGTCGATCCGGAGGACCAACTGCCGCTGGGGCCGCTGAAGGTTACATGGTTCCAGACGTTGGTCACGTTGGCTTCAAATTGGAAGACCACGTCCTTGTAGATGGGGAATGTGCGGTGCATGCCGGCATCCACATCCCAGGTGTAAGGATTTCGCACCATAAACGGCCTGGACCGAGGCGCATTCCCAATCAGATATTGTTGCGTGCTGGTGGTGGAGACGTTCTGCGGAGTTTGGAAAGCAGTCGCGTCGACGTATTGTTTTGCGGTGCAGCCGGCGGCAACGCCTATATTGCAAGTGTTGACTCCGCTGATCGAACTTCCGTATTTCCCATTGATGCGGGCACTCTTGTTGGGGTACGTAGGGTTCACGTCTGGCATACACTGGCCTTGCCCCGGATAATTCGTAGAAGAGCAACCGCTCCAGGTGACCAGGAATGGCGTCCCCGACGAGAAGGTATAGATGCCCGAAAGCTTCCATCCACCCCCCACCCAGCGGGCGATGACCGAATTGTTACCGATATGCCCTTTGCCGAAGGGCAGGTCATAGACGCCATAGGCGTGAATGCTATGAGGAATCGAGACATCCGTCCAGGAGCGGTCATAACGGTCCTGACGCCATGATTTGGCGCCACCGGAGAGGGCTGCCTGCGGAATCGGGTAGCCGCTGCGGAAGGTGCCGTCATCGCCGATGTTCTTGGCGAATGTGTAATTGGCGTTGAATGTCAGCCCATTGCTGACACGCTGGTTGAGGGTGAACTGCAGCGAGTTGTAGCTGAAGTTGCCCACGTTCGTGCCCCAGGTATCGGCCACAGTGGTATATTGCGGAAACGCAACCAGCATCTGCGCAATAGTGGCTGCTGTGTTGACTGCGGCAGCGTTTGTAAAGAACGTGGGTGCCGTAGCGTTGGGGAAATACGTCTGGACGATTGCGGCATTGGCCGTAGTGGCTGCCGCAATCAGGATCGGCTTTGTACCGGTGCTGTCCTTGACGGGTCCGAGAACGGCAAGATACTGGGGATCCAACTGGTTGACCCATTTTCCACGCGCATTGGCCCCGTTGGTGCCGGAGTTGATGATGAAGTGGCTCTCATTGCCCATGTAGTCAACCGATAGGGTCAGGTTTGGAGTTAGCTGCCGTTGAATACCCGCGTTGTACATCACGATCGTAGGAGCGCGTCCGGAGATATAGGGGTCAGCGTAGGCTACGGAACTGGCGGAGACCATTTTGCCAACGGAGCAGGCGTTGCCGCCGGGGCCGATCCCCGACGCGGGGCAGAGGAAGAAGCCGGTGTTCAGCTCCTGGGCTGAAACTCCGGGGGTGGGGGCCGCGGGATATGCGTAGCCCGGTCCGAAGAGCGAGGTGTTGTTGAGTGGGGGGCCTGAGTAAGCAATGCTATTTGCGGTGTCATAACCACCCGCAGCAAAGTAAGCGCTGTTATTCAGATAGAAGGATGGCCCTGAAGCCGCGCCTGTCGTAACCTCGGCAGGCCCGATGGCGGACATGTTAAAGCCGGTGCCTCCGGTGCCATTGGCAGCGCCACCGCGTCCGCCGACGCCACCGCCCTGTGAGTAAACCTGTGCAAAGCCGGCCCTGAGGACCGTTTTGGGGTTCATCTCATAAGCCAGCGAGATGCGCGGCCCATAGTTCTTCCAGTAGGTTGAGACTGGAGTTTTGGATCCTAGGCTTGATCCCGATCCACCCCAGCTGCCGGCAAATTCCAACATGCCGGGCGTACCGGTAAGCGGGTTGGTGAGGGTTGGATTCAGGAATGTCCAACGATCCTTAACTTCGTGGAAGGGAGGCAGATAATCCCAGCGAAGACCGATATCGAGGGTCAGCTTGCGCGTTACTTTGAAGATGTCTTCAGCATAGGGCGCCATCGGCTTAAACCGTCCGCCGGTTTCGCTGAGGGGTTGTAGAGCCAGAGATGGCGAACCACCGACTGCGCCTAGCAGATAGCTGGCGTAGGAGGCTCCGGAGGGAGCGGCAGCCGTGCCCGTGGTGAGCGAATTCGATCCGGCAGAGAAACCGGCCGTCGAGTAGGCATTGTAGGTGAGGTCGAGAGTGCTGGAATAGGTGGCCGGGTTGGCGTTGTTGTCATCCTGGAACTCAAGTGTAAAGCCGAATGTGAGCGAATGCCTTCCCTTCAGCCACTTGAGGTTGTCGGTGAAGGCGTAGTTGTTCGGCGTGGTGAGCTGCGTGGAAATTGAGCTTCCGAAGGAGGTCCAGGTAGCCGGCACGGAGGTGGCGTTGAATGCGGCGGTAGTCGAAAACTGCGCACCCGGAAACTCCTGGCCAGCCTGTCCCTGTGGAAGGTTGGTGATTCCGGCGGCCGCTGGCTCCCATGCCGTAACACCCTGCGTGGGATCCTGAATATTCTGGAAGAATCTGGTGAAGGAAGCCTTCAACTGATTCACCAAGTTTGGAGAAATGGTATACGTCTCTCCCATGACAAAGTCCTTAGGATAAACGTGGGCCAGATCGCCACCAATGTACGGTCCGGGAATATAACCAAAGGGAATGGAATTTGAGGTGCCAGACGAATAGTTGTTGACGTAGTTCTGAGTACCCATCAACCCCTCGGAAAAGAGCCGATGCTTTGCGCTCAGATCGTAGTCGACACGCCAGTTGATCACATGGTTGTCATAGCCTCCCGGAGCGCTCCCCAGGAAGTTGTTGGTGATGGTGGCGGTGTTGGTAGGCGCCGGCAAGAAGCTCTGCATGTATTTGGCGATGGGCGAGATTGCATTGGCCGGAATAATGTTGTTGGTCAATGTGAGATTCTTCATAGCCTGTAACGGCTGCCGGGTGCAGACCGCGCCAGAGCAACTGGTGCTGGTTGGGTCGTACAAAAAAGCGGCATTACCGGTTGTTCCGGTAAGTCCTGTTCCGGGGACGGCTCCAGAGACGAGCTCAGTAAAGTCGCCGCCCTGCATCAGGGTGGACGGAATGGTATACAGCGCGGGGCCCTTCAAATTGCGATAGTGAAATTTGAGGTAGGCGCCATAGAAGAACAGCTTATGCCCGGTGTGGGGAACATATCCGCCGGCGGATGCGGACAACTCATTCTGATGCTCCACGGGCTTGGGGGCAGGAACGGTCGCGCCCAGAGCATTCTTCACTGTGAGGGCAGGTGCCGTAAAACCCCAGGCATCGAATACCGTATTGCGCACAAAATCCGAAACCTGCCCATGATACTTGAGGCCGCCGGATTTCATGGTGTAGTTTTCCGCGCCGGCGCCGATGTACTCCGCCGGAGGCGTGCTGGTGACAATCTGGAACTGATCAACAGCGTCCAGATCCATGGTCAAGGAGACCAGGCGGTTGTCGCCCTGCTGGGTGACAGTCTCAGCCGGCATGCCGTCAACGTAGAGCTGGCCCAAATAGCTTCCGGTTCCACCGACGATTGGCATGCGGGCGCCGTTGTTGGCCGACTGCGCCGCCGGGGCGAGAAGTGCGAAGGCCGTCGGATCGCGCTGCTGGCCGCTCATCAGAATCGGCAGATTGGAGTAGTTCTCGTTCTCCATGACCATGCCCATGGTTGCATTGTCAGTCTGTAGCTGGGGCGGCTCCGTGGTCACGGTGATGGTCGTCGACTCCGAGCCGACAGTCATCACAGCAGTAATCGTTACGCTTTGCAAAGCGTCCAGAGTCACATTCTCTTGCAAGAACTTCTTGAATCCGCTCGCTGTTACCTCGACTGAATATTTGCCTGGCGGCAGCGGGGAAATGTTGAAGTAACCTGCGGAGGTTGATATGCGCACGGTGGCGATATTCGTTGCAGCGTTGATTGCTGTGACTTTGGCCCTTGGAATGACTGCGCCGGTCGAATCAGTAACGATACCCGTAAT
>JBEKFS010000202.1:0-3993 GCA_050013195.1 Occallatibacter sp.
GACGCTTGCCGCAAGGCAGGCATCGAGATTCCAGCCTTCTGTTACTACCCCGGTCTCAGCCTGCAAGCCGCGTGCCGCATGTGCGTAGTGCGCCAGGAGAAGGTTCCCAAGCTGCAAACCGCGTGTACCACCACCATCGCCGAGGGTCAGGTTTTTGTTACCGATTCGGAAGAGATTGCGCAGGCGCGCAAGGCAACGATTGAATTATTGTTGGGCAATCATCCGCTTGACTGCCCGGTCTGCGACAAAGGCGGCGAGTGCGAGTTGCAGGACATGACCTTCAAGTACGGCGCGGGAGAGAGCCTGTACGAAGAGGCTAAGAATCATCGCGAGGAACAGCAGTGGTCGCCCGCCGTCTACTTCGACCGACCGCGCTGCATTCTCTGCTATCGCTGCATTCGCGTCTGCGGCGAGGGCATGGACGTGTGGGCGCTGGGTGTGCAGAATCGCGGTGTAAAGTCCGTGATTTCGCCCAGCGGCGGAGATCATCTTGATTGCGAGCAGTGCGGCATGTGCATCGACATCTGCCCGGTGGGCGCGTTGACCAGCGGCAGTTACCGCTACAAGACGAGGCCGTGGGAGATGAACCACGTTGCGACGGTATGTACGCATTGCGCTGACGGGTGCAAGGTGACGCTGGGCGTGCGGCAGACCACGGATGGCTCTGAGATTCTCCGCGCAAGCAATCGCGACAAGAGCGGCATCAACGGAGACTTTCTCTGCGCCAAAGGTAGGTTTGGATTTGATTTTGTAGAGAGCGCTGAGCGGCTAACCAAGCCGCTGGTGCGCAACGCTGAGGGCAAGCTGGTAGAGGCCACCTGGGCGGATGCGCTGGGACTGGCCGCACGCAAGCTGAAAGAGATTCGCGACGGCAAGACTGGAACTGCGTGGGGCGGCGCGGCTATCGGCGTCGTCGGTTCCAACCGCACTACCAACGAAGAGAATTACCTGCTGCAGAAGTTTGCGCGGACGGTTCTGTGCACCAACAACATCGACCACGAGCGGACCGCGGATTATGCAGCCTTTGTGCGTGCCCTGTCCGGTCACAAGGTCAAAGCGGCCAGCCTGCGTGATATGGTTACCGCGCCAGCCATACTTTTGATCGGCGGCAATCCAACCGAAGAGCATCCGCTGCTGGCATGGAATCTGCGCACCAATGTGCGGCTCAACCACGCACGGCTTTACGTTGCCAACGCAAAGGCCATTAAGCTGGAGCACATGGCCAAGGCGACACTGCGGTTGCCGGTCGACGGCTACCCGGCCCTGGCCGCGTACCTCGGCGGCAGCAATGCGATTCTCAAGGACGCTGCCTTCCGCGATGCGGTGCTGGCCGAGAAGTCGCTGCTGGTGGTCTTCGGCTCCGAGTACAGCGACTCTCAGATTGCGGAGCTGGTTGCATGGGGCCTGAAGCGCGGCAACGTACGCTTTGCCTTCCTCGGCGGCTATGCCAACTCGCGCGGCGCGGCGGATATGGGCCTGCTGCCCGACCTTCTTCCCGGCTACGTGCCGGTCACTGCGCCTGGAGCCTTTGCTGAGTACGCGGAACTGCCCACAAAACCTGGAATGTCGCTTTCCGAAATCTTCGATGCAGCCGGCAAAGGTGAGCTCGGCGCATTGTTGGTGGTAGCCGCCGACCCGGTTGCAAAGCTCGGCGTAAAACCGGAAACATTGAAGAAGACTTTCGTGATCGTCGCGGATCTCTTCCTTACTGAGACGGCTGCGCTGGCCGATGTATTGCTGCCCGCCGCCAGCCTCTATGAAAAATCCGGCACGGTGACCAACACCTTCGGCGATCTGCAACTCGTGAAGAAGGCCGCCGACCGCGCAGGAGTGAAGCCGGAATTTGAGATTCTGGTGCGGCTGGCCGGTGCGATGGGCGTGGATGTAAAAACTCTGGTTCCTTTTGGCAAGGGCGGCACGACGGCTGATCTAGGTCAATCGCGCGGTGCACAATCCGGCGAGGCGGATCGCCATGCGGTGTGGCTGGCAGCCAACAATTTGGAACCGACGCTGAGTCCTTTTGATCCGCTGGCGGTGCTGGACGAGATTGCGCGTTTGGTTCCCGGCTATGCCATGGACCGCGTGAATCTTTTGAGCGGCAACGATGTGCCGACTGAACCGGGCTTTGTGCCGGCTTCGGCGCTCGCCGGGCGGGGTGAGTTTATCCCCGTGCACGACGGTTTGTTTACCTCCGGAACGCTCTCGCAGCACAGCACGGCGCTCAAGGAACTAAAAAAGCATCAGGCTCGATTTGGCGGGCTGAAGGTATTGTGAGGCGATGAGTGAAAAATAGACGCAGGTCCTTCGACTTCGCTACGCTTCGCTCAGGAGAAGACCAGTGACGATTTTGCGGTTTTTTTTATGGAGCGTGCTCAAGGTAGCCGTGGTGACGGTGGTGATGCTGCTGGGCGTCGCCTACACCGTGCTGCTGGAGCGCAAGCTCGTGGGGCGCATCCAGAACCGATGGGGACCCACACGCGTGGGACCCTTTGGCCTCTTGCAGCCGCTGGTTGACGGAGCGAAATCGTTTCTCAAAGAGGATATTATCCCCACTGGCGTCTATCGCCCGCTCTATCTTCTCGCTCCCATCATCGCCCTGGGCTGCTCGCTGATCTTGATTGGCGTCGTTCCTTTCGGCGCGCCGTTTTCTGTTTTGGGCAGCCCGAACCTCTTTCAGATCTCCGATGTGAACGTGGGCCTGCTGGTGATTCTGGGCGTCACCTCCATCGGCGTCTACGGCATTGCGCTGGCCGGCTGGTCGTCCAACAATAAGTATTCGCTGCTGGGCGCGCTGCGCTCCTCGGCGCAGTTGGTCAGCTACGAACTGGCGCTGGGCCTCTCGCTGGTGGGCGTGGTGCTGCGCGCCGGAACATTGAACTTGCGCTTGATTGTGGAACAGCAGGGGACCAGAGGCATCCTGTCCTGGAATATCTTTGGCGGAATGCAGTTCGTGGCCTTCTTTATTTACCTGATGGCCGCATACGCGGAGACCAACCGCTCGCCTTTCGACCTGCCCGAGGCGGAAAGCGAGCTGACCGGCGGCTATCATACCGAGTACAGCTCGATGAAGTTCGCCATGTTTTTCATGGCCGAATATGGCAACATGATCAACGTAGGCTGTGTGGCCACTCTGCTGTTTCTGGGCGGCTGGACAAACCCGTTCGGCAATTTGTTTGGAACCTCGCAAAATATATTGGTTCAGGCATTCTTGCCCCTCTTCTGGTTTGTAATCAAGGTTTTTTCTTTCCTCTTTTTATATGTGTGGGTGCGTGGAACGTTGCCGCGCTTCCGCTATGACCAGTTAATGAACTTCGGATGGCGCTGGCTGATGCCGCTGGCCATTCTGAACATTGTGGCGACGAGCCTTTGGCTGGCTTATCGCTGAACTTGAATCGGGGAGAAATTCCCGGAGCGTGCGATGCACCTGATTTTGTTTCTCGTCTTTGCCGGAATCTGCCTGGCTGGAGCGATTAATCTCCTCCTCCAGAGCCATCCCATCAACAGCGCTTTGTCGCTGATTGTGGTGATGACCTCGCTGGCCGTGCTGTACCTGCTGCTGGGCGCGGAGTTTCTGGCCGCCGCGCAGGTCATCGTATACGCCGGCGCCATCATGGTTCTGTTCACCTTCGTTGTCATGCTGCTCAACGCCGGGCGCGAGGAGCGCACCTTGGGCAGCCGCGCGGCGAAGGCCATCGGCTTTCCCGCAGTCGTCGCGATTCTGGCTGTGATCGCCACGATAATTCTGCATGCGCAGGGATTGGGCGTGGCGCGACTGAGTGATGGAATTACATCGACGGAAGAGCTGAGCGCGGTACTCTTCACCAAGCTGCTGCTGCCCTTTGAAGTCACCTCGGTGTTGATTCTCATCGCCATTCTGGGCGCGGTGGCACTGGCCCGGCACAGCGAAGGCAATGAAGACTCGCAAGGCAGCGCGGAAAGGACGGGCAAATGAATTCCATTTTCTCGCAGGAAGTCCCGCTCTCCTGGTATCTG
>JBEKFS010000203.1:0-4300 GCA_050013195.1 Occallatibacter sp.
AGTGTCTGCGTGAAAACGCCCACAGTTCCGACTGCGTGGGGTGTTCTGGTTAAGGTTTTCCGGCAGGCGGTTGTTTTTTGGCGGCATGCCGGGGTGAGTTTGCTGTTTTCGGTTGCGCTTCAGGCTGCCATCAGTGCCTGTAGCCGTGTGATGTTGTAAGCCAGGGTTGCGAGAGTAAATTCTCCGTTCACTTTTTCCAAGCCACGGGTGCGAAATTGCCTCATTCCACGTTGCTGTTTCAGGACTCCGAAGACCGGTTCAACCACGGCTTTGCGCCGCGCGTAGGCGGCTTGGCCGGCGGGCGATCGCAGCTTGGCGCGCATTCTGCGATGCGCGGCGACGCGAGCTTTGAGGCGGCAGCGCACGCCCAGATTCAATTCGCAGGCAAGATTCGAGTCCGGCACATAGCCATCGATGTTCTGTCGTTCCATCTGTTCCAGGTTGGCAACGGAAAAGAAGCCGCTATCGGCCATCGCAGCGCCGGGCGCAGTGCCGCATCGCTCGTTCACTTCATCGATCATGGGCAGCAGCGAGCCGTTATCGGTCGCGTTCTGTGTCACCCGCTGGGCCACGATCAAGTGGTCGTCCGAGACCGCGATCTCGCCCGTATAGCCAAGCGCAAAGCCGCCGCGCTGGCGCAGAAAGCGCGCGTCCTCGTCGGTGCGCGAGAGCTTCTTCAAGCCACTCTTCTTCAGCCGTTCAAGCCTTCGCGGCAACTCCTCCAGCGCCTTGTTCAACTCGCCGATGGCCACCTCGAGTCCGCCCGGCTCGGCATCGTCGCGGTCGGCGGCCTTCTGCCAGCTGCGCACCTGGCGCCGCAACAGCGCTCGCGTCGAGCGCAGCGCCTGCTCCGAGTCCACGCGGTCCCGGCAGGCGCTGGCAGCAATGCGTGTCGAGTCAATCGCCACCCGGCCCAGCTTCACCATGCCCATCGACTGCGCCCACTCCAGCACTTGCGTAAACGCGTCGTTCAACGCGCGGCCGTGACGGCGGCGGAAGGCGCTCAGAGCCCAGTTATCCACCCGTTCGCCGCCGGCCAGATAGCGGAAGGCAAGATCCTCAACCACGCGACGCTCCACCTGCCGCGCGCTGGTGATGCCCAGAGCATAGGCGTAAAGCCACACGCCAAGCATCAACTGCGGCGCATACAACTCGCCGCCCTCGACGCTGTAGCTCTGCTCAAACACCGTCATATCCAACCGCTCCACAACGCCACGAACGAAAAAACAGAGATGGTTAGCGCCCAACTCATCCCGCACGCTGGGCGGCAGCAAATACGCCTGCTCCGGACTGTAAGACTTGAATCGCGACATACTTATCTTGTCGCTCATCGCAACTGTGAAAATCAAGTGCCCCGTGGAGTTCTCACGCAGACACTTCAGCCCCCTGAAAGTGAGCGAATTTGTTGGGCCTTTAGGCCTGGGTCCTTGCTCGTGTTCTCCGTGCTAAATCTGAACGAAATGACTATGCCTACCCTCACCCCTCAGATGCTCACCCTGCTCTCCCGCTTCCGCGGTCTAGCCGCCGTCGCGCCCTCCCTGCATGCCCTCGAAATGGGCATTGTCGAGGCCATCGCCAACGCGTTTCCTCATTACAACTGGACCGGCTTCTACATGCTCGACCCCGCCGACCCGCAAACCCTGCTCCTGGGCGCCTTCGTCGGCGAGCCCACCCCCCACGTCCGCATCCCCGTCAATGAAGGCATTTGCGGCGCAGCAGCAGCCTCCGGAGAAACCGTCATCGTGGACGACGTCAACGCCGACCCGCGCTATCTTTCCTGCTCCATCCGCACAAAATCCGAGATCGTTGTTCCCATCCGCGCTCACGGCCTGGTAGTGGGCGAAATCGACATCGACAGCCACACCCCAGCCGCCTTCACCGCGACCGACCGCGCATTTCTCGAAGACGCGGCCCGGATTGTCGGCGCCTATTTGGAAAAGCACTCAGTCACTTGCCGGTGTATTCCTTGAACAGTTCAGGAAACTGCCGCTTGAGCGCATCGATCTTGGGCCGGTCGCAGATCTGAATGTATGGATTATCGGGGTTGTGCAGCGCGTAGTCCTGATGGTATTGCTCAGCGTCGTAAAAGCCCTTCAACGGCACAACCTGGGTCACAATCTTCTTGCTGAAAAGGTGGGCGGCATCCAACTGCGCAATGTAATCCACGCTGATCTTCTGTTGTTCTTCGCTTGTATAGAAGATGACGGAACGGTAGGACGAGCCTACATCCGGTCCCTGCCGGTTGAGCTGGGTGGGATCGTGAGCGACGGAGAAAAAGATTCGCAGAAGTTGTCCGTAGGTGATCTTCGATGGGTCGTAGACCACGCGAACCGATTCGGCGTGCCCCGTAGTTTCCGTGGTCACCTGGGCGTAGGTCGCGGTATCGGCGGAGCCGCCCGCATAGCCCGCCGTTGTCTTCAGTACGCCTTTGACGCGCTCGAAGACCGCTTGCGTACCCCAGAAGCAGCCCCCGGCAAAGACCGCCGTCTGCTTTCCCGGCGACTGTGCCAGCCTTGCATCGCTGGTGGCGGCGGGGATGGGGGCTTTCGCCGCCGCTTTGCATCCGGCTGAGAAGAGCGTCGAAATCAGCAAAGAAACAAGGGCGCTGCGCAGTGCAATTGTTCTGAACATGGGAATCTCCTTGGCTTTTCGCTTCGACCGACAGTTATGAGATGCATTCGGTCCAGAAAGGTTCCTATCATGGCAAGTCAGTTGCAATCCACTGGGATGGCCCTCACTTTGGAATCTCAAAATTTGGCTTTAAAAAGGGCTTCAGCTCTTTCCATGGAATTTTTACATCGGGGACGAGACACGCCATGCACGAAACAGAACCAGTTGGAAATGTGATCGCGAGCCCCGCACTGTCCAAAACCCAGTTTTTTGGATTCGATACGATTTCATCCACGGTATTATCAAGATGGCTTGGGTGCTGATTCTCCGGGTTATCGACTTCGAATTGCGGGTCTAACGCATGCATACAGCGTTGGTAGAGGTGAGTATTCCAATTTGAATCTGCCTTGAACAGGTCTTCCGGCTGCAGTTCACGCCGTTCCTTGAGCAGCCAATTGAACTGGATTGAATCTGTGTTGCGATGCGCCGCTCCGTGACCGTACCACCAGTACGTAAGGGTGACCGTCACTAGCTCTTGACTGACGAATCCAATCTTTACCGTTACGTCGGTATCCCTGTCCACAGCCCACTCTGTCATCCACTTTCCAGATGGATCCCGGTTACCATCCGAAGCCTTCTCCTGCACTGCTGCCTCTATAGCTTTATTCCATGCTTCCCACTCCGGGTTATTGGTGCTCGCCTGCGGCCAGGATGCATTCAGGGTCCCATAGTCGCTTGACACTCCTCGCGCTCGATCATTTTCAGCTTCATCGGAATCATCCGGCGCGGTAAGCGTGACTAATCGCCATACAAACAGAATGTGGTCTTTGCGCGCAATTGATTGCTGCAACACGTACGTCCGTTCTTGGTATTCCTCCTTCAGGCATTCCTCAAGATTGAGCGGAAATGACATTTTACGAGCCGGACACGTGATAGCGACGCTGCGCAACCATTGCCGCTGCCCCTCGCGAACGGCCTCAACCATCTCAGATGGCACCGATTTGAGAACTACCCGGTATGCAGCGGCCATCTTTTCGTCCGCTGCGCTCAACTCCTGCGAAGCGCAGATAGCCTTTTCCTGCGGCGTCTTCGCCTTAGTGCAATCGAAGCTGGCGGCCTGCGCTGTGCCGCTCGCCATCAGCAACAAAACCAGCCCGATCTTTTGCATTGGCTCTCCCTCCAGTACTTCGCTCCCAACCTTTTTACCACGTCGTTTTCGTCTTCAACGCCGGCCAAGGGAACTAATTTGGAAATACCTGCGTACTAGCGAATTATGCACTGCGTTGGTACATTAAGCTGGAACGGGATGATGGGGTTCGGAACCCCGGCCAAGCCCTCGCGGCGCGACCCGGTTCCCCGCGGAAGAAGAACTCTCCATGGGGACGCCAACTTTTGCACCGGTCGCCCGCTCTTCGCACGCGGAGGCAGCCTCTCTGGAGATCGATTGGTTCCAAATCGTCCGCCGCTGCATGGGTGGCGACTCCAACGCATGGACCGAGCTGGTCCGCGCGCAACACCGGCGTGTCTACGGGCTTTGCTACCGCTTCACCGGCAACCCGGCCGACGCTGAGGACCTGACCCAGGATGTTTTCCTCAAGATTTACTCCAACTTGTCCAGCTTCGACACCAATCGCGGCAGCCTCCAGGTGTGGATCACCACTATGACCCGCAACCTGCTGGTCGATCACTT
>JBEKFS010000204.1:0-4263 GCA_050013195.1 Occallatibacter sp.
GGGCTGCTGTGAAAGCCAGAGCGTAAAAAGAGCGAAAAATAGTCCGGAAACAGGGCCGAATTGAAGCCCTTAACCCACCGCGTGGCACAGGCTTTTGCGCGCTTCTGCACAGGCGCCTCCCGATAGCCATAAAATCAAGCAAAATAAGGACTTATTTGCTGGTTTTTGCCTTGCTGAAACCCCCTTTGAAGAGGTAAAATAACTCATAGCCCACGGAGCCCGGCCCCGCTTTTCCGGATCCTTTCCGCCGCCTTCCGGCGGGCCTGAAAAGACATCTATGCCTGACGATAAGAACCCCCTCCTACCTCTCGAAGGCGGCACTCCGCCACACAGCGGCACTAACCTCATCCCCATCAATATCGAAGAGGAGATGCGCCGCTCCTATCTCGATTACTCAATGAGCGTGATTATCGGGCGCGCGCTGCCGGATGCCCGCGACGGCCTCAAGCCCGTGCATCGCCGCGTGCTCTACACGCTCAGCGAGATGGGTCTGCAGCACAACAAGAAATACACCAAGTGCGCCAAGGTCGTCGGCCAGGCGATGGGCGTCTACCATCCACACGGCGACTCGGCCATCTACGACACTCTAGTCCGCATGGCGCAACCCTTCTCGCTGCGCTATCCGCTGGTGGATGGGCAGGGAAATTTCGGATCTGTGGACGGCGATCCGCCGGCAGCCATGCGTTACACCGAATGCCGCATGGAGCGCATTGCCGGTGAGATGCTGGCCGATATTGAGATGGAGACCGTTGACTTCGTGCCCAACTACGACGAGTCCACCTTCGAGCCGACGGTGCTTCCCACGCGCATTCCCAATCTCATCGTCAACGGCTCAAGCGGCATCGCAGTCGGCATGGCCACCAACATTCCGCCGCACAACCTCACCGAGGTCGTCAACGCGGCTATCGAGCTGGTCAAGAATCCCAACGCTGGCCTCGCCGAGGTGCTCAAGCACGTGCAGGGTCCGGACTTCCCCACAGGCGGCTTTCTTTACGGCAAATCCGGCATTCCGCAGGCCTACAAGACCGGCCGCGGACGCTTTCTCATGCGCGCCCGTACCGCGCTAGAAAGCCTGACCAAGGAAAAGCAGGCGATCATCGTCACCGAGATTCCCTACCAGGTAAACAAATCCAAGCTCATCGAGCGCATCGCCGAACTGGCCAACGAGAAAATCATCGACGACATCTACGACGTGCGCGACGAGAGCGACCGCGACGGCATGCGCATCGTCATCGAGCTCAAGCGCGGCGCGCAGCCGGAGATTGTGCTCAACCAGCTCTACAAGCACACCCAGATGCAGGAGAGCTTCTCCATGATCTTCCTCGCGGTGCTGAATGGGCAGCCGCGGGAACTGCCGCTCGATGCTGCGATTCGCTGCTTTATAGATCACCGCATCGATGTCGTCCAGCGGCGCACGGTCTTCCTGCTACGCAAGGCGCGCGAGCGCGAGCACATTTTGGAAGGCCTTAAAATTGCGCTCGACAACCTCGACACCGTCATCAAGATTATTCGCGCATCAGGTTCGCGGGCCGAAGCGCGCGAGAATCTTTATGCCTGGGGCAAGGGCAAGGAGATTGTCATCAATCTAGGCCGCGAGCGGCTTGCGAACGAGGAAAAAGGCCTCACTCTGCGCCAGATCGACGCCATCCTCGAACTGCAACTTTACCGGTTGACGCAGCTTTCCATCGACGAGCTGCTCACCGAATTGAGCGAGATCCGCAAGAAGATTGCCGAGTACGAATCGATCCTGGCCAGCGAGAAGAAGCTGCGCACTGTGATCGTCAAGGAACTGGAAGAGGTGCGCGACAAGTACGGCGACGAGCGCCGCACGCAAATCGTCGACGAGTCCGCCGAAATACAGCTCGAAGACCTGATCGTCGATGAGCAGGTCGCGGTTACCGTCAGCCACCAGGGCTATCTCAAGCGCACGCCCATCAGCATCTATCGCCAACAGAGGCGCGGCGGCACCGGACGCATGGGAATGAAGACGCGCGAAGAGGATTTTGTCGCGCAGTTGATTATCGATTCGACACACGCGTTTCTCCTCTGCTTCACCAACTCCGGCCGCGTCTACTGGCTCAAGGTCTACGAGATTCCCGACGTGGGCGCGGCGGGCAAGGGCAAATCCATCCAGAGCCTGCTCGACTTGCAGCCGGGTGAAAACGTGCGCGCCATTCTGCCCGTGCGCGACCTCGAGGAAGAGGGCAAGTACATCTTCTTCGCCACGCAAATGGGAACCGTCAAAAAGACCCCGCTCAAGGACTTCTGCAATGTGATGTCTCGCGGCATTATCGCCATCGGCATCGATGACGGCGAC
Source organism: Occallatibacter sp. (assembly GCA_050013195.1). Lineage (GTDB taxonomy): Bacteria > Acidobacteriota > Terriglobia > Terriglobales > Acidobacteriaceae > Telmatobacter. Next base: position 2,318 of record JBEKFS010000204.1, read on the forward strand.
GAACTGGTCAAGGCGCGCATCACCGACGGCAATCAGATCATCTTCCTTGCCACACATCTCGGCATGGCCATTCGCTTCGACGAAAACGATGTCCGCTCCATGGGCCGCCCGGCCTACGGCGTGCGCGGCGTCGAGTTGCGTAAAGGCGATTATGTCGTCGGTGTCGCAGTCACGCCCAAGAAGCATAAGCCGGGCGAGTACCTGATTCTCTCCGTCACCGAGAACGGCTTCGGCAAGCGCACCAACGTGGAGCAATACCGCTTGCAGTCGCGCGGCGGCAAGGGTGTCAAGAACGTAGCCGTCACCCCGCGCGTCGGCCGTGTCAGCAGCATTCAACTGGTGGACGACACCTCGGAGTTGATGGTCATCAGCCAGTTCGGCAAGATTATCCGGATTGACACCAATACCATCCGTTCTGCCGGCCGCGCCACGCAAGGCGTACGCCTGCTAAACCTCGAGGCCGACGACAAGGTAGCCGCCGCCGTAATCATCCCGCCCGATGAGCTGAACGGCAACCACGACGAGCCGACGCTGTTGCAATAGAATGGGCCTGCGGGAACCGCGGGTCTCAAAACCGAGACCCGCAGTTCCCGGCATTATGTAGCCTGAGGAAATACAATGACGACTCTTCTAGTTACAATTGCATTAGCGTTGGTTGGAGCATCAGTTTCATTTGTAGGAATCATCCTGTCAAAGGAGCAAAAAGTCAGTGAGTTTCGTCTGAACTGGCTAGAGGCTCTACGCGACGATATAGCGTCTTTGATAGCCCGCGCCTTAGCTATTCATGCGGCCCACCGGAATGCAGGCGGTCCACCAATATCCAATTCGCCAATAGGGATAAAATTAACTGAGGATTTTCTGGAGATCAACAGGGTATCCGTTCGGATTAGGCTCCGACTTAACCCGAAGAAGCAAACTCATATGCCGGTAATACTTTTAATGGATGAAATCGAGGATTTATTCGGAAAAGGGATTGCAAATGCTCCTTTTGAGCAGATCGACGAACTAACGACCAGAGTTACAAAAGCCTCTCAGCAACTGCTCAGATCAGTTTGGGAGGAGGTCAAGAATGGGGAGCCCACATTTCAGGTGACCAAGTGGGTAGCCCTCGGTGTCGCACTTATATCGTTAGGGTTATTGGCATTTGTAGTGGTTCTTCAGGTCCGTCAAACCAATCGCACACTTCCACCAACTTCAAATTGTACACAACAGATCGCTCCCACGTGAGTATCATTCTGAGTGCCCCAGGTCCCGATTCTGGGACCTGGGAGTCCACCATCGAGCGTCAGCATCGGTCAACAGGCTTCCAATTCTCCATTCTTCTTGCGGCGGAACTTCCGGATCGTCTTATCCATCGGCTTGCTTGGATCGTGAACAACGCCGATCTTCGCCCACGCCGCCACGCTCAACTCATGCGTTAGTTCTATCCGCTCACCGACCGTTAGACTGCGCCAGTCGTTGACCCTTTCCTTCAGGTGCTCCGGCACATAGCCATAGGGAAACTTCGATTCGTCCACACTTATAACCAGATTGTATTCCTCTCCTAGAGCGTGTTTCATAAATGGCCGCATGTCTCATTTACAGTCTGTCAGGGGTTAAAACCCCTTGTATTTAGGGCCTTTTCGGCACGACTGAAGTCGTGCCAGAATCAAATTCCGTGCAAATGCCTGTCCGGCGATCAGCGTGTCATACTCGCCAATGCGCTGGCCTTTGCTTTCCAGTTCGGCGCGAATCTCTCCGGCGGCCTGCGCGTCCCGCTCGGTATAGTCGAGCACATCAACGGCGTTACTCAAAAACGCAACCAGCCGGTTTGCATTTTGAGCAACGCGTTCGCTTTTTGCCACGCCGTACCAGAGTTCATGCGCAACGACGGAGGAAACGTGAGGAAGGATTTGGCTGGCGGTGGCCTGCGTGTAGCGATGACGGATTCGCGGGGAGGTTCCGTT
>JBEKFS010000205.1:0-3885 GCA_050013195.1 Occallatibacter sp.
TAAAGCCGTGCCCTGACGCTTCTCGGAACTCCAAGTGAATATTTCAGCAGGTTGTAAAGCCGTGCTCTGACGCTTCTCGGAACTCCAAGTGAATATTTCAGCAGGTTGTAAAGCCGTGCTCTGACGCTTCTCGGAACTCCAAGTGAATATTTCAGCAGGTTGTAAAGCCGTGCCCTGACGCTTCTCGGAACTCCAAGTGAATATTTCAGCAGGTTGTAAAGCCGTGCCCTGACGCTTATCGCGACTCTAAGTGAATATTTCCGCAAGCAGTAAAGCCATGCCCTTTCAAAACCTGTTTATGAGATAGCTTCGGGGAACGCGCCAGACCGTCTGTTTTGATACACTTCATGCCGGAGGCGGTAAATCTTGGCCCACCCAGCACATTCCCCCGCATTGACACAGCTTTCCGAAGAAGAGGACCTCTTTTATTCCACTGTCCGGCAGTTTGCCGAGGAAAAAATTGCGCCCTTTGTGCGTTCCATGGACGAAGAACAGCAGATGGCTCCAGACCTGGTGGGGCGGATCTTTGAGCTGGGGCTGATGGGCATCGAGATTCCCGAGGAGTTGGGTGGCGCCGGCGGCAGCTTTTTCGACTCGGTGCTGGCCATTGAGGCGCTTTCCACCGTAGACCCCGGCGTGGCGGTTCTGGTGGACGTACACAACACACTTGTGATTAACGCATTGCGACGCTGGGGTACGGAGGAGCAACACCGGCACTGGTTGCCGCGGCTGGCGGCGGATACGGTGGGCGCTTATGCGCTGAGCGAGGCGGGCTCGGGCTCGGATGCTTTTGCGCTGCAAACCCGCGCAGTGGAGGTTGACGGTGGCTACCGACTCGATGGGCGCAAGCTGTGGATCAGCAGCGCACGCGAGGCGGGGTTATTCATCGTCTTCGCCACGCTCGACCCGGCGGCGGGCTATCGCGGCATCACCGCCTTTCTGGTAGAGAAGGGCGCGCCGGGATTCACCGTGGGCCGCAAGGAAGACAAACTGGGGATCCGCGCCAGCAGCACTTGTGAGCTGATTCTGGATGGCTGCCATGTGCCGGAGACCAACCTGCTGGGCAAGCCGGGCAAGGGCTACAAGATTGCCATCGAAACGCTGAACGAGGGGCGGATCGGAATCGGCGCGCAGATGCTGGGGTTGGCTGAGGGCGCGTGGGGCCACGCGGCTCGCTACGCCAAGGAACGGCGCCAGTTCGGCAAGCCGATTGCGGAGTTTCAGGCGGTGCAGTTTGCGTTGGCCGGGATGGCTACGGAGATTGAAGCCGCCAAACTGATGGTCTACAACGCGGCTCGGCTGAAGGACGCGGGCAAGCCGTATCTGCGCGAGGCGGCGATGACCAAGCTGTTTGCCTCGCGGATGGCCGAACGCGTGGCCAGCCAGTGCGTGGAGGTATTCGGCGCTAACGGATTTGTGCGCGATTATCCGGCGGAGAAGTATTACCGCGACGCCAAAGTGGGCGCCATTTACGAAGGCACATCGAATATGCAACTAGCGACCATTGCCAAGCAGGTACTGTTGCGGTAACAGGCTTAGCTGGCGGAGTCTCTCTGGCGCGTGGCCTTTACGCCTGACAGAATCCCTACGCCTATCAGTATTACCGCGCCCACCACAATCCAATGTGCCGGTATATGCACCAGGTACGCGGCGTAAGCCAGCCCGCCGATCATAATCGCGAATCCTGCAGCGTAAATACCAAATGACATTTGTACTCCTAACTTAGTTAATGATGCGAATGGACATCCGGTTCCACGGGCGAGATGTTTGATTCCTTAGCTCATATCAGCTTTGCCCGTCTGGCGGTTCGCGCGGGGCCAGGCGGGGGATCGAGCAGCCTGGGCCTGGATGTGTTCTCTTCCGGCAGTTCGTCGTGCAGAACCATGTTGAGCAGCGACGTGTGAACCCGAATGCGTCCGTTGTATTCCAGGTAGCCGAGCTTTCTGAAGCGATTCATGAAGAAGCTGACGCGGGAGCGGGTGGTGCCGATCATTTCGGCAAGAGTCTCCTGGGTTACCGGTGGAAGAAGTGGCTCCGGCTCGCCTGCTCCGCCAAATTCCGCCATCAACAAGAGTGTCCGCGCCAGGCGTCTTTCGCTGGAGTTGAAGAGCTGATCGACAAGGTCCGCCTGAGTTCGTATGCCTCGCGTGAGGATAAACCGCATGAAAAAGTCGGAGAACGCGTGTTCCTCATGCAAGACGCGCAGCATCCGGGCTGAATCGATCTTGAACGCGACACAGACGGATACGGCCATAGCCGAGGACGTTCGCAGTTCTCCCACGGCCGCCATCGACTCTTCGCCAAAAAAGTCTCCAGCGGCAAGCATCGTTACCGTGGCCTCTTTGCCCCTCTTGGAGACTACGGTGAGCTTTGCCCGGCCACTCTGGAGATAAAACACAGAATCTGCCGGGTCTCCCTGGGAAAAGAAAGCCTGCTTTGCCGAGAGACGAAGGATGCTTCGTCCAGGTCCTTCAGTCTGAAGAAAATGAACGGAATCAAAGGGTTTTTTCGTTGCTGTTGCCATCGAAACGACCTCATTCCTCATGCGGCCCGGGTACAGACAAGCTTCATCATGACTGCGAACAGCGGCGGCGTATTGGCCTGCCGCTGCATGGCGAGCCATGGGCGCATATCTCAGCATTCCACCGCAATGAGTCGAAGTCTGATCAATTCAGGCCTATTCGGAGATCGGACAGGAAAGGAAGCAATCGCGCGGAATCGCGGCGTGCTGCTACTTCACGAGGCGATGGGTAAATATTCGACTCCAGTAGGGGCTTCGAGAGCCCTATCTGTAGTACACTGAGAACACAAATGGTTCGGCCCGTGCGTGCTCGCAAGGTTGTGGATGAAACGACGGAGGTTCGCTGCGCCCAAGGATGGGGAGTGATCAGGGAAGAGGTCTGGCAGAGCGAAAGTGGCGAGGTGGTCCGCTACAATCTGGCGTTTATTTGCCACCATCTGTGCATTGTGGATCATGGGCGGGTGCTCGGATACGACAACCAGCACGACCATCACCATCGTCATTTTATGGGAAAGATGGAGCCGTTTCAGTATGCCGGGTATGATCGTTTGCTAAATCGATTTCTAACAGAAGTTGAGGGTTTGCGGGAGGAGAAACGATGAAGATCACGGTTCGTTCGGATGGATTCGAAGGCTACAAGAAACGCGCCCTGGTACGGTCCGTAAAACTTGCCCGTCGCGAACCGGTGCGCCCCGAGATGACCATTACGTTCGACAATCCTCTGGCCATGCTGGAGGTATTAACAGCAGAGCGAATCCGCCTCTGCGAAACGGCACGTCGTAAGGCACTCTCCATCTCCGCGCTGGCAGCGGAGTTAAATCGCGACCCAAAGAGCGTGCGCCGCGATGTGCTTAAGCTGGAAGCTGCCGGAGTACTGCGCCTCCATGAGCAGATCAATTCCGGTCACGGCCGCATGCGCATTGTTGAACCCACGGCGCAACGTTTTGAACTGATTGCAAGCTTTTGATTCTCCTCTTACCGGCCACGGCTTACAGCTTTTGCGTTCTCTGCACGGCGCGGACGCCGGGAACGCGGCGCAGGCCGAGGACCATGCGGTTGAGGTGGCCCATGTCTTCGGCTTCGGCAATCAAATCGACGACGGATTCGCCGTTCTCGTCCTTACGAATATCGACGCCGCTGATGTTGGAGTTGTCGTCGGAGAGGACGGCGATCAATTCCTTCAACATGCCCATGCGATCGTCGCAGGAGACGGTGATTTTGACGGGGTAGCGTTGCGGCCGGCCGGTGGCCTCGCCGCCTACGCGGGACCATTCAACATTGATGCGGCGGTCGCTCTCGTAGAGCAGGTTCTGCACATTGGGACAACCACGCGCATGGACGGCCACGCCTTTGCCGCGGGTGAC
>JBEKFS010000206.1:0-3662 GCA_050013195.1 Occallatibacter sp.
AGGTTACAATCGCGGCCATAGCCAAATGTGGCTGAGCGAGGGGGAATATGAGCGAGACAGCAGTTGAGTCCGGAGCCCAGGCAACCGGCCTTTCCCAGTGGCAGCGTGTTGCGAATACCTTTGCAGCGCCGACGAAGACCTTTGAGGACATCAAGCGCGGCAACCGGAGCTGGTGGCTGCCTTTTGCTATCACGGCATTGGTTAGCTATATGTTGTTTGCGGCCGTCTACATCAATATCGGCATGCGGAAAGTCGTGGACAACCAGATCAAGCTAGATCCGAAGACAGAAGAACGGCTGGCACAAGTGCCTGCGGATCAGCGCGAAAAGCAAATGACGATATCCGTGTACATAACCGAGGGTGTTTTCATCGCGCAGCCGGCCTTCGTCCTGGCGGGAGTGGCACTTATGTCGCTCGGGCTGTGGGGCACCATCAACTTTGTCTTCGGTGGCAAGGCTACCTACGGCAAGATCTTTGCAGTATGGATGTATGCGAGTCTGCCGTCGATCATCAAAGCCTTGCTGGGAGTTATAGTCATCTTCGCGGGAGGCGAGCCGGACACATTCAATATCAAGAACTTCGCTCCCACCAATATAGGCGCCTTTTTGAATCCTCTTGAGACCAACAGCGCGCTTTACACATTGGCATGCTGGCTGGACGCAACCACCATCTGGATGATGGTGCTGCTGGGGATTGGGACGGCGATTGTGGCGGGTGTCAAGCGCAACTCTGGCTACTTCGCAGTATTTGGGTGGTGGGCCATTTTCTTGCTTATTAGCGTGTGCTGGGCGGCATTCAGAGGCTGATGAAGTGAAACAGCAAACGGCGCGAATCCTATCCGGATTCGAGCCGTTTGTTTTTACAGGTAAAAAACTGATTGCTAAATTCTGCCTTACTCCGTCCAGCGGCGCAAAATGAGCGATGCGTTGATGCCGCCGAAGCCAAAGGAATTCGACAGGGCGATATCAAAGCTATGGGCGATGGCCTTATTGGGCACATAGTCCAAGCGGCACTCGGGGTCGACGTTTTCCAGGTTGATGGTGGGCGGCAGCATCTGGTGCTGAAGCGCCAGCACGGTGATGCCTGCTTCCAGGCCGCCGGCGCCACCCAGCAAATGGCCATGCATGGACTTGGTGCCCGAGACCTTGAGCTTGTGGCTCAGTGCGTGCTCGCCAAAGACCGCCTCGATGGCCTGCGATTCATTGCCGTCGCCTGCGGGGGTCGCGGTGGCGTGGGCGTTGATATAGCCCACTTCTTCCGGCCGGATGCCGGCGTCCTTGAGTGCTGCTCTCATGCTGCGCTGCGCGCCCTGGCCCTCGGGGGCGATGCTGGTGATGTGATGGGCGTCGGCGCTCATGCCGTAGCCGATAACCTCGGCCAGAATCTTTGCGCCGCGCTTTTTGGCAAACTCCAGCTCCTCAAGAATGACGATGCCGGAGCCCTCGCCGATGACAAAGCCGTCGCGGTCCTTGTCAAAGGGGCGGCTGGCGCGGGTAGGTTCGTCGTTGCGCTGGGAGAGCGCGCGCATGGCGGCGAATCCGCCCACCGAGAGCGGCGTGACCGCAGCCTCCGCGCCGCCGGCAATCATCACATCGGCGTCGCCGTGCAAAATCATGCGCACCGAGTCGCCGATGGCGTTGGCTGAGGTGGCGCAGGCAGTGGCAGTGGCTGAAATCGGCCCCTGCGCGCCATAGCGGATGCTTATCTGGCCGGCCGCCATGTTCACGATGGCCGCGGGAATGAAGAACGGTGAAATCTTGCGCGGCCCGCCCTGCATCAGGTTGGTGTGCTCGCGCTCGATAATTTCGAAGCCGCCGATGCCGGAGCCGATGAAGACGCCAACCCGGTCGGCGATCTCCGGTGTGATCTGCAGACCCGACTGGGCGATAGCTTCCTGTGTGGCGGCGAAGGCAAAGTGGATGAAGCGCCCCATCTTGCGCGCTTCTTTTTTGTCCACGAAATTGAGCGGGTCAAAGTTCTTGACCTCGGCGGCAAAGGTGGTGGTGAAGCCAGTGGTATCGAAGCCCTGAATGGGCCCCATGCCGCTGGCGCCGGCCATCAACTGCCGCCAAACCTCGGGCGTGGTGTTGCCCAGGCCGCAGACCAGCCCCAGGCCGGTGATTACGACTCGGCGGGTCACTGGCTATTTGCCGCCTTTCGAGTTCTTCTCGATATATTCGATCGCGTCCTTGACGGTCTTGATCTTTTCGGCAGCCTCGTCGGGAATTTCGATGTCGAAGGCCTCTTCGAACTGCATTACCAGCTCGACTACGTCCAGCGAATCTGCGCCCAGGTCTTCCTGAAAGCTGGCGCCGGGGGTGACTTCGGCCTCATCCACCTGCAACTGTTCGACGATGATTTGTTTGACTTTCTCTTCAACGGCCATGCGTGTTTCTCCTCGTGATTATCAGATCTTGGGAATCTCTCCGGGGCTTGCCTGCACAAGCGCCGCCTGTTCAGCCTACCGGGTCAAGGCAGGGGAACACAACCATTACGCCTGAAAAATAATGCGCATGGCCCCGAACTTCAAGTCTACCGGGCGGATGGAGGGAGTGTAAAGCGCGAGGTAGCAGGGCCAAGGCAAACGCATCCTATTTTTTAAGCAAATGGAGCAGACTCTCATCGTCCTACCCTGCTTTGAGGCGATTTGCCGGGCCGAATTGACCCATTTTCAGAGCTAGAATCCTGCAAATTATCGGCCACTCTCCGCTTAGGCAAAAAAGGCCCTTTTTGGAGGGACCGCTCTTTTCCGGCAGGCAATTTCTTCCCCTGTGGAATACTGCGCGAGTCTTCGCGCCCGTGAAGATTACTTCCGGAGGTGTGTTTTGTTCAGCAAGGACGCGGGGATTCTTCACTTTTGCGGAATTTTTCTTCTCCACGGAAGAATTAATCTGCAAGGTTTTGAAGAATATTATGATACCCCCCAGGGGTATAGGGGGGGTGGGGGTGGAGTGTCATTCTGGTAACTAAGAAATGCGGCGCTCTGTTAGCGTTTGAGTACATACGGCCTTCCCGCTTCCGGTTGAGCATTTTCCACCTCTAAAACGATTGTGCGCCAAAGGAGGGTAATTATCTGTAAGCGAAGAGAAGAAAGATGCGGTTGCGCTGAGAGCAGGGCTGGGAGCAGAGGGCAGGAATCATGGATCAGGGAAGAAAAAACTTGCGGAATTCGACGGGAAAACCACAGGCAAGAGGCGTACATTAGGCGAAGAGGATTTTACCGTGGGAAATTCAGCTGTTGTTTTTGTGCTGATCACTGTTGCTGTCTTCCTCCTGGGGCTGTGGTTGGGATTCCGGCAAGGCTCTTCGAGCGTACAGTACTTGCTGAAAAACGAAGAAGAAAAGTATGCCCAATTGAAGGCTGGTCTCGACGCAGCCTTCAAGGGAGCCGCCGCCGATGCTCTTCGCGCCAACACGGAGTCTTTTCTGGCGCTTGCCAAGCAGCAACTTGGCGGGCAAACGCGTGAGGCTGAGCTGACGCTGGAGGCCAGGGAACTGGCCATCAAAAAGATGATCGACCCGCTGGACGCCGCACTCAAAGCCCTTGATGAGCAAGCTCGCGCGATGGAGGTGCAGCGCTCGGGGGCTTACTCCAAGGTAGAAACCCTCGTGGAGAATATGCAGAAGTCGATTCCCGCATCGCTCGACGCGCTGAAGAATGA
>JBEKFS010000207.1:0-3624 GCA_050013195.1 Occallatibacter sp.
ACCACACTCACCCGTCTCCTGGTCGACAAAGGCGATTTGCTGAAAGCGCGGATGAAAATCACAACCTATAATCATCATGCTCGGCTCCTTTCCTCCCGAGCTCCTGGTCGTTTTACAGCAACAGTCTACTCAGGTCGGAGGAGCCGACGCTGTCATGTAATCAGCCTCCCGGCCGGCTGTCGTGCGGGCGTCCTCGCCCGCACATATCCAGGCACAATTACAAATCCACACGGTCGTGGTACTAGATCCGCCCCGCTGCGCGCAGCTTTCCAATCTCCGCATCATCAAAGATCCGCGATCGAATCAAAAAGCGCACTCCCTCGGCATTGTCCAGCGAGAACATGCCTCCGTGTCCAGCCACCACGTCCAGCGTCAATTGCGTATGCTTCCAATACTCAAACTGGCTCCTGCTCATGTAGAACGGTTCGCCGTCCACCTCGCCCAACTGCACATCCGAGTCCCCAACCAGAAACTCGCCGCGCGGGTAGCACATCGGGGAGCTGCCGTCACAGCAGCCCCCCGACTGGTGAAACATCAGCGGCCCGTGCTTGCCGCGCAGCATTCGTATCAGGTCGATGGCCGCATCGGTCGCCACCACCTGTTCAGGTAACTCCGCCATCGCCGCACCGCCTTTACTGGAATCCCACGAGCCCATTGCCGCGCAAGCGGCGTCTGCCCCACCGCAGGTGGCTAGAAGAAGCCCAGTTTCTTCGGGCTGTAACTCACCAGCAAATTCTTGGTCTGCTGATAATGGTCCAGCATCATGCTGTGTGTTTCGCGTCCGATCCCCGACTGCTTGTAGCCGCCGAAGGCCGCGTGAGCCGGATAGGCGTGGTAGCAGTTGATCCACACGCGCCCTGCCTGGATGCCGCGCCCCAGGCGATGGCAACGATTGATGTCGCGGGTCCACAACCCTGCGCCCAGCCCATAGAGCGTGTCGTTGGCAATCTCCAGCGCGTCGGCCTCCGTCTTGAACGTCGTTACGGAAACCACCGGCCCAAAGATCTCCTCCTGGAAAATCCTCATCCGGTTGTTGCCTTTAAAAACAGTCGGCTGCACGTAGTAGCCGCCCTCCAGTTCCCCGCCCAGGTGAGCACGCTTCCCGCCGCACAGCAACTCCGCGCCTTCCTTGTGGCCGATATCGATGTAACTGAGAATCTTTTCCATCTGCTCGCTGGAGGCCTGCGCGCCGATCATCGTCTCCATCTCTAGAGGACTGGCCTGCTTGATAGCCTTCACTCGCTTCAGCGCCCGCTCCATAAATCTGTCGTAGATGCTCTCCTGAATCAGCGCCCTGCTCGGACAGGTGCACACTTCTCCCTGGTTCAGCGCAAACATCACAAAGCCCTCAATCGCCTTGTCGAAGAAGTCGTCGTCCTCCTGCAGCACGTCGGCGAAAAAGATATTCGGCGATTTGCCGCCCAGCTCCAGCGTCACCGGAATCAAATTCTGGCTGGCGTATTGCATAATCAGCCGGCCAGTGGTCGTCTCTCCGGTAAAAGCAATCTTTGCCACGCGCGGGCTCGATGCCAGCGGCTTGCCCGCCTCCAGGCCAAAGCCGTTCACAATATTCAGCACCCCCGGCGGCAGCAGGTCGCCCACCAGCTCAGCCCACACCAGAATGCTCGCCGGAGTCTGCTCTGCCGGCTTCAGCACCACGCAGTTGCCCGCGGCCAGCGCCGGAGCCAGCTTCCATGTCGCCATCAAAATCGGAAAGTTCCACGGAATGATCTGACCCACCACACCCAGCGGCTCTTTGAAGTGGTAAGCCACCGTGTCGTGGTCGATCTCCGACAACGCCCCCTCCTGCGCGCGAATGCATCCCGCAAAGTAGCGCCAGTGGTCAATGGCCAGCGGAATGTCAGCCGCCGTCGTCTCGCGAATCGGCTTGCCGTTGTCCCAGGTCTCGGCCAGCGCCAGCAGGTCAAGGTTGTCTTCCATGCGCTGCGCAATCTGGTTCATTATGATCGCCCGCTGTGTCGGGCTGCTGTGTCCCCACGCCTCGCGCGCCCCATGAGCCGCATCCAGCGCAAGCTCGATGTCCTTCGCGTTGGAGCGCGGAATCTCGCAGAAGGGATTCCCGGTGATGGGGGTGATGTTCTCAAAGTACTGGCCGGATGCGGGCTTTTCCCACCTTCCGCCAATGTAGTTGCCGTAGCGCGGGCGAAAGCTCACCTTATCGCTGAGCTGGCCCGGATGCACTGCCGTCGCAGTAGCCATGTTTGTGTCCTCCTCGGGGAATTTCATGGCTGCGGCCGGAAGCAGTTTCCATTTTTGAGTCCAAAAACACGATCCCTTACCGGGTCGCGCTCCGGTAAAGGCCAGGGAATTCCAGAACTCTGAAAACTGCGAAAGGGGTCGCAGTGCAGGAATCATACACAATCCACCACACCTTTGGGCAGCCCCCTGGCCTAACAATTTCAAAAATAATTTTCCGGCAGACGCCACGGTTTGCGGCTGAAGAGGCCAGTTAAAATTGTCTGCTTATTGAAACGGAAGCCTCGTTTCAGCACTGCAACGAAACCCGCCACCCGCCCTTGTCCTCCATGCAATCGAGTGCTAACATTGCTGGCGAGGAATCCTGCCATGTTTTTGCGCAATCTTTCCGCCGCCCTCCTGGGCTGCGCACTCCTAGTCGCACCCGCTTCCGTCATCGCCGCTGGCCGTGGCCCATCCACCCCTGAGGAGCGCAAACAGGCGCTCGATTACATTCAGCACTTCATGGCCGATCCCCTGAACCCCGCTCTCAAGTCGGAGATCAGTTGGGTTGTGGGGTGGACCATTGAAATTCCTGATGTGCATGTGAGCCTCTGCAACATCATCGAATTGCCTAAGGGCAACAAGAAAGACAGCCAAACCCTGTTCACCGCAATGGTAATGGCGCAGACCGCCTTCGCACTCCAGAATCCCGACAAACAAAATGACGATCTTGCGCAATACCAGGCCGGCGTCGAGGGCGCCCTGAAAATCTACGAGCTCTTGCTAAAGACCAACCCCAAAGACCATCAGCTGATTCTCGACGACCTGCTTCAGCGTCGCGATGCCGGAACGCTCGCGCAATGGATTAAGGAACGCGCCGTGGGCTGCCACAACTGACCCACCATCTGTACTTCCTCGCCCTCTCGCGGGTCTCAGGGAGCCTTTGTCGTTTGACCCGCGCTCGCTTCCGCCGCGGTCTTCGGAGCGGCGCATGGGTATCAAGGCGCGCGCAGCGTGTGGTCTTGCTCTCCGTCTTCGGCGTGCTCCTCAGCCTGCTCGCTCTCTGTCGTAGCAGCCTCCGCGCGGGCATCTTCGCGCATGTCGGTCACGATTTCATCGCCGGTTTGGCCCTCGCTTTGCTCCGTTCGAGTCACATTTTCTGATCCCAGGCGAATTTTTTCTTATTTGCGCTAAAAAAATTGTTGCCTATTTTTCCACCGTTATGTCGTTTTTTTCTTGACATGTGCGCTTTTAGATTCTATACATTCATCAACTGCAAAAAATATTTGCAGGTCGATGAAATTCATCGAAAGGGAGAATAGGAAAATGGCAACTAAGAAAGCAGCGAAGAAGCCCGCGAAGAAGGCCGCAAAGAAGACCGCAAAAAAGAAGTAGCGGCACCTCCAACCAAAGGCAACACATCAG
>JBEKFS010000208.1:0-3603 GCA_050013195.1 Occallatibacter sp.
TCACCGCGCCAATTCCAAACGCTGCAAGGATTTGCAGAAAAAGCGAAAGATATTGCCAGTGGTAGGGGATCATCGCCGCCCAATCCAGAGAATTGCACCCGCTCTCCGAAGCCGAAAAACTGCTTAGCAGCTACGGGATGCTGGTTTGAGATTAGGTTTTCAGACTCGTTCCGTCAAGGCAGGCCAGAACCCGGCTAGGAGTGCAGAAACCAGCCGCAGGGGCAAGATGAGGCAAATTGGCCCCGCCACGCTCCACAAAAGGCCTTTTGCAGATAATTACCCGGTGTTATGAGACGCTTGAACAAATTATCCCTTGTCCACTGCCTCTCAAAGGGTGCGCTGACCATCGCCAGTGCAGGATGGCTGGTGCGCACCGCGATTATGCAGCTTCATTCATACTCTTTTCTTCAATCTTTCATGCTCTTTTCTTCAATCATTCATACTCTTTTCTTCAACTTAGGGGTAAAGTTGTGACAGGTAACAAGGGGTTAGGTGACCTTCGTCACTTCAATTCCAAACTAGGCAAGCGATCATGAATTGTTCGATCTTGGGAAACGGTACGTTCGTCATCTGAAAAATCAGCGTGACCCGCCGAAGAACAGAGTGAGGATAAAACCATGGCAGCCACCACGATTACCGGTTTCTCGATCCCGGCCTCCGCATCTGCGGTACCCATCGCCCACGAACGCACCAACCGCCGCATCACTCCGCAGGCAGGGCGCGCGTTGAAACTCCTCGCCCACGCCATAGAATACCTTACCGGCGAGTTCGTGCACACGGACCACACCTTCTCCGTCAGGAATGAGCAGTTGGAGGCGGTGCAGTTGCTTATGGCGCTCAACCGCCAGGTCTATTTCGAGTGTTCTGAAGTGCCGAGCTTCAGCGAGCGCTGCCGTACATTGCTGCATCTTCTCGCGGCGTAGCCTCCTCGTGTGAGCTATCCCCGGGCATGCCTTTGTTTTGCTCAAAACATCTGAAACTTTGTATTGGTCAATTGGATGCGCCGGTTCTGTGCCTGGGCCTAGTTGGTCTCCCATGCGTCCGATGCGATAAACTTGGGGCCAGTATGCAGAGCGAGTTCAATAAGTTAAGACCCTGGAAGTTGTGGGCTGCGGCCGCTCTCTCCGCCGCCCTGCTGGAGTTGCCCTTTCCGCTGGCTGGGCCGTTGCCCGTCTGGCGGTCGGTCTTTGCCTGGTTTGGTCTGGTTCCGCTCTTGTGGGCGCTCCTGTCGCCAGCCTGCGTCGCCGAGCCTCGCCCTCTTCGCCGTGGATTCCTGCTCGGCTATCTCTGCGGCGTCCTCTGGTACATCGGCAACTGCTACTGGGTCCGCGACACCATGCTCCGCTACGGCGATATGCCGCTGATGGCCCCGACCTTACTGCTCATTGGCTACAGCCTCGTGCTGGGAACCTACTTCGGCCTCTTCGGCCTGGGCGTGGTGCTGGTGCGCCGGGCCACAGGCAGCACGCGCCTGTCGCTGGCCTTTGCGCCGTTTCTCTGGGCCGCGCTGGAGCTGGCCGCCTCGCGCATCACCTCCGTTCCCTGGGACCAGCTCGGCTACTCGCAGGTGGACAACGCCCTGGTGAACCTGCTAGCTCCCTGGACCGGCGTCTATGGCATCAGTTTTGTGCTGGTAGGCGTCAATGCGCTCCTGACAGGCGGGCTGATGCTGGAGTCTCGCCCGCATATCGGGCACAGGGACCGGATAATTTTACGTGCGACTGGAGTGCTGCTGATGATGACAGGTGCGGCCGGGGTTTCGATCGCGCCTCCCCATCCCACCCCCACGGCCACCGCCGTCCTCATCCAGCCCAATCTCGACGTTGCCGCCGAAAACCTTTGGTCGCGCCCCGGCGAGTGGGATCAGCACATCGCCGAGTTCAAGCGCCTGGCCGGCGAGCAGTGTAAGAGCTACATCGCCGGAATCCCCCAAACCGGCGCGCCCAGTGGCGAAATCATCTGCCCGCCTTACCCCACGCATCCCGACCTGGTGGTCTGGCCGGAGTCTCCCGCGCCCTTCATCGAGGGCGATGCCCGTTATCAGCAGGCGCTGGGGTCCATCGCCCATGAGGTGCAGGCTCCGCTGGTAGTGGGCAACATCGGCATGGATTATTCGGCGGAGGATCACGCCTGGCGCACCTACAACTCCGCGCTGGTCGTCTCCGCCACTGGCGCGCGCGTAGGCCGCTACGACAAAATCCACTTGGTCCCCTTTGGAGAGTACATCCCCTTCAAAAATCTGCTCTTCTTCGCCCACAAGCTCACCGGCCAGGTCTCCAACTTCTCCCGCGGCACGGATCGCAAGGTCTTCATTCTGCCCAGCAGCAACGGAGAGCGCCACCGCTACGGCGTCTTCATCTGCTATGAGTCGGTCTTTGCCGACGAGGTGCGCCACTTCGCGCAACTGGGCGCTGAGGTGCTTGTCAACATAAGCGACGACGGTTGGTACGGCGACACCAGCGCTCCCTGGCAGCACCTGAACATGGCGCGCATGAGGGCCATCGAAAACCGCCGCTGGCTTCTGCGCGACACCAACAACGGCATTACTGCTGTCATCGACCCCTACGGCCGAGTCCGCCAGTCCATCCCCCGCCATCAGACCGACGCACTGCCTGCCCAGTTCGGCTTCCGCAGCGACGTAACCTTCTACACCGCCCACGGCGACCTCTTCGCCTGGCTCTGTGTCCTGCTGTCACTTATCGTTATCGCTTGGGCGGGGAAAAAGTTGTTACGCCAGTGGGTTGCTACAACCTCTGCAACTTCTTAGAACTTTATCTGCATCCGATCAGTGGCTTAACAAATCTCATAAGAAACCGGACCGCACAGCAGTTCCGGTCATGCAATTCCATTCAGGTCCAATAGAACCTGGAGAGTGTTTCATAAACTCGCTTTGTATCAGGGCACGACTTCAGTCGTGCCGAAAAAGAACAACAATCAAGGGGTTTTAACCCCTGAGGGATTGCAAAAAAGACGGGTCAGCTATTTATGAAATTCGCTCCAGTCAATTCGAATCCTAAAAGGAGATTCCAGCTTGGACAGGAACATGAAAAAGTCGAGCACCAGCCAGGGCAAGTCGGCATCGGAGATCATCTCGAAGATAATCGCTAAACTCGGGGACTGGCGCGGGGAAACCCTCGGCAGAATGCGCAAGCTCATCACAGAAGCAGACCCTAACGTCGTCGAGGAGTTGAAGTGGATGGGCACTCCGGTTTGGTCGCACGACGGCATCATCTGCACCGGCGAATCCTACAAGAATGTTGTCAAGCTTACCTTTGCCAAGGGCGCGTCTCTCAAGGATCCAACCCGTCTCTTCAACTCCAGCCTCGACGGAAACGTACGCCGCGCAATCGACATCCGCGAAGGAGAAGTAGTTGACGAGTCCGCCTTCAAGGCGCTCGTTCGTCAGGCGGTTGCCCTCAACAGTTCCGGCAAATCGAAGCCTTCTAAGAAAGCGAATCCCCTGGGCCTGAAAATCCAAATCTAGAAGTACCAGTCGCCGAAAGTAGTCCAGTGATATTCTAAAGTCAGTTGATAGAACGCAGTCCCACACTTCAATCCAAAGTCAGGTAAAGAGCCAAGCATGTCGATCTCCGATCTCGAATT
>JBEKFS010000209.1:0-3473 GCA_050013195.1 Occallatibacter sp.
TAAAGAAGGCCGCGGCAAATACACAGCCGCTCACCGTGGCTACGGACTTGGTGAACAGGTTGACGACGGCGGTCGAGAGCAACACCAGAAACACCGAGAGCAGACCGATGGGAATCTCGAAGTTTCCGATGCGCAGATTGGGAGGAACCTTCCAGCCACGCTCGCCGTGGTACTTCCAGCGCAGGACTAGCATGGCCAGGCTGTTGAATGTGAACGACCAGATGACGCCGAAGGCGTATGCCTCACCCAGGGTGATCACGTCGCCCCTGCTGGCGACGATGGTGATCATCTGGAGAATGAAGACCAGATTGACAATGCGATGGCTGGTGCCGAACTTGGGGTGTGGCTTGCGGAACCAGTCGGTGAGTACACCGTCTTCGGCCACGCGCATCAGCACGCCCGTCGAGCCGATCATGGAGGTGTTGATGGCCCCGGAGAGGATCAGGAATCCGACCAGCACCACGAAGATGCGGAAGGCAATGCGCCAGAACATGGGACCGACCATATACATGGCCAGGCCGGCGATCAGGTTGTCCTGGTAGATGTGGGTGCGTTGCCATGTGGGGATGAGCATGGAGGCCAGCAGTGTGGCGCCCCCGGTAAAGATCAGGCTATAGATGGCAATTACGATTGCCGCTCGCTTGAGGTTCTTGAGCTTTGGGTGCTCAATCTCGCGATTCACCTGGGCCAGGCTTTCTTCGCCGCTCATGGCCAGGACAGAGTGGCCGAAGGCCATGAGAATCCCGAACAGACCAAGCATCGGCACCAGCCGAGTTCCCTTGAGGAAGCCCAGCGCATCGGTGCTGAACTTGAGATGCGATGGCGTGGGCGGCGGCGGCAGATGGACACCGCGCACCATCACCGAGAAAACTCCCCACAGCAAGAGGATGATCACCATCACCGTGGTAATCTGCATGACCCGCAGTGCCTTGCCGCTGGACTCCTCGATGCCCTTGATGTTCTGCCACCAGTAATAGATGGTCACCGCAGCCGCGAAGACCGCCGCGGTGTGATTCATATCAAACTGGAAGGGGCTGTTCTGCGCGGTCATCAGAGCTGGAGGAAGCCAGTGGCTATTATTGGCGACCACCATCATTTCATTCATCAGTCCTGTAATATATTGTCCGGCGGACACACCGGAGATCGGTCCGGTAAGAATGTAGTCGAACATGAGGGCGGATACGCTGATCTTGGCAAAGGTGCCGCCCAGGGCCTCCTTCACCACGCGGTAAACGCCGCCGCGGGTAAACATCGAACAGCTCTCGACATAGACCGCGCGAACCGCAAAACTGAACAGCATGATGCCGAGGATGAACCATGGCGCGGCTGCGCCCACCGCTTCTTCAGCGATGCCGCCGGCATAAAAGGCGGATGAGCCAAGATCGCAAAGGACAATGGCCGCCGCGCGCCAAAAGGAGATGAACGTGAGCATCACGGAGGATGCCACGATGAGCCGGACGCGGTTGGAGGGTGGGGCGACGGTCGTTCGGGAAGATGCCATCGTGAAGGTGCCGACGCAATGGCCGGCGTTTCAGACTCGAGAGAGCGATATCATCGCCGGCCCTTCGGTGAGTTTATGTCCGAATTGTTACGGAGTCAATACAAAATTGGGAGCTTCGCCGGCGACAGCGAGGATAAGTCCTTTTAATCCTTGCCAAACAGTTCTTTTCCATCTTCCCAGAAGCTGATGAGGACGACCACGGCCGAACCGACTAAGCCGACAAAAAACATCCACGTCAGTACCCGCATTGCAAAAACGGCAAGTAACATAGGGTCGATTGTAACCTGTTCTGGGTTTTGCAGCGAGCGCGAAAAGGCTGAGGCAAAAAACGCCACAAATGCTTTGGGGAATTGTATCTCCGAATTTACTGTCAGCATGGGCGACTCGGCCTTGTGTTTCTTCCCAATGAAAAGCGCCCAGCATTCGGTAATTGACCCTCGTGGGCTTTCGCTGTGTGGTGATCTCTGCGCCCAGGCGCCGGATGCGATAAACTCGGCCCTGTATGCAACGTACCTTCTGGAAGTCAGGGGCCTGGAAGTTATGGGCCGCGGCTGGCATCTCCGCTGGCTTGCTCGAGTTGCCGTTTCCGCTGGCCGGACCGCTTCCCGTCTGGCGCACCGTCTTTGCATGGTTCGGCCTGGTCCCGCTGTTGTGGGCCATCCTGTCAAAGCCCGCGACGGAGCAGCCGCGCCCCCTGCGGCGAGCCTTTCTTCTGGCCTACTTTTGCGGCTTCCTGTGGTACGCGGGAAACTGTTACTGGGTGCGCGATGTCATGCTCCGGTACGGCGACATGCCGCCATTTGCGCCGACGCTGTTGCTGGTGGGATACAGCTTGGTGCTGGGGCTCTACTTCGGGCTCTTCGGCCTTGGCGTCATGCTGGTGCGGAAGGCAACCGGAAGCACGCGGCTGGCGCTGGCTGCGGCGCCCATCCTGTGGGCCGGGTTGGAGCTGGCCGCATCGCGCATCACCAGCGTTCCCTGGGATCAGTTGGGCTACTCGCAGGTGGACAACGGTCTGGTCAATCAGCTCGCGCCCTGGACCGGGGTCTACGGCATCAGCTTTGTGCTGGTTTTCGTCAATGCGCTGATCGCCGGGGGGCTCCTCTTGGACCGCTGTTCCGGGAGGCTGCCGTCGGGCATCGCCGGGGCCGTCCTGCTGATGGTGGGTGCGGCTGGCGTGACCATGGAGCCGCCCAGGCCCGCGCCTACCGCCAGCGCCGTGCTGATCCAGCCCAATTTGGACGTGGCTGGCGACAACCGCTGGCTGGGCCCCGGCGAGTGGGACCAGCATATTGCCGAATTCGCCAAGCTGGCCGGCGAGCAGTGCAAAACCTACATCGCCGGAATCCCCCAGACCGGCGCGTCGAATGGCGAGATTGTCTGCCCACCCTATCCGACGCATCCTGACTTGGTGGTGTGGCCGGAGTCGCCAGCCCCATTTGAGGAAGGAGACCCGAAGTTTCAGCAAGCACTCGTGGCCATTGCCCGGCAGGAGCAGGCGCCGCTGGTGGTGGGCAACATTGGGACAGATTTCTCGGCGGAGGACGGCGGCTGGCGTTATTTCAACTCCGCGCTGGTCGTGGGCGCGGATGGCGCCCGCGTAGGGCGCTACGACAAGATTCACCTCGTCCCATACGGCGAGTATGTTCCCTTCAAGCGCCTGTTTGCTTTCGCCCGCAAGCTTACGGGGAAGGTTTCCGATTTTACGCGCGGAGACGAGCGCAAGGTCTTTCGCCTTTCCACCCAGGACGGCCGCGCGCACCGCTACGGCGTCTTCATCTGCTATGAGGCGGTTTTTGCCGACGAGGTGCGGGAGTTTCCGGAGTTGGGCGCCGAGGTGCTGGTGAACATCAGCGACGACGGCTGGTACGGCGACACCAGCGCCCCCTGGCAGCACCTGAACATGCTGCGCATGAGGGCCATCGAAAACCGCCGCTGGATTTTGCGCGACACCAACACCGGCGTCACCGCG
>JBEKFS010000210.1:0-3325 GCA_050013195.1 Occallatibacter sp.
AATTCCATCACGCGGGAGTCCGCATTCAGTTCACGAAATGGCTGGCGATCCGACTCGCGCCACTGCCGCAGGATGAGCCTTTCAGTTTCGTGGCATTCCGTCATGAAGAAAGCCTATCATCGGCGGAATGCCCTCAATGGGGAAGGAATGGATGGCAGCGCGAAGAGAGCAGTAGGCCGGTTGCAATCCGAGTCATCAAAAGCGATGCTTGGCACGGCGCTCAGGAGATTAAATTGACCACACCAGCCACCAGTTTGTAGTGAAAGCCCATGAAGGGCTCGCTCAGGCTAACAATTAAAAGTGTATTAAAAGGTTTGCCCCCCGTGAGGAGTGCGTGAGGGTGAATACCGGCGGGCAAAAGGTTGAGCAGATCAAGCCATTTTGGATCAGTGACGGCCAAGTCATAGCGGATGCGACCAACTTTTCCTAGACGGAAGACAGCGCGATTCCTGCGCTTGCCGTGTTCTTCACGAATCCACCACCAAAGGTCTTCCGGATGGACTAGCCCGAGTGAACACTGCGCCGGAATCTTTACGAACCTGCTCGCCGGGATTCTGTCGCAGTATCCTTGCAGGACAACAGGTTCTTCATTCACAAAGCCTGTAATAAATTGGGCGTCTGAAGGCTCGTCGAAGCGGCGAAGAAGCTGCCAGGGCTTGCCTGTCACAAACATATCTTCCGGATGACTATTCGAGCCACATTTCTCGCCGAGTTCCGCCTCGAAGACATCAAGCAGTGCAACCTCTCGTCCATCGGGATAGCAGATTTCCTCCAGTGTAAGGCAGCCCGGAACCGTCTCTCCCACAAGCCTGACCCACTTTTTTGTAATCAGGCTGATTCCCGCGACACAGCGATGGTCGTGCTTGTATGAGTTGGCCAGGCAGACAATCCGGTCGAGGTCCATCGTGTTGAAATAACCTCCAAACTGACAATCAAAGGTGGTGAATCGTTATGCCTTTCCAATGTTGTTGCAAATATTCAAGGGCCAGACGCCGGTGACAATGCTCCGCGGTGGCTTCGCTGCATAACAGGACTGTTTTCTTTCGAAAGCTGTTCTTGGAAAGCATTGTCTCAACTTTTCTGGAACGGATAAGTGAGAAATAGGCTTCGGAGTATGTCTCCCAAGTTCCTTTGCGCTTCTTAAACTCATCGAGAATATCCTGCGTGGGTGCTAACGAAGGCTCATGCTCATAAGCTGCGCCGCAAATCTCTTTTAGAAAGTAAGCTAAATCAGCCTGCTTTGCGAATGCGGCAAGCTGAGAGGTGTTATTCAGACGCACATCAAGCAGACGTTTGATGCCGTGAGCCTTCAGTGTGTCGAAAAACTCTCTGGCGCTTTTTTGGGTAAAACCGATGCTGTAGATCTCCATTGGTCCTCGTCGAGTTCCGCGAAGAGTGCGGGTTGAACGCCAACCAGCGGCTTGCCGGCTTCAGCTGCCACCGTCTCGTCGGATTCCAGACGGCCGTCGCCGCGAATGTGTTGCATGGTGTGACCGCGTTCAGTGAGCACACGGCCGATGAGCAGGCGGCGATGGCAGTGGGCGGGGTCTTCCTCGCCGCAAACCAGGGCCACGCGGAAGCGCTCCATGCCGGATTCAAGACGCGCGATGGCTGCCTGAAAGACGGCATCGTCGCAGAGCCGGCTGTAAAGAACGCGGCCTTTGGCGTCGTAGTAGGCCGGATTCGCTGGGCGTCCACCCAACTCCGCGCCTAGAAAGAGATAGCGGATCCCCGCTTCTTCAAGGGAACGCTGCATGAGCTCTTTGTCGAACTGCGGGACATACTTCGAGTAGGGCGAGCTGCGCGTATCGACAACCACTTCAACGCCGTGTTGGCGCAAAAGGGCAAGCCAGACTGGGAAGTCGTGGTTGGAGTGGCCGATGGTGAAGAAACTGCTCATGCGTAAGCCCTTGCAGAGGAGGATAGCACTTAAGTGGCCTTCCAGTTGTGAGAAACCGCCAACTCCGTGAGCCACCGTTTAGACTAGATAGGTTGCACGGAGCACGATGACCCGCCGCTTAGCTCGAATTCGCCGCTTCCAATTCAATCTGCCGCAGCGTATTGCCGCGGGTCTGCTGCTATTGTTTTTGGCGCAAGGGCTGTGGCTCACCATCCACCAAACGATTACCGATCGCGATTACCAATATGCGCGCTGCGGTCGCGAGATGTGGGAGCGGCCGTCGCAACTGGCTGGCTACTTTACAAGTTGCGGCAACATTCACGACGGAATTCTGGCCTACCGACTCGCTGGGCTGCCGCTGACGCTGAACCTGATGGCCGAGCGGGGGCTGGACCACTTTCGCAAGGCAGAGGATAAGGTGGTGCAAACCGGGGGCGTACTTTCCACCTGGGAACTGCGCCACCAGCTCAGGTACACTTTGCTGCTGCTCCGCCTGCCATTTCTTGCGGCCGGGTGCCTGCTGGGCGCGGGCCTGTGGTGGGTGACGCGGCGGCTCTATGGCAACCTGGGCGGCTACACGGCGCTCGGGCTCTACTGTTTTTCTCCCGCTGTGCTGAGGGCCTGCGTTACGCCCAATCCAGAGGTGCTCGCTGCGCTGGGGGTCTATGGCGGCGTGTACACCTGCATCGGCGTAGCCCATGCCATGCAGGGGCCGCGACGCAAATGGCGTCCGCGCATCCTGTTGCTGATGGCGGCCTTCGGCCTGGCGGCGGCCTCGCACATCGCCGCGCTACCGTTGGTGGCGTTGCTGGGCCTGGTGGCCATGTTATGGGTAGCCGAAGGCCTCAGGAGCGAAATGCTGCCGGTGGTGCTCATCGCCATGGCCGGGGCGATGGTCTTCGTCTTTGCCTGCTACGGCTTCTCTCCGGATGCCTTCAGCTACCTCTTCCGCTCTGCTGCCGGGCTCCTGTGGGTTTCGCTGGACCCAGCGCGGCGATTCTTCTCCACGCTGGCGAACGCAGGAATCACGGTGGCTGCTGGCGCTGCCCTGGCGTTGTTTCTGGGGCTGCGCAAGTCGCGCTACTTCGGCAATACAACTCCACTGCTTTGCGCCCTGATTTTAATGGTGCTCGTCATGACAGGCGCTCCCGGCGCTCCCTGGCTGTGGGCGCTGCCGTTTCTGCTCACGTTCATAGGCGGTGTCTTTGCCGACGCCTATGAAGGGCCGCGGGGCCGTCTGGCACTGGGCGCAGCCGGGGCAATTTTGCTGCTGCAGGCGGCCTTCTGCGTGCTGAGCCTACCTGGGCTGCTGTGAAAGCCAGAGCGTAAAAAGAGCGAAAAATAGTCCGGAAACAGGGCCGAATTGAAGCCCTTAACCCACCGCGTGGCACAGGCTTTTGCGCGCTTCTGCACAGGCGCCTCCCG
>JBEKFS010000211.1:0-3321 GCA_050013195.1 Occallatibacter sp.
GATCTGGTAAAGTTTTTTCACGCGGCAAAGGCCGCAGGAGGAGATTTCATGTACAAACTTCCCCGCATTGCAGGTTGTATTCTCGGTTGTTGCCTGCTGTCCGCAACACCCTCGCTCGTTCTTGCCCAGGCGGCCGCACCCGCCAAGCCCGCTGCGCCCGCCACACCTGCTGTAGGTACACCAATTCCGCCGGCACAGACCTACGGCAAAGTGCTCAGCATCATGGAGCAGCAGTTCGTCTCGGCCGCTGAGGCCATGCCGGAAGACAAATTCAACTTTGCGCCCCCAGCCAGTCTGGGCGAGTTCAAAGGCGTACGCACCTTCGCCCAACAGATCAAGCACGTGGCCGAGTCCAACTACTACTTCTTCGGCGGCCCGGACTTTACAGAAGCCGGCGCGAAGGCAATGACGGATTCAATTGAGAAGCTCACTACCAAGGCCGACATCTTGAAGGCTCTGAAGGATTCCCTGGCCAAGGCCCACGCCTATGTAGACACCATGACCCCGGAGAACGCCTTTGTGCAGACGGCGCATGGCACGCGCGTCGGCATGACGACCTTTGGAATTTCGCACATGATGGACCACTATGGCCAGTTGGTGGTGTATCTGCGCATGAACGGGATTGTTCCCCCGGCGAGCCGCGGGTCGATGTAGTTTCGTTTGTCAACGATAAGAAGTGCAGGAAACCTGCTGGCTCGCTCCAGCATGCGATCAACAGAACACGCTGAGGCCGGGACGCCGTTGTCGATTCCGGCGTCCCGACTGCTGTTGTCTACCATCCCTATCGTGTTGAATGATCGTGGCTCAGGTTGCGAGGCGAACCGTATTGTTTGCTTCATCCAATCCAGATAAGCGACGCTGCCCCTTACTTTTCGCTGTCCAGCACACGCATTTGGGCGATATCGTAGCGGGTTCCTGCAACGGCCCCGGCCGGAACTGCAGCCTCGAGAGCCGCAAGCTCATCGGCAGAGAGCTTCACCTCGAGCGCTCCCAGGCTTTCGGCCAGTTGCGCCCGCGTACGCGCGCCTACCACCGGAACAATAAAGCTGCCCTTGGCCAGCACCCAGGCCACGGCCAACTGCACATGCGTAACGCCCTTGCCTGCAGCGATTTCTTTGAGTTTATCGACCAGCTTCCGATTGCGTTCCAGGTTTGCGCCGGTGAAGCGTGGCAGATGGGCACGGAAGTCGCCTGCCGGAGCCGGCTGCGAGCCCGAAAGCAGTCCCCGCGACAGTGCGCCATATGTCGTTGCGCCGATGCCCAGTTCAGCAAGCACGGGAAAAATCTTCGCCTCCGGCATGCGGCTCACCAGCGCGTACTCAATCTGCAGGTCAGCAATGGGATGCACTGCCGCCGCTCGGCGGATGGTCTCCGGGCCGACCTCTGAGAGGCCGATGTGGCGCACATAGCCGGCCTTGACCATCTCCGCGATGGCCCCGACGGTCTCTTCAATAGGCACTGTGGGGTCCAGCCGCGACGGCCGATAGATATCGATATAATCCACGCCCAGCCGCTTCAACGAGTAGGCCAGCGCAGTCTTTACCGCCGCAGGCCGTGCATCAAAGCCCAGCCAGGTGCCGTTGGGAGCCCTCTGCGCGCCAAACTTTACTGAGAGCACAACCTTCTCGCGCACAAAGCGTAACGCCTGGCCAAGCAGCATTTCGTTCTGGCCCATGCCGTAGAAGTCGCCTGTATCCAGCAGGTTGACACCCGCGTCGAGGGCCGCGTGGATGGTCGCCAAGCTCTCCGCCTCGTCCGTCGCTCCGTACATTCCGCTCATGCCCATGCATCCCAGGGCGATAGGAAAGACCTCGGGGCCAGTCGACCCCAGTTTGCGCAGCTGCGTAGCTGAAATCGTCATTTTCGCTTCCTTCCATTCTGCATCGCAGGATGGTTGCCTTAATTAGGCAACAGC
The DNA here is from genome assembly GCA_050013195.1 of Occallatibacter sp. Classification (GTDB taxonomy): domain Bacteria; phylum Acidobacteriota; class Terriglobia; order Terriglobales; family Acidobacteriaceae; genus Telmatobacter. Next base: position 1,916 of record JBEKFS010000211.1, read on the forward strand.
CTGCAGATCCAGGCTTTGGCTGCTTTCGTCTTATCAGGTTTTATACCCTAAATTATTGAATTCAGGCAAACTCCCGGCCATCGCCCGCCACGTTGCCCCGCCCGTTGCTTTTTCTGTTTCCTCCGCGCCCCATCTCTGTCATACTCGATAGTGTCCACCCCGTACGGTCCATCCAAAAATTCCCCACAAGAGGTCGCACCCATGTCTGCAAAGTATGTCTTTGTGACGGGCGGAGTTGTGTCCAGTTTAGGTAAAGGCTTGGCGGCGGCCTCCATCGGCTGTTTGCTGGAAAGTCGCGGCCTGCGCGTCAATCTGATGAAGTTTGATCCCTACCTCAATGTCGATCCCGGCACCATGTCGCCTTTCCAGCACGGCGAGGTTTTTGTCACCGACGACGGCGCAGAAACCGATCTCGACCTGGGCCACTACGAGCGTTTCACCCACGCTCCACTCTCCCGCGACAACAACCTCACCACCGGACGCATCTACGAGCAGATCATCCTGAAGGAGCGGCGCGGTGATTACCTGGGCAAGACAGTGCAGGTGATTCCCCACGTGACCAACGAAATAAAAAACGCCATGCGCAAGGTCAGTGCAAATGGCGCGGATGTGACTATTGTCGAGATCGGCGGCACGGTGGGAGACATCGAGTCACTGCCGTTTCTTGAGGCCATCCGCCAGATGCGCCAGGAGCTGGGCCGCGAAAACACGGTCTTTGTCCATCTCACGCTGGTGCCGTGGATCGCCGCGGCCCAGGAGCTGAAGACCAAACCCACGCAGCACTCCGTCAAGGAGTTGCTCTCTATCGGCATCCAGGCCGACATTCTGATGTGCCGCTCGGACCGCAACCTGAGCCGGGAGATCAAGCAGAAGATTGCCGCCTTCTGCAACGTCGAAGAGGGTGCCGTGATCGGAGACAGAACCGTGCCCTCCATCTACGAGGTGCCGCTTTGCTTTGCCCAGGAGGGCGTCGACGCGCTCATCCTCAAATACCTGCGCAAGGAAGCGCCGGAAGCCGACCTGTCAAGTTGGAAGGAGCTGGTCCACCGCTGCTACAACCCCAAAGATAAAGTTCACATCGCCATCGTGGGCAAGTATGTGGAGTATGAGGATAGTTATAAGTCGCTCAAGGAGGCTCTGACCCACGGTGCAGTCTCGCAGAACCTCAAACTCGAAGTTACATGGATTGAAGCTGAGGGACTGGAATCGAAAACACCCGAAGATAGGAGTTATGAATCGCAGTTAGATGGATTTGACGGCATCCTTGTTCCCGGCGGCTTCGGCAAGCGCGGCATCGAGGGCATGTTGAACGCCATCCGCTACGCCCGCGAGAAGCAGGTGCCTTTCCTTGGGATTTGCCTGGGTATGCAGACCGCCTGCATCGAGTTTGCCCGCAACGTCTGCGG
>JBEKFS010000212.1:0-3649 GCA_050013195.1 Occallatibacter sp.
TCCTTGCCGGCGGTCTTGCCCAGATGCGCGGAGTCCACGGTCATATCGAGAACGTCATCGACGATCTGGAAGGCCAGGCCGGCCTTGCAGCCGAAGAGCGTGAGCCGGGCCACATCTTCCAGAGCGGCCCCGGCGTAGACGCCACCGGCCACCACGCTGACCCTGATGAGCGCACCGGTCTTGGCGCGATGAATGGCGAGCACCAGCTCCGGCGTGGGCTTCTGATGTTCGCTTTCGAGGTCCAGCACCTGGCCGCCGATCATACCCTCGACGGTGCCGACGGCTTGGGCGATGAGGCCGATAATCTGGACAGTCGCCGTGGGCGGCGAATCGAGGCCGGAGAGCACCTCGAAGGCGCGGGTTTGCAGCGCGTCGCCGGCCAGGATAGCGATAGCTTCGCCAAAGGCCTTGTGGCAGGTGGGCTTGCCGCGGCGCAGGTCGTCGTTGTCGAGGGCGGGCAGGTCGTCGTGAATCAGCGAGTAGGTGTGGAGCATCTCCAGGGCCGCGCCGAGCCGGGCGATTCCCGCAGGCAACGCCCCGGCAATGGTGATAGCGGCCTGGTAAGCCAGCAGCGGACGGAGCCGCTTGCCCCCTGCAAAAACAGAGTGGCGCATGGCGCCGTGAATCGAGGCGGGCACAGTGGTCACGCTGGGCAGCAACTCCTCCAGCGCCTGATCGGTACGGGCCGCGCCTTCTTGCAGAAGCGATTTCACATCGACGGACATGGCCTCATGATAAATGAGGGCGGGGCCAGAGGGACGGTTGCCGGCACAAATGCATCTTTCTCCTCTTCGGTTGCACATAATTACCATCCCCTGGCGCATAATCATCTTGTATGTCGAAAATGCTCAATGCGAAGGTAAAGGCCCTGTGTACTCAAATGGCAACAAAATGCCTCCAATATTATTACCAGAAAGGCACCCCACCCCCTACCCCCCCCTACCCCCGGGGGGTATAAATTCTCCCTAAAACCTTGCAGATTAATTCGCTTTCGGAAATGGAAACAACGCCGCAAAAGTGAAGAATCCCCCCGTCGTTGCTGAACAAAACATACTTTCAGAAACAATCTTCAACGTGCGCCAAAACGCACACATAATACCGCAATGTAAGAAATGGCTAAACGGAAAAGTGCGGATTTTCCCCGAAAAGGGGGGTATTTTGCCTGAAAAATGACTGAAAATGCCTGCAAAAAGCCGAATATTCGCAGATTCAAGCTTTGGAAATTGATCAAATCAGGCTCTCGAAAATCGCCTTAAAACAGGTTGGGCAAGGATTACCTGCTGCATTTGCTGGGGGAATAAAAAATGAGTTGCCCCGCACAGTTGCCCAGCTCTCAACAGCGAGACCTGGGCAACTGCGTTACGGCAACAGGCGCAGAGTGTGGCGCGTTTGGGCGGCTACTGCTGATTGGGTAAAGGGCAGCGCGAAGGTGGTGCCGTTGTACCAGTCGTTCCACTGATCGCTGAAGTACGGCGAGTAGGGGTTGCCGCTTTCGCCGAGGACAATGTTCTCCGTGCAGCCGTCGATGTTGCTCCAGTCCATGGTGAAGCGCTGCGAGGGTCCAAAGGCGCGGCCGACTTGCTTGACGGTGGTCGTGTCGCCGCTCAAGGGCTGCTCGCCGGTTCCTGCAACGCGTCCAATGAGCGGCAGAAATACCGCGAGCGGGTGCTCGATATCGATCACGTGCCAGCTTCCGTAGCTCCAGCGAGCCACGTCAGAGGGAGCCTTGCCGTCTTTCATGCCCTTGCGGACGGCGTCGGTGATCAGCTCGTCCCAGTTTTTGTAGGCCGGAGGAAGCCAGTCTGCGGAGGCGTGCATGATGATCTCTTCCTCGGCAAAGTTTGATTCGGCCCAGCGATACTGCGCGGCCATCTCCTTGCCCAGCTTGGGCTCCAGAATCAGCGGCCAGAGTGCGCGGCGAGTCTGGGTGACGATGGAGGCGGCGGCTGAGTCAGTGGTCAGGCGGCCATCCCAGTCGCGTAGCAGGGCAGCGGCCTGGCGAAGGCGGTCATCAACACCGGGAGTATTTTCGATGGCGTAGGCAAAGCGATGCGCCAGCTCCTGATCGACTTCGCTGTAGATGTCGGTCTGGACGGCGAGCATGTCGGCGGGTGTGAGGTGATCGCGGCCGTCGAGAAGTTTGTAGATGCGCTCAATGCGATAGGGATCGGGCCATTCCATCGTTAGCGGATAAGTCGGCTCGAAGTAATCTCTTGGTAGAGTTGGATCACTCACCTTCGTTACGCGGGAGTTGGCGGTGGCCAGAAAGCCCGAAGGCGGATCAAAGGCATTGGGCATTGCGTCGAATGGGATGTAGACAGGCTGATTTTTCAAGCCGTTCCCCCACTCATAGCGGAGATTCAATGTGTCGTGCATGATAGGTTGGCTGAAAATCCCCATTCCGCCCCATCTGATCGGCACCTTACCTATCGCGTGGTAAGCGATGTGGCCCTGATCGTCGGAGTAGACGACGTTTTGCGTGGGCCAGGACCATGTGACGAGTGCAGCGGAGAACTCCTTCCAGTTGGATGCGGTGTTGAGCTGATAGAGCGGAAGTGAGTTCAGGGTTGGATCATAGAGGGTCCACTTAAGGGCGATGGGGCGGGTTTCTTGAGTGAAGATGGGATTCAGGAGCGGGCCGTGCTCGGTCAATTGCACGTCGAGCAGCACATCCTTGCCGCCGCGGACCTTGATGACTTCGTGATCCACCTGGAGCGGTTTCCATTCAGTGTCGATGTCTTGAAACTTTCCCTTGCCGTCGAGCTTTTCGATGTAGAGGTCCTGCACGTCGGCGTAGAGCGCGGTAAATCCCCAGGCGACGTGATCGTTGTGTCCAGCGATGACGTAGGGCATTCCGGGCAGTGTGACTCCGGCAGCGTGGAAACCGGGCGCCTTCAAATCGGCCATGTACCAGATGTTCGGCTCGGTGAGGCCGAGGTGCATATCGTTGGAGAGCAGCGGCTTGCCGCTGGCCGTGTGGCTTCCGGCTATGACCCAATTGTTCGAACCCAACGCGCACCCGTCGCAGGCAGAAAGGCCGAAGAGGGCGCGCAGGGCGAGAGTGTCTTCGTAGGCGTCTGGAGCGGCGCTGGCCTGGCTGCGGTCTTCATCCTCGCCGCTGGACGGAGCTGATTTAGGCTGCGGCTGGCTCGGGTTCGCCAGCACGCCGGTGGGCGGATGGTCGCGCCACGAGCCGACCGGATAGAGATCGGCCTCCAGCTTGGGATTATTCAGCTTGGCCGCAACTGCTTCGCGCGAGAGCTTTGTTTCCCAGTGCGTGTCCAGCATCTGCACCATGGGCGATAGCCGAGCAGCCGGAACTCCGGCGGCAGAGTAGCCTGATGCTGGACAATGAACAGGTTCACGCCGCGTGCGTAATCGTCGAGGCGGGCGCGGTCAGCCGGGGACTGGTTGGTGTAGATGCGCCGGGCCGTATTGCGAAATTGCAGCACACGCTGCGCGCGGTCGTGCTTGATCATGGATGACCCAATAATCTCGGCCAGTTCCCCGTTGGCGTTGCGGCGGAGAAGGTCCATCTGCCACAGCCGGTCCTGCGCGGTCACATAGCCCTGAGCCATGATGAGGTCGTCCTCGTTGGCCGCCTCGATGTGGGGCACTCCGTGGGCGTCTCTACGGACGATGACCGGTG
>JBEKFS010000213.1:0-3245 GCA_050013195.1 Occallatibacter sp.
CGCGACCTGCAGGACCGCCTCCTCGGCGTCTCGGCCCACGTGGACCTGATGCGCGTCGAGGCCGACGGCATTCGCGATTGGCAGCCGCTGCTCGCTCGCCTGCGCCGCGTTCCCCACGTCACCGCAGCCGCGCCGGGAATCTACGGGCAGGTGCTGGTCTCGCGCGGCCCCCGTGCCGGATTCGCGCTCATCAAGGGCATCATTCCGGACCAGGAGCGGACGGTGAGCAGTCTTCTCGGCACCATCGTATCCGGCTCGGCTAACGACCTTGAACCGGAGGCACGCAACAAGGTCGCGCAACAGGTTCCCGGCGAAGGCTGGATCAACGCTCCTTATCCGGCTCTGGTGCTGGGCAAAAATCTGGCTGAAACCATCGGCGCGCAGGTGGGCGACAGCGTTCTCGTCACCAGCCCGCAAGGCGAACTGACCCCGCTCGGCCTCACACCCAAATACCAACGCTTCCGCGTCGCCGCCATCTTCCAGTCAGGTTTTTATCAGTACGATTCGGCCATGGCCTTCATGCGCCTCTCTGAAGCCCAGCGCCTCTTCAGCGAGCCCGACCTGCTCTCCGTCATCAGTTTCAAGGTGGACGACCTGGACCGCGCTCCCGCCATTGGCCGCGCCATTGAGCACGAGGCCGGTCGCGGCTTCATGACCACCAACTGGATGGAGACGAATCGCGAGCTCTTCCGCGCCCTCAAACTGGAGCAGGTGGTTACCTTCATCATCATCGCGCTCATCGTCATCGTCGCCGCGCTCAACATTCTTATCGCCCTCACCATGATGGTGATGGAGAAAACCCGCGACATCGCCGTCATGATGAGCTTCGGCGTGCAGCCTGCGCAGGTCCGCCGCATCTTCCTGCTGCAAGGCTTCCTCATCAGCATCATTGGGACAATCATTGGTCTGGCCCTCGGCTATCTCGCCGCCTGGGCCGGCGGACATTATCACTTCATCCACTTATCCGCCGAAGTTTATTCCATCGACACGCTGCCCTTCGCCTCGCGCCTGCGTGACGGCCTCATCGTCTCCATAGTTTCGATAGGCGTTTCGTTGCTGGCCACACTCTATCCGTCCTCGGCCGCGTCGCGCATTTTGCCAGCGGAGGCGCTGAGGTACGAATAGAGTATCCAAGGGTTAGCGCGTCAGTTCTGGTTAAGGCCTTTAGCCCTCGAACCGAGTTTCTTTTTATATAAAGTCTCCCAGCGTAATGCTTCATTTTTTGTGGTTGATTTTGGCAGAATCTGCAACACAGAGAAGCGAAAACTTTCTGGGTATGAGGAATCCTTCTTAATCAAATCTCTTAGTAGGACATCGCCACCATCTCCTGTGCGTGCATATTCTCTCCAGCGGCCCCATATTCCATTCACCCCGTATGCGCTACCAACATACATCTCCCCGGAAGTCTCAGCGAGGATCAAGTAAACACCGGCAACACTGCTTAACGGAATTTTCCAATCTCGATGAGCTTCTTCGTTCTTGAAGAGATCCTTCAGTTGATTTTGCGTGAGACTAAACTCCAGATAGTCGACGAAAGGGGGGAGCTTGCGACCGGGAGCCAGTATTTCAAGCACTTCTTTGTTGCGTAGCTCCTGGAACCAACTTAGCGCTGACTGCGCTGACTTTCCCCATTCAATGACCAATCGATCGCGAAAATCGTCAAACTGCGGATCGCGTTCTAGTTTGTAAAAGAAATTGGCACCTTGGCCAAAGTTATGAGAAGGGGGTATGCCGGGGCCTTCACTGGCCGGGAGGCGGTCGAGAACCTTGTACACTCCGTAAAATCCTGCTCTTGTTCCAGGCAATCCGTAGAACGTAATTATTTGCTTCGCTGTACCAAATACGGGCTTTCTCTGATAGCTCTGGTAAAGCTCAAACAAATTGTGACCTTCCCATTCGCTCTGTCGCAACTCTTCCATGTCGTAACGTGAATCCTGGTGACGAACTAACCTTGTATGTATATTTGGGTCAAATCCCGCAATCTGCAGAACATCAATTAAGCCGAGTGTTTTCATGGCGTAAAGTCTAGCATGATCCAGGAATACTTGTGCCAAAAAATCAGGTCCGTTACATCCATAGCATTACTTGACAATGTGTCACGTTATGTGTCACATTATATCTATGCCAAGTGTAAACGTACGCCAACTCCGTGACAGCCGGCAACTCTTCAAGTGGCTCGAAGCCGGTGAAGTTGTCGAGCTCAAGAAGCGCAATCGCGTTATGGCGCGCATTGTGCCCGAGTCGCCGAGGATTGAGCCCGTAAGAATGCCGGATTTTGCCGCTCGCCGCCGGGCAATCTTTGGAGACCGTGTCCTGACCCCAGTTGCCGATCTTATTGCTGACCGGGAGAATAGCCGCTATTGAACGCCTACGTCGATTCGAGCTTTCTGGTTTCGAGCTACATCACGGACGCGCACTCTCCACATGTAGACCAGCGCATGGCTCTAGGCTTTTCCATTTGGATCACACCCTTCAATCGCGCGGAATTTGCTAACGCGATTTATCAACAAGTCTTTCTGAAACGGCTCACTCTCGTTGAAGCGCAGAAAGTATGGGGAGAATTCCAGCGCGACTACCTCTCTGGCCTGTGGACTCCAGTAGAGTTTCCTCATCGAGCATGGGAAATCAACATCGACCTCGCTCAACGCCACGGCCCCACTCTTGGCGTGCGCACACTCGATTCGCTGCACGTTGCTTGCGCCCTGGAGTTGAAGGCGGAGAAATTCTGGACCTTCGACGAACGTCAGGCCGGGCTTGCCGAAGCGGTTGGACTCGATACAAATCCCTGATTCCGTCGAATTCAGATTCGTTCACTCACTGCGGTGTAATAATCCCACCCAGTGCATGTCGCCGCGGCAGTACGATGCCGCGATGATCCACCACCTGAGGTGGGGCCAACGTTGGATGATCCTCACCGGGAAGAGTGGCCCGCTCGACCAACGCCCCGCCGCAGGCCGGACACCAATCCGCCACAGTCTTTTCGCCGAGCACCGCCCGGCACTGGCTGCAAATCCGTTCCATGCCTTCAAGATTACCGGATTCAGCCGCTTCTTCGCACCAGCTACACTAAAGCTATGCACCCTCCCGTTCGACTGGTGGCTATCGACATGGACGGTACGCTGCTGCCCACCTTTGCGCAGGTCATCAGCACGCGCACGGCGTCGGCACTCAAGGCCACACAAGAAGCCGGCATCACCGTGGCCATCGCCACCGGCCGCCGCACAGCCTACACCATTCCGCTGCTC
>JBEKFS010000214.1:0-3466 GCA_050013195.1 Occallatibacter sp.
AGGGACTAGGGACTAGGGACTAGGGAATAGGGAATAGGGAATAGCAGGCTGAATTCGTGTAGAAAACGCGCAAAAATGACTGCGCATCAACGAATAACTTTTTTTGCGAAAAATTGGGCGATTTTGGGGCGGTCGGTGTTCGGCTGTATTTCCCTTTCCTTCGCTTTGCGGATCGGCAGAGTCAGGGTTAGATCGGTAGCCAGAAGGAATGCGCGATGCTCGAAAAGCTGGCTGGTAGACTCAAGTGGGAAAAGACGGGCCTAGGTATCCGTGTCGTCATTCCAGCGCGGCAAGACTGGTGGATCGTGCCCCTGGCCATTTTTCTATCCGCAGAGACCGGGTTCGAGTGGTTTTATCCACCTAACACCCTTCGCGATGGCAATTTTTGAGGCTTGCGTGGACTAGTATCGCGATCACGGCCGTTTTGACCTGCATCTTCGTGTGTTGGCTTCTGTGGGGCATGACAGGCAAGACAATCCTGACAATAGATCCCCTCGAATTGAAGCTGGAGCGGCGAGTCATCGGCATCGAGTGGGACACACGAAGATTTGCCACATGCGACGTGAAGAACCTGAGGTACATCCCTCCCACGGAAATCTGGGCATTCCGGACGGACACCGATCCAGCAACAAGCAAACTTCAATTTCGAGCCAAGGGTAAAACGATCCGATTTGCGAGAGGCATAACAGAGAAAGAAGCCGGTGCTCTCTATGACAGGATGATTGAGGTTTACAAGATTCCCCAAGCTGATGAGCCGGATCAGAATGCGGTTGGGCGGTGACCAATTTCTCAGGGTGCGAGCCGCATATCGGCAGCAGAAACGAAAGGCCCGTGGCTAAAGCCATTTTGATTGTAGGCCGGCTTTCAGGGGCCTGAAGGCCCCTTCTCCCTCCGCTTCATGACTAAAGTCCGATGGCGTGTATTTGGAACAACAGAATGCTCGGCGTTTATCTCGATTGACGTTATGCCGGTTTTGCTTCAAGTATGCCTACGTGCTGAACCAAGCAATTGTCGCCTCCAACGGGGAAAACCCCGGTCAGGATGAAGCCTGCTGCCTCAAGAAGCGATCTCCATTCGCGCTCGCTGCGCTCTTTGCCGCCGGTGACAGCCAGCATGTTGAGGTCGCTCATCAGGTGGTTTTCCAATTGCGGGTCCGCATGCGAGACGAGCGGAGGAAGGATGAATTCAATGATCAGCAAACTGCCCTGCTTCGGAGTCACGGGAATTACAGCACGGCAGTTCTTGAGAATCGTGATTGCGTCCGCATCCTGACGCCCGTGCAGTACATGCTTGAGCATGTATACATCGGCGCCCGCCGGGACCGATTGCATGAGATCCGCGACAATCAGTTCACATCGGGAGGATGTATCTTCCGCCGCGAAGCGGGACCTGGCTGCATCCACGCTGGATTCGAGGTCCACAAGCATGCCTCGCAGATGCGGGTTGAGCTCTAATATTGCAAGAATGAGTGCGCCACCACCGCCGCCAAGATCGGCAACCACCTTTGCGCGAGAAAAGTCCCACGCACTCGCGATGGGAGCGTAATCTTCAGCGGGAGCCGTACCCATCACCGCGCGAAAAATAGAACCAGCTTCAGGATCCTGCGACCAACGGGAAGGTATTTGAGGATCGCGAACCTGAGAGGCAGGCTTACCGGTGCGAACACATTCTGTAAGCAGAGACCAACTGTCGGCAAGCAGATCTGCCCAGAAGATGACGGCTGACCAGGCAGACTGAGGCACATCCCTGCGCAGAGGTTTGCCAAACGGAGTCAGGCGGAAGTGTTCTGGTGTCGTCTCCTCCGTGACGCCGATGCTGGCCAGAGCACGAAGCAGGCGGTACAACGCGTTTGCATCTGCCTGACACTTTTCGGCCAGGAAGACAACGCTGCGCACCTCGTCTCCAAGCGCATCGGCAACACCGAGACGTGCAGCCGCGCAAAGCACACGGCTGCGGGAATAGGCCATTGCCATTTCGACGAGCCCGGAATTTGTCGTGACATTGCCGATGCCGCTGTTAGGTTGAGCCATAAGGCACCTCAAATTGATCTTTCTTGCCGAGCGGGTCGTTGTCGCGGTCGGTGGCTTCGGAGAGGGCGGCGAGGCGCGCGGCCAGCGCCGGGGTCCAGCTTGTTTCCGGAGCGCGCCAGCTCCAGTTGCCGGCAGCCAGGGCGGGAGTATTCATGCGGGCCTCGGCGCCCAGCTCGAGCAGGTCCTGCGCCGGGACCACGGCCATCTGCGCGACGCTTGCCTCGATGGCCCAAATCAGCGGCCAGACCGGGCTGGCATTACCGTTACTGGTTGAGATCGGCCCCACGTAGGCCTCGACGGCGGCGCGCTCCGCTTTGCCTGCTGCCTGCCACCAGCCCAGCGTGGTGTTGTTGTCGTGGGTGCCGGTGTAGGCCACGGTGTCAGGGGTGTAGCGATGGGGCAGGTGGATGTGCGCTCCCTTATCTCCGAAGCCGAATTGCACGACCTTCATTCCCGGCAGGCCTAGCTCGTGGCGGAGCGCGTCCACCTCAGGGGTGATGACGCCGAGGTCCTCGGCGATCAGCGGCAGGGGTCCCAGTGCCGATTCCAGAGCGCGGAAGAGGGCCAGGCCGGGCGCCTTGACCCATTCGCCATGGACGGCGGTCTCCTCGGATGCGGGAATGGACCAGTAGGCCTCGAAGCCGCGGAAGTGATCCAGACGGACGATGTCATAGAGCTTGCAGGAGTGGCGGATGCGCTCCACCCACCAGTCAAATCCCCGCTCGGCGAGCACATCCCAGCGATAGAGCGGGTTGCCCCAGCGCTGGCCAGTAGGAGAAAAGTAGTCGGGCGGCACGCCGGCGACGTGGCGGGGCTTGAGATTCTCGTCCAGGTCGAAGATTTCGGGATGGACCCAAACGTCGGCTGAATCCATGTTGACGAAGATGGCCACGTCGCCCAGGATGCGGATTCCCTTCTCCGCCGCAGCCTCGCGAAGTTGATTCCACTGGAGAGAAAAGGCAAACTGGAGGGCCTGTTCCTGTGCGATGGCGCGGCTATGTTGCGCGGCTGCCTGGGCCAGAGCCTCGGGTTGGCGGCGGCGCAGCGGCTCAGGCCATTCGGTCCACGCGCCGGTATTGTATTGGCGGCGCAGCACTGCGTAGAGGGCGTAGTCGCTGAGCCAGACTGCCTCTGCGTGGCGAAACTCCTCAAATTGCTTCCACTGATTGGCCAGGGCAGGGTCGCTCGGCCCGCGGAGAAGAAAATTGTCTGCTGAGAAGCGGATTTCCCGCAAAGGCCGAGGTAGCAGCATAAGGCGAGTTGCCGTAGCCGGTGGGGCCGAGAGGGAGAACTTGCCAGACGTGCTGCCGGGCAGCGGCAAGAAAGGCGACAAACTCATGGGCGGCAGGCCCCAGGTCACCGATGCCTCCATAGGAGGGCAAGGAAGTGACGTGCAGCAGAACTCCGGAGGATCGGTGAAACGCCATGGTTTGATT
>JBEKFS010000215.1:0-3196 GCA_050013195.1 Occallatibacter sp.
TCGTTCTCCAGCGTGGTGGCGGAATTGGCGCCTGCGCGCCAGACCGGATAGGTGGGATCGTGGCTGATGAGGCCATCCTTAGTGAAGATCTGGCCGGCGCGGCCCTTGACTCCCGGCGAGCTGTATTTGATGGTGATGGCTTTGCCGGCGATGGTCGCCGTCACAGTGGCCGGCGGGCTCTTCGGCGGGGCCTTCGGCACGGCTGGCTGGGCAGATAAAGCAGCGACGGCAACGAACAGACTCGCACAGACTAAAAGGCGCTTCATGGTGGTTTTCTCCTCAGGGCAGAGCGATATTGGATGGATTGCCCCGACGAAACGATTGTCGCACCGGATGGCCGGATTGGGGAAACCAATGCGGAAATTATGTTACTGGTTGCCGGCCGTCAACGGCCGCTTCTCACGGTATATGAATGGGAACGACAGCGGTGTGGTTTTCCCAACTCAAGGTGAGCCTGCCCCGCTTGGCGCCCATGCTGTCGAGTGAGTACGTCAGGTTCTCAACCATCTCAGGCGGCTTTTCCATGCCCATTTCCACCCGGACAAGGTCCTGCGTCTTGTCGTATGCCAGGGCCGATTGTCCGGTTTGCTTGTTGACGATCAGCACCCATTTGTCGGGGTTGGAGATATCAACAAACAGTGTGTAGTCTCCCTTGGGCACCACGGCAAGATTAGGCCCAAGCTCGAGGTCCGTCTCGGTATGCAGCTTGGTGGCGGCATTGGCGCCGGCGCGCCAAACTGGATAGCCTTTGTCGTGGCTGATGAGCCCGTCCTTGCCGAAGATCTGCCCTGCGCGTCCTCTGACCCTGGGTGAGCTATAGGTAATGGTGATGGCTTTGCCTCCGAAGGTCACTGTTGCGGTAGCTGGCGGACTTTTCGGCGGCCCGGGCGGCGGGCCGGGCGGCGGAGCTGTTTGAGCAGATAGCATGGCGGCGGCGAACAGCAGGCTCGTACAAACTAATAAGCGTTTCATCGTGGTCATCTCCGTGGGAAGAAATCCTTGCCGGAAATATAAATCCGACGCAACGATTGTCGCACCGTAAGGCCGGCGTTGGGAAACCGATAAGGGAATCAGGCGATTCGTTACGATGGATGGAAGAGACTAGTGAAATCTTTTATTGTAGAGTGCATGAAGAATTCCTATTCCTTTGCTTGGATCGTTCTTCTGCCCGCTTTGTTATCTGATCTGGCGCCGCTCTACTCCCAGCAGCTGCAGCCGATTTCCGTTCAGGTGCATGCCAGCCGCCCCACCGGACCTTACATCCCTATATGGAACTACTTTGGTGCGGACGAACCAAACTATCTCTACGCTCCGAACGGGCGGAAACTGCTCTCTGAGCTAGCCTTTCTCAGCCCGGTCCCCGTCTACTTTCGTCCCCACAACCTTCTCACCACCGGTAATGGCGAGGCCTCGCTGAAGTGGGGATCGACGAACATTTACACCGAATTGCCGAATGGAACGCCGGTCTATGACTTCACCATCACCGACCGCATCTTCGATGCATTGACGGCTGCACATGTGCGTCCTATCGTCGAGATCGGCTTCATGCCCGAGGCGCTCTCCACCCATCCGGAACCCTACCGCCACAGTTTTCCCAAGAACGATATTTTTACGGGCTGGACCTATCCGCCCAAAGACGAAGCAAAGTGGTCGAAGCTAATAGTTGCCTACGCGACACACCTTAGGAACCGTTATGGCAGCCAGACGGATACGTGGCTCTGGGAGGTTTGGAATGAACCAGACATCAGCTACTGGCATGGCACTCCCGCCGAATATGACCGGCTCTATGACCTGACCGCGGCTGCTATCCGCCACGTATTGCCCCATGCCCGCATTGGAGGCCCGGAGGCAACAGGCTTCAGCGACCGTTCCGAAAACTTTCTGCGCCAATTTCTGGAGCACTGCGCCCACGGCGTGAATGCGTCTACCGGTGGCACAGGCGCGCCGCTCGACTTCATCAGCTACCACCCCAAGGGCCATCCAAAGTTTGTCGATGGTCATGTTGAAATGAATATCGCAACCCAGTTGCGCGCGGTCGAGCAGGGTATGAAGGTGATCGCCAGCTACACGGAGTGGAAGCACACGCCTATCATCCTCGGCGAAAGCGATCCGGAGGGTTGTGCCGCCTGTCAGGACAGCCAGAACGGCTATCGCAACGGCCCACTCTATGGTGTCAGCGTGGCTGAGGCTACCATGCGCACCTATGAACTGGCATGCAAGTACGGAGTTACTGTGGAGGGCGCGGTAACATGGGCCTTTGAGTTCGAAGACCAGCCGCCTTTCGCCGGATTCCGCGAACTGGCCACCAACGGCATCGACAAGCCGGTGCTCAACGTCTTCCGCATGATGGGAATGTTGGGCGGCGGAGCGGGCGGAAATTTGGTGAGCGCCGTTTGGTTAGAGACTGAAAGCAGCGGAGCACTACCGTTGGAGCAGGTGCTGGCAAACAGCGTCCCCGGCGCTCCCGACGTGAATGCCGTGGCCACACGCAACGGCCATGAGGTGGACGTGCTCGTTTGGAATTACCACGATGCTGATGTTACCGCGCCGGCTGCGGTGATTCGTCTGAGCGTGGACGGACTCGTCGGCAAATCAGTCCGAGTCGCCGAATTCCGCATGGATGCTACGCACAACAACGCCTACCATGCATGGCAGCAGATGGGCAGCCCCACGCATCCCAGCGCAGAGCAGACCCGGCAACTGCAACAGGCCGGCGCGCTCGAAGAGACGATAAAAGACCATACCGTCGCGCTCGACGGAGGCAAAGCCGTTCTGGATTTCGTCCTCCCGCGCCAAGGCGTAGTGCTATTGCGTCTGCGCGAGCAGTGATTGCGTGCAAATACTCGGAGCCTGACTATTCTTTATTTGCCATCAAGATAGCGTCCGCCCAATCCTCGACGGCCTTTCGCGCCCATTGTAGAGACTCTTGATCCCTGTAGATGACATATACATAGGCAAAGACCAGCCGATTCTTCACTCGCACCAAGGCGCTTGCATTAATCATGTTGGTGGTAGTCCCGTGCATTGTGACCGACATGAGCATGCCGAAACCGTATGCATCCTGTTTGGAGAAGAGGCAGCCGAGAGAAACCGGCTTATCCAGGCTGGCTTTGGCATCCAGATTAAGCGCTTTCACCTTGCGGTTGTACTCCTCCTCCATTTCCTTTGAAGTAGAAGTTATAGAATTGCCGAGTTC
>JBEKFS010000216.1:0-3188 GCA_050013195.1 Occallatibacter sp.
GTCCTTAATTGCGGAGGATGCGCTCCGGTTGTAATGGTTGGCAGCCACAGCATCGGCGCCACGCCCATCACCAGCATCAATGCGGTCAGCGGCCATAACACTGCCAGTTGACCCATGCGTAGATCGTCAGGCGGCTTCGACGTGGCCAGCGCGCTCTCCGGGCCGAAGAAGAGCCGCTGTACCAGCCACAGCATGTAAGCCGCGCCCAGAATCACGCCCAGCGTGGCAGCGATGGCCCAGCCCTTGCTCACGACGGTGAAGGTACCGAGAAGAATCATGAACTCGCCGACAAAGCTGCCAAGAATCGGCAGCCCGATCATGGCCAGCGAGGCAATCACAAAAAATGTTGCCGTGCGCGGGAGCCTTGCGGCAAGTCCGCCGTAGGCGTTGATCTCGCTCGTCGCGTAGCGGTCGTAAAGCACGCCCAGCAGCAGGAAGAGCGCGCCGTCCACCACGCCATGATTCAAGATTTGATAAACCGCGCCTTCCCAGCCGGTAAGCGTAAGGCCATAAATGCCGAGAGTAATCAGGCTTAAATGACTCAGCGCGGCAAAGGCCATCAGCCGCCAGAAGTCGCGTTGCACTAATGCGAGACAAGCCCCGTAGAGAATGCCGACGACCGCGAGGCCCACCAGCAGCGGAGCCACGGCCCGCGCCTGCAATGGAAAAAGGCCGATGTGGAAGCGCAGCATGGAGTAGAGGCCGAGCTTGCCGGCCACGACCATGGCGAGAGCGACCGGCGCTTCGCTGAATGTGTCCGCCAGCCAGCCGTGCAGCGGGAAGACCGGTACCTTGACGGCAAAGGCGAAGAGAAACGCCAGAGCCGCCCAGCACAACGCTCCTGCAGGGAAGTTTCCGTGGGCGATCAGAATTTGCAGCGTAGTGAAGTCGAAGCTGCCGGTTACGGAGTAGAGCCAGAGAATCGCGACCAGCAACGGCGCCGAAGGAATGAAGGTGAAGAGGAAAAACTTCAACGCGGCTTTGGGTCCGTCCCTGCGACCGTACATGGCGATCAGAATCGCCATAGGCACCAACGAGAGCTCCCAGAAACCGTAATAGACCATCAAATCCAGCGAGATAAAGACGCCGAACATCGCCGTCTGCTGAATGAGAAAGAGCACGAAGAAAAGTTTGCGCCGCTCGCGGATGGCATTCCAACTGGCAATGACGCCAATGGGAGCGAGCAGGCCGACCAGTACAACCAGCCATAAGCTCAAGCCGTCCACGCCAACGTGGTAGTGGATGGCGGGACTCTGTATCCATGGGATGTCGATCACAAACTGAAAGCCGGATTGCGTTTTGTCAAAGTGCGCGGGCAGGTGCAGCGTGAGGCCGAAGGTAGCGAGCGTGGTGAGCAGCGCAATCCAGTTGGGCAACTTGAAACGGTCGGGGACGAGCGTCACCAACACCGCTCCGGCCAGCGGAAGCAGAAGGATCAACGTGAGAATCGATTGGTTTATCTGGTTCATTCTCTCAATGCCCCGCCATGCCAAGATGAATTGCCGGAAGAATGGCCAGCACCGTTGCCCACGGAACCAGCAGGAAGAGCAGCACCGCAGCCGCGCCCGCGGCCAGCCACGCCGCATAGGAGCGCAGGTTGCCCGATTGCCAGCGTTGCAGTATCGCACCGCTAAGCTGTGCAATGCCGCCGAGCAGCCAGGCCGCGCCGCCCAGAATGCCGATGTCCACCATCCACTCCAGGAAGTATTTCGAAATCGCAAGCAGCGGCTTGACAACCACTGCGCCGTAAAACTCGTCAACAAAATATTTGTTGACCAACAACTTGTAACCGGCAGGCAAAGCCGCGGCGTATTGAGCCGGGCGCCCCGGCTTGCGCCGGTAGAATTTGTCGGCGATCAGCCAGCCTTCCAGCGCCACAAGGACAGCCACAATACTCAGAATCAGTTCCAGACGCCAGTTGCCAGCCTCGGTAGGCAGCGCACCCACGGAGGGCGCAAGGAAGTTGCCGAAGCGCTCCATGCCGATCCAGCCGCCGCAAACCGAAAGAGCGGCTAAAATCACCAGCGGTCCGCGCATCGACCACGGGCTCTCATGCGCGTGGACATTCTCGCTGCGCGACTCGCCCATAAAGGTCAGATACCACAGCCGGAACATATAGAAAGCAGTCAGCAGCGCTGTTAAAAGACCGACAGAATAGAGAATCTTGCCGTTGGTTCCCTGCAAATACGCTGCGTATAGAATCGCGTCCTTGGAAAAGAATCCAGCGAAGGGGAAAATTCCGGCGATGGCCAGAACGCCAACGGTAGTCACGGCGAAGGTGACCGGCAGCTTCTTTCTGAGGCCGCCCATCTTGCGCAGGTCCTGCTCGCCGCCAATGGCGTGAATCACCGAACCTGCCGCGAGGAAGAGCAGAGCCTTGAAGAAGGCGTGGGTCATCAGGTGGAAGATGGCCGCGGAATAAGCCGCCACACCGCAGCCCAGGAACATGTATCCAAGCTGCGAGATGGTGGAGTAAGCCAGCACGCGCTTGATGTCGTTCTGAACGAGTGCAATCGTCGCGGCGAAGATGGCCGTGGCCGCGCCCACCGTGGCCACCACGCCGAGCGCGACAACGGAATGGTCGAAGAGAACATGCGTCCGGGCGACCATGTAGACGCCCGCCGTGACCATGGTGGCCGCGTGAATCAGCGCGGAGACCGGCGTGGGGCCTTCCATCGCGTCGGGCAGCCAGATGTAGAGCGGAAGCTGCGCGCTCTTGCCCGCTGCCCCCAGCATCAGGCAGAGCGCAATGATGGTGAGCACACCGCCCTGCCACCCAGGAGTTGCGTTGAGTTTCGCGCCAATCTCGCTGAAGGTAAGCGTGCCGAAGTTGGTCACCAGCAGAAACATTCCGATCAGGAAGCCGAAGTCGCCGATGCGGTTGACGATGAAAGCCTTCTTGCCCGCGTCCGCAGCGGATTTTTTCTGGAAGTAGAAGCCGATCAGCAGGTACGACGCCAGACCCACGCCCTCCCAACCGATAAACATCACCAGCGCGTTGCCGGCCAGCACCAGCACGGTCATGAAAAACAGAAAGAGATTCAGGTAGCTGAAATACCGCGCATAGCCTTTGTCGTCGCCCATGTAACCGACGGAGTAAATGTGAATCAGGAAGCCGACGCCGGTGACCACCAGCAGCATGACCATCGAAAGCTGATCGAGGACGAAGCTGAAATCGATGTGCAGCA
>JBEKFS010000217.1:0-3115 GCA_050013195.1 Occallatibacter sp.
GCGAGCGGCGCGGTCATTACTCTGGGGCTCTCGTGCGCCGGTTCATTGCCTCTACGCGCGCCAAAGAAGACGTACGCCACCTGCCGGGTCATATAAAACGCGGTCAGCAGCGCGCCGAAGACCAGCATGTAAAGCGGAGTCTTGGCCACAGACCAATGTCGCGCCGCCTCCAGAATTCCATCCTTGCTCCAAAAGCCTGAAAAGAGCAGCGGAAATCCGCACAATGCCAGCATTCCGATCGCATAAGTGACAAAGGTCAGCGGCATATCGGCGCGCAACCCGCCCATGCGGCGCACGTCCTGCTCCTCATGGCAGCCGTGGATCACCGACCCCGCGCCCAGGAATAAGAGCGCCTTGAAGAACGCGTGCGTGATGAGATGGAACATGCCCACCGCTACTCCGCCCATGCCCAACCCGGCCATCATGTAGCCCAGTTGCGAGATGGTCGAGTAAGCCAGGATTCTTTTGATGTCATTCTGAGCCACGGCAATCAGCGCGGCAAAGACCGCCGTAAACGCGCCCACCCAGGTCATCACGGTCAGCGCTGTAGTCGCGCCACCGCCCGTCGCGCCCGCCGCCATCAGCGGATAGACTCTGGCGATCAGATAGACGCCGGCGGCCACCATGGTAGCCGCGTGAATCAGCGCGGAGACCGGCGTAGGGCCTTCCATTGCATCTGGCAGCCAAACGTGCAGCGGAAACTGGCCGCTCTTGCCCGCCGCTCCGGCAAAGATCAGCAGGCCGATCGCGGCTGCCGCCGAGAGTCCCAGGCCCGCATGTTGCGCAAGCAGCGCAGTCAGAGCCGTAGGTTCCAGCGAACCTGCGCCGCCTTTATAAAAGAGCAGGGTTCCCGTCTGCGCGAAGAGCCAGACCATTCCGAGCAAAAAGAAGACATCGCCCACGCGGGTAGTTAGAAAGGCCTTCTTTGCGGCAGCAGCGGCTGCGGGCTTCTGATACCAAAAACCAATCAACAAGTATGAGGTAAGTCCAACTAACTCCCAGCACATAAAGAGAAGCAACAAGCTGTTGGCGATGACCACGCCCAGCATCGCTCCGGCAAACAAGCTCATGAAGCAGAAGAAGCGGGTGAAGTTCTCGTCGTGCTCCATGTAGCCAATGGAGTAAATGAAGATGAGCAGGCCGACAAAGCTGACCATCACCAGCATCACGGCCGAGAGGGGATCGAGAACCCAGCCCAGGTCCACCTGCGCCGCGCCCACTTGAAACCAGGTGAAGTTGACGGTCTCGCGCGCCGGCAATCCTTTGGACCACAAACCCACCACGTGGACAAAGGCCGCCAGCGACAACAACAGCGAAAACGACATCGACAGAATCGCCAGCGTAGCGGCCTCAAGACGCTGTCTCTGTTTCAAGAAGGCGGCAATTCCAGCGGCCACAATCGGGACGGTGGGTATCAGCCACAGAATCTTCGCAAGCTGAGAAGCAGCCAGTTGCGGAGTGAATGAAATTGCTTCTTGCATCATCCGCTCACCCCCTCATCCTGTTCATCCGGTCCAGGTCCGTCGTATGCGCGTGGCGATGGATCTGAATCACGAGCCCCAGTCCCACCGCCGCCTCAGCCGCCGCCACGGCAATCGAGAAGATGGCGAACATCATGCCCGTCAGCGCCTCGGGATGCGGCCCGTAACGCCAGAAGGCAATCAAATTCAGGTTGGCCGCATTCAGCATCAGCTCAATGCCGATCAGCACCAGGATGGCGTTGCGCCGCGTCAGCGCCCCGGCGAGGCCAATCGAAAACAGCAGCGCGGCCACGAGAAGATAGCCAGTGAGCGGCGTCATTTGGCCCCCTCTTTCTCGTGCATGGCAACAATCACCGCGCCGATCAGCGCCGCCGTCAGCAGCAGCGCCACAATCTCTAACGGCAGCACATAACGACCCATCAGCGCATTGCCGATCTGCAAGACAGTTACCGTTGGCGCAGGCCCCGTTTCATGCGGCAGAGCAGCCGCGCTCTCGAGCACCGCCCAGCCCAACACCGCAAAGACGCCTGCCGCAATCACCAGGCCCGCAAGCCAGTTCTTGCTGTACACCCCGTCCTTCGGCGTTTCCGATCCTTTTGTAAGCAGAATGGCAAAGACGATCAGGATAGCCACCGCGCCTATGTACACCAGAATCTGTGCAAAGCCCGCAAACTGCGCGTCCAGCTCCAGATAGAGCAGCGCCAGGCCGGCAAATGCCACGGTGAGCGCCAGCGCGCAATGCACCGTGTTCTTCAGCAACACCGCAGCCAGGGCACCGGCCAGCGTGATCGCCGCAAGAACATAAAAAATAAAGCTCATCGGCAGGCCTTCCACAAAAAACTGTCATCCTGAGCGAGCGCAGCGAGCCGAAGGACCTGCGGTTGCTCCTCGTTCCTTCCTACCCACAAATCCCGGGTGCCCCAGGTCTCGCTTCTGAGACCTGGGATACCCATAACTCGAATCCCCCGATCCTCACTCCGCATAGCGATAACTCCTCGCCCCGAAGTGCTGGCTGCGCATTCCCGCCCATGCCATTCCAACATAACCCACCGCCAGAATCGCCGAACAGACCACCCAGCGCGCCCATCCATCGCCCAGAAAATGCCACAGCGCGGCAACAAACAGATTCAGCATGGTCAGCGGCAGCACAAACTTCCAGGCAAAGTTCATCAACTGATCCTGCCTAAGCCTCGGCAGCGTCCCCCGCATCCAGATGAAGACGCACATTGAAACTAGCAGCTTGCCGAAGAACCATATCCATGACGGAACCCAGCCGAGGAACGAGAACGGTGTCGACCACCCGCCCAGAAACAGCGTCGTGCCCAAGCCGGAGATGGAAAACATCGCCAGATACTCGCCCAGAAAGAAGAGCGCGAATTTGAAGCCCGAGTACTCGGTGAAGTAGCCTGCCACCAGCTCTGACTCGCCTTCCGGCAGGTCGAAGGGCGAACGGTTGGTCTCTGCCGTTGCCGCGATGGCAAAGAGCAAAAAGCCCGCAAACCCCCACGGCGTAAAGATGTACCAGTGCGGCAGGCCCCATGTGTAATGGTTCTGCGCCTCGACTATCTTGTCCAGCGAGAGCGACCCGGTAATCATCACCACGGCCACACTCGACATCAGCAGCGGCACCTCGT
>JBEKFS010000218.1:0-3563 GCA_050013195.1 Occallatibacter sp.
TGATCGAGTAATCGACCGCCCGTGCACACATAATCCGCCGGCTTGCCTTTCACGTGAGAAACCGTTTACCGTATGGGGTTGTCGATCCGTTGCCACAGCATCGCGCGTGAAACAGCAGGCGTCACGCGGCAATATAGCTTTAACGTGGCCGGGAGTGAAAGATGCCTTCAAGGGATGGGATGACAGCCGATCGAATCGATCCCGCATCGGTTCCGCAAAGAACGCTTTACACTGGCGCGCGGATGCCGGCTATAGGCCTGGGCACCTTTGGCTCCGACCATGTTTCCGCGGACCGCATTGCCGAGGCCGTCAAGGCCGCGGCGCGCTTTGGTTACCGGCACTTCGACTGCGCATCCGTTTACGGCAATGAAGCCGAAATCGGCGGCGCGCTGGCTGAGGTGATGGCCGCGGGCGTCAAGAGGGAAGAGCTATGGATTACCTCCAAGCTCTGGAACGACAAGCACTCCCCACCTGATGTGATCGCATCCTGCGAGAAGTCGCTCTCCGACCTGCGGCTCAGTTATCTCGACCTCTATCTTGTCCACTGGCCTTTTCCCAACTTTCATCCGCCGGGTTGCGATGTGACCGCGCGCAGCAAGGATGCCAAGCCCTACATCCACGCCGATTACATGAAGACCTGGGCAGCCATGGAAGAACTGCACAAGCGGGGACTGGTTCGTCACATTGGCACATCGAATATGACCATTCCCAAGCTCAAGCTGCTGCTCCGCGATGCGAAAATCAAGCCAGCGGCCAATGAGATGGAACTTCATCCGCATTTTCAGCAGCCAGAGTTATTTAAGTTTGTGCGCTCGAACGGCATGATGCCCATTGGCTATTCGCCGCTCGGCTCGCCTCATCGCCCGGAGCGGGATCGCACGCCGGATGACACCTCGCCCACCGAAGATCGCGCAATCCTGCGCATTGCTCAGCGGCATGGCATCCATCCCGCCGTGGTCTGCATCAAGTGGGCGGTGCAGCGCGGGCAGACGCCCATTCCGTTTTCCGCCAACCCAAAGAATATCTTCAACAACCTTCTCGGCGTGACTTCCGATCCATTGACGGATGAGGAGATGCGGCAGATCGCCGCTCTCGACAGAAAATGCCGCCTCATCAAGGGCCAGGTCTTTCTCTGGAAAGAGGGGCAAAGCTGGGAGGACCTGTGGGACGTAAACGGTGAAATTACTCCGGCCTGACACGTTAGCCGGATTTGATTGCGGTCTTGAAGCAGGGGGAGATTTGGAAGATGGAAAAGACCATGCAGGCAGCATTTCTTCCGGGCAACAGCACCGTCGAGATGCGGACCGTTCCCGTGCCGACTCCGGGGCACGGAGAAGCTCTGATCCGCGTGAAAGCCTCCACCATCTGCGGCTCGGATATACGCTGCATTTACCACGAGCATCTGGGCAAGGGACCGGAAGGCTATCAGGGAGTTATCGCCGGTCACGAGCCCTGCGGGCAGATTGTGGAGGCTGGACCGGGTTGCCGGCGATTCAAGGCGAGAGATCGCGTCATCGTTTATCACATCTCCGGCTGCGGCGTGTGCAACGACTGCCGGCGCGGCTACATGATCTCCTGTACCAGCGAGAAGTACCGGCGCGCCTACGGCTGGCAGCGCGACGGCGGCATGGCGGACTACATGATCGCCGAGGAGAAGGACCTGATCGCACTGCCCGACGAACTTTCTTATGCTGACGGCGCGCAGGTGGCCTGCGGATTCGGAACTGTGTACGAGGGCATCGAGAAGATCGGAATCGATGGCAATCATGCGGTGCTGATTACCGGCCTGGGTCCTGTGGGGCTTGCCGCGGCTGCCATCTCCCGCAAGCTTGGCGCGCAGAAGATCATCGGGATCGATGTCGTCGATGAGCGGTTGAGGCTGGCACGTGAGCTGCGCCTGTGCGACGAAACGCTGGTCTCAGGGCCGGAGAATGTTGCCCAGATCAAGCGGCTGACCGGCGGCCATGGCGTCGAGCGCGCCATTGAGTGCTCCGCCAATGCGGAGGCGCGGGCCGTGGCGATTCGCGCCACCCGCAAGTGGGGCAAGATTGTTTTCATCGGCGAGGGCGGAACGGTCGATTTCAATCCCTCTCCGGATATGATTCACGATCAGAAAACTATCTACGGTTCCTGGGTTACATCCACCTGGCTGATGGAGGAGCTGGTCGAGCGCCTGGTGCGTTGGAATCTGCATCCGGCCGAGATTATCACCCACCGCTTCGCGCTTGATCGGGCCGCGGACGCTTATGCTTTGATGGCCTCCGGCAAATGTGGCAAAGTTGCGGTCTGCGCGGATGAGGAGTTGAACGTTCCGGCACGCTGAAGCAGCGGGCTGGCGCACGAACCCGGACATAGATCAGTCCGGTTTACGGACCAGGAGAGGACGCTATGAAGTCTGAATCATGGGAAAAAATCCTAGACACGCGGCTGCCTTTGTTTGGCCATCGCAATTGGATCGTCGTGGCCGACTCGGCCTATCCCGCCCATTCCAGCCCGGGAATAGAAACCATCGTCTCCGGGTTGAGCCAGCAGGTTGCCATCAAGAAAGTGCTTGCCCGCCTTCGCGCCTGCAAGCATATTCGTCCCATCGTCCATGTGGATCAGGAGTTGACGCTTGTTGATGAGATGGATGCTCCGGGAATCGACAGCTATCGCGATTGGCTTAAAGGCGCATTGAAAGGGCTCAGCGTCACGCTAACCCCGCACGAGGAAATTCTCTCCAAACTGGACCGTGCCGGCCGGATGTTTTCCATCTTGATCGTCAAATCGACCATGACAATTCCGTATACCTCGGTCTTCATCGAGCTGGGCTGCGGCTACTGGGATGCTGACGCGGAGACCCGCTTGCGCTCAAGGATTTAGCGCGCGGAAGACCGGGACAGTCGGGCGGCAGATTCGGCCGTAAGAACTCAGAAACGCTTTCCGTCTCATTTAATAGCGAAGGAATGCAGTTATGCCTGATACGAATGCGAGTATTGAGACCAAAACGCCAAACAAGGAAGGAATCTTCCCCGCCGGGCAGATGATTCTTTTCATCCTGATTACGGCCCTCTTTTTTTCATGAAGTCCTTCGAGATTTCGCGCTTTCAGGCAGGCCTGGTGCAGTCGGCATTTTACATAGGCTATTTTTTGTTTGCCATGCCCGCCGCGCTGCTTATGCGCAGGCTGGGCTATAAGTTCGGCTTCATCATCGGACTGCTGCTTTACGGAATTGGCACTATTCTCTTCTGGCCGGCGGCGCTTGTGGGACAGTACTGGTTTTTCCTGATGGCGCTGTTCGTCATCGCCAGTGGTCTGTCGTTTTTGGAAACGGCCTCCAATCCCTTCATTGCCCAGATGGGTTCGCCTGAGACTTCTGCGCAACGGCTGAATTTTTCTCAGGCCTTCAACCCGCTGGGCTCGATAGTGGGCGTCTTCATCGGGAAAATCTATATCTTTTCGGGTATTGAGTTGCAGTCCGGCCAGATTGCCTCTATGCAGGCGGCTGGAACTTATCCGGCTTATCTTCGCTTTGAGACCCTGCGCGTGGTCAAGCCTTATCTCTTTCTCGCCGCGGTAGTACT
>JBEKFS010000219.1:0-4809 GCA_050013195.1 Occallatibacter sp.
CTGATTTCATACTGCCTTAGTCAAGCTTAACCGGCAAGACGGAGTCTTCTGCTCTATCGCTAAGTTCTTGCCTGATTCTGATCACGCTTTCGATGGAAACCTGCCCAGTACGCGCAATTGCGTCGATTCGCCTTGAAAGGTCGGGATGAGTCAAAAAAAGTTCATCAAAAGAATTGCATTCATTCGGTGCGCCTGAGCGATAATCCAGGTTTGTCAATGCCCGGATCGCTGCTTCTCCCTCCCCGGTAAGCTCCACGGCAATCCGATCTGCTGCAAGCTCAAATCTCCGTGAAATATATTCGTAGACCAAGAGAGGAATGAGAATTACGCCAAACTTGACGAAAACCTGAAAGAAAAGTGGTGAATGTGGTACGGCTATGGCCAGGGCTGCAACACCAAGATATGACCCTACCCCAATTCGTCGCTCCATTTCCCCATGTTTTTGTTGAACGTGCGCCAACTCATGTCCAATTACGAAATCGAGTTGGGCGCCGCGCAGCCAGTGGACACAAACATCTGTCATTCCGATGAATCCCGCCCCACCGTGGGCATTCATCAATTTCCCTCTCCCAGTCGGGTATACAAAGACGCCAATCAGATGGATGCCCATCTGTTTCGCCAATGTGAAGGAACGCTTGTACAGATCGCCCGACTTGACAAGCTGAGGTTTCAATCCTTCCGCAGACAGGAGTCCTGCCTTCGCGAAACGGTAAAGAAGGCCCGCACCGCCGATCCAAAGAACTCCAATGAGGCTTCGGTTACATAAGGCATCAATTCCGACTGCGAACAACAGCAACGGAACGGTCGAAGATAAGCTATTCCAAACTGAGAGACGAAACAACTCCATAGTCGTCCAACGTCGGCCTTCGATTCTTCGGTCTGTCCAATTCGTTATTAATCGCGACGCCGTTAATCCAACGCTGAGAGGAAAGAGAAGAAGAACCCACTGGGGGTAATCAAATATCGGGTTCAGCTTGGCTCCAGACTCAATCAGTGCATCCGACACAGACCACCATGTGGGCACAGCGAGCAGGTTCAATACGCGCATCCGCCGCAGATACACAAGCCAAACCGCCGCTCGCTTCACCTCTTCCGACCGCAATGCCAGAAATCTGAACGTCAGCGACCAGACCAATGGCAACAGTAAGGCTCCAATAACTATTAAAGAGTAAAAATTGCTTGCCAACAAACCCTCCGTCGACACGAAAGCGAAGTTTAGTCGAGAATATCTCATGCCGGGCTGTCACATCGCCCGCCAACAACCCTTGTACACTGACTGTGGAAGAAAGCTATGCCCTCACCCACACCGCCAGCACGCACATTTCTCACCACCACCGCCAACCCCGATAAAGCCGCCCGCCTCGCCCGCGCGCTGGTCGAGGAGCAACTCGCCGCCTGCGACACCCCCGCACAGGTAGACCGACGATTTCTGAAACGGATTTGCCGATAATTTCCCTCCACTGGCGCACAATCACCAGTAGAGGATCTGCGAGGAAATGCACCCGTACGCTTCCAGAGACTCGCAAACGCCTGAAAAAGCGCCGTAACTCCTTTGTTGTCACGATTCTGCAAATAACTCCTTTAGAATGACGATTTTGGAGCGCAACCCTCACTGTACCCTATTGAAAACAAGGAATTTGCGCCCAAGATAGGGGTGGGGGTAGGTGCCGCGATGAACCGGATTTGGCGCGTGTCCCAGACCGCAATGAGATCTTTTGCTGTGAAGGCCCTCCATGCTCGTACACTGGCGTGGGAAGGCCCATATGCCCGAAGCCATGTCACCAGCACGTCTAGTTCTAACCACTGTCGCCAACCCGGAGGAGGCCGCCATCCTGGGAGGGGCGTTGGTCGAAGAGCACCTCGCCGCCTGCGCCACACTGATTCCGGCCGTCCAATCCATCTATCGCTGGCAGGGCGCGGTTGAGTCCGCGACGGAGACGATGCTGCTCATCAAGACCGGCCCCGAGCAACTCGACGCGCTCGAAGCACGATTGCATGAACTGCACAGCTACGAAGTCCCTGAGTTTTTGGTTCTCGATGTCGATGCGGCCAGCCAGCCATACCTAGACTGGATGAAGGAGAACCTCCGCCAGACGTGATTCCTGGCTTCAATGCCCGGCACACAGTTTCAAAGACCGGCTCATCTGCTATTCTGAGCCAGGTTTATTCCCATGCGCTGGTTACTGTTGGTACTTCTCGTATCGCTCGTGGCGATGTTGATTGCCGCCGTCGGGGGAGCGCTACACATCTGGATCCAGCGCAGGCGAAGCCGCTCCAAGCCTTCAGCAGGCGCCAAGGCCGCCTCCGGTCCGGCTGAGGAAACCGACACCGAAACAGAGGTTTAGGGCCTCTGGCCAGTCCCCTGTCTATGCCACGTCGAAAGGACGTTCATCTCTCATGAGTAATTCCACAATGCAGGATGCTAACCCGGCTGAGATGATCAACATCTCCATCGCCCACAGTCCCGACTCCGATGACGCCTTCATGTTTTACGGCCTGGCCACCAACAAGATTCGCGTCCCCGGTTACCGCTTTTCCCACACCCTGTGCGACATCGAGACCCTCAACCGCCGCGCCCTGGACGAAGCCTTCTTCGACGTGACCGCTATCAGCTTCCATGCCTATCCTTACCTGCAGAACAACTACACGCTGATGGGATGCGGCGGCAGCGTGGGCGAGGACTACGGCCCCATGATCGTCTCCAGCAAGCCACTGGAGCCCGGAGAACTGGGCCGCATCAAGATCGCCGTTCCCGGCACAATGACTACTGCTTATCTGGCGCTCAAAATCTTCAATCCCGCTATTCAGACCGAGACTGTGCCCTTCGACCAAATCATCCCGGCGATTCAGGCCGGGCGCTACGACGCTGGGCTCATCATCCATGAAGGCCAGCTTACCTACTCCGCCAGCGGATTAAATAAAATTCTTGACCTGGGCGTCTGGTGGCGCGAGACCACCGGCCTGATGCTGCCTCTCGGAGGTGGAATACGCCATGCAATTTGCCCGCGACCTGGATGTCAGCCTGGCCAGCCGCTTCGTCAGCATGTATGTGAATGAACGCACGCTGGACTACGGCGCGGACGGCCGCGAGGCCATTCGTACGCTGCTTCGGATGGGCCACGAACGCGGCATCATCCCCATCGCGCCTCAGGTAGATTTCGTCGATTAGCGCCAGAGGACCCGCGCTGCACACCGCAGTTTCTATTTGCCCGTAAACTCCCTCGCAATCTCTGTCATTGCGTTCCGTGCATCGGTGCGGAATGGAGCGGCAAGCAAGGTGAAATGTTACAGGCGGCTCATAATTGGCTCTGCATATTCCGCTGATCTTCCATTCCGATGACTTTTGGCACCCACTTTGCGCCTAATAGTTATTGAAGACACCTAAGATTCTTTGCCGCTCTCTAAATTATTTCTAACTATCGCCGATGCATACACTATCGAGGTTGTTCACATGCTCGCCAACTCCAAGCCCATCTACCTTCTCGCATCGCCCGATCCTGCTTTACTCGCTGAACTTGAACCGGTGCTTGCCGTCGATGGAGCGCGCGTGGAAATCTATCTCTCCGCAGAAACGGCTCTGCTCGCGTTGACCGCTGCTCTTGCGCCGACCCTGGTCCTGATCGACGTCAATTTACCTGATGTCACCTTGCCGGGCAGGGCGCACGCCCTGAGTGTGAGTCAGTTGCTGGCCGCGGCGCGAGCAGAAGCTGTGGGCCGTCACTACCCGATAGTCCTGATTTCAGACACTGTCACGCAGGAGTGGATCGACCGTCTGGCCGAGGGCGTCATCGACGACTTGGTGCCGCGCTCCGTCGAGCCTGCCTTCCTGCGGCTCCGGTTGCAAGCAGTGCTACGCGAACATCGCCGCTCGCGTGAACTGGAAATGCTGCGCGAAGCCGCCGCCCTCAACGCCCAGACCGACCGCCTGACCGGCGTCTTCAATCGCGAGACCATGCTTTCCATGATGTTTCGCGAGACCGACCGCGTGCAGCGCATGAACAGTTCGCTGTGCGTGATTCTCCTCGACATTGACGACTTCGGCCACTGGAATTCTCGGCTGGGCTCGGAGACCTGCGACGAGCTGCTCTGCCAGGTGGCAACCCGCACTGCGCGCCTGCTGCGCAGCTACGACCTGCTGGGACGCGCCGGCATGGATGAGTTTCTGATTGTTCTTCCCGGCTGCTCCAGCGTCAACGCGGTCATGATGGCCGAGCGATTGCGCATGGATGTCTTCTCTGTGCCCTTCCGCGTCAACGGCGAAGCCATCCGCCTTTCAGCCTGCTTCGGCGTCGCCTCCAGCATGGGCCGCTCGCCCGTTGTGGTTCTGCGCGAAACCGAACAAGCTCTGCTGGTGGCCAAGTCCAGCGGCCCCGAATCTATTCAGTGCGCCGGCGACTTCCCCGAACCCGCCGCCGCACCGGTTGCCTTCCTCTCCTCAACCTCCGAGGATGAACTGCTGGCCTGGTAGGGAGGCAGTACATGCCGTCGCCTATAGCTGACAGATTGCGGTGTTGAATGATTTACTGTTGTGGGAGAAATCAGATGGACAACCACGCAGTAAAAAATCCAGGTCGCCGCAATTTCCTGCGTAAAGCGCCGGTCGCTGCCGCCGCAGGACTCACCCTCGCCGATGCAACGTTGTTTGCCTCTTACGCGGCCGGTCAGAATGTAACACCTGTCGCCCCGGCTGGCTTCCAACTGTTCAGCGCGCAAAATATTCAAGAAGACATGAAGGCTTTGCAAGCCAAGCCCGGCAATGACAATCTCTTCGGCTCAAAGGAGTTCACGGTTGTTTTGACCACCGAGAAG
>JBEKFS010000220.1:0-2954 GCA_050013195.1 Occallatibacter sp.
CGATACAAGGCAAACTCGTCGTGCGTGGCTGCGAGGCTGAAGCCGGCAAAGAGAACGACGAGGAGAATGCACGCCCATGGAAGATTCTCCTTTACTCTTTCCTGGTAGTAGCGGGCCAGCACCAGAAGCAGAATGGCTAGCAGCGGCAGCAGATACCTGTCGAAGAAATTTGCGTTTCGGAGGCCAGTTAAGGCGAGAATCACAATGTATGCTGCACTAAAAGGTCCAAGCAGGATGCCGAGCTTCTGCCACGAGATGGCCGCTGTTTCCTGCGGGGAGAATTTGCCTCCGCGCGTGCCCGCAAAAACGCAAACTGCCAGGAAGAGAATGCCAAGCGCAACCGCTCCTGTGAGCAATACGCCAAGGCCGTCACGCGCAGGGTCGAGGTGAATTCCCAGGGACGCGATCACGCTCAGTCTTTTCCATGAGGAATCGGTCATAAAGTCCAAAAGAAAAGGAGCATGCCACAAGTACAGCTTCCCGGCGCGGATCAGGGCAATTCCCGAAACAGCGAAACAGAGAAACCCGATTCCGAAGACAGCGGCTGTTCGACGATTCCATAATCGAAGAGATTCGCTGAACATCAACAGCACTGGCAGCGCCAGAAGCGCTAACAGTCCAACGCCCCTCAAGCCCATGTCTTCGAGAGATTCCAAGGCTCTCCAATCAATCCTGATGGGAAACAGAGGTGTAGGAATGGTATACGGTTGCCCGGCAAACCAATGTACCGCAGTTGCAACAAAGGCGACGCCGATGATCCAGGAGATGCCGCCGGCCACGAGCGCGCGCCGGCTCTTCCTGAGCAGCCAGAGCGTACAGGGAACCATGACCAGCAAGCCAAGCCACACAATCTGCCGCGCCGTTCCGCCCACCGCGTTCACCAGTGCGGAAAGGCTGATCCAGAGCATGGCGGCCCGCTCGCTCCGGGCCTGCACCGCGCGCAAACACATGTAAAGGCAGGCCAGAATGCACAAGACACCGGAGACATCGGACATGAACGTAAAGGCAAAGGGAAAGTAGAGCGGCGAAAGCACAAATGTCATCGTCGCCAGCGTCGCGTTACATGAGTTAAAGCCGGCCCGGACGAAGGTGCGCTCGAGCAAATAGGCTGTCGCCACGGCCTCGATCACCGTGCTGAAGCGGACTGCGGTGAAGGAGAATCCAAAGAGCTTGATGAACAATGCGCCCAAGTAGAGTTGCCAACCTAGCATCGGGCTGCCCCACCCGTTATAGACAATGTGGCTGGTTTGGGCGAGCACCTGAGCCGACTTGATATAAGACCAGTCGTCGCCGAGGCCCATCTCCGCGTACGGCCGTATCAGGAGATAACACAAAATCGGCGTGAGCGCGCAGGCAACGGCAGGCAGGTAGTGCTTCACAGCGGCTCGCAAAGTTTGGTCCCTCCCGGAACAAACCCTGATTTCAATAGCACAGGCTCGGCATCTATCATGAGCCTGGTCCGTCAACAGAACGGCCAGACGGCCTGCAAGGTGCCCGTCGATCTATGATAACTTTGCTCGAAAGGAAAGCATAACAGACCCTCGTTCCCCAGTCCCACTCTTGTCCAACGCAAGATGAGCCTGAAGGAGGAAGTTGATTCCAACGCAAGTTACGGCATCAGAATCGAATCGATCACCTGGATGACGCCGCTCGATTGATACACGTTGGGGATGGTGATTGCGGCCATGCCGCCCATTTCATCGGTCAGCAAGTAGCTTCCGTCCTTCATCCAAACCGCCAGCGTCCAACCTCGACGCTCGTCAGCGTGGCCTTGCCGCCGCCATCCCGAATCATCCTCGTCAGGTCGTTGGTCGTGATGCGACCGGCGACCACGTGATATGTGAGCATCTCTTTCAGCGTGTCGAGATTCTCGGGCTTGAGGTGCGCGCGCATCCCGATCGCGGCCGTTAGATTGCTTCTCAAGAGATCGTCGGATGGCCGTGCGACCCGGCAACGATGATCTACCGAACGATGGTGAAGGAGTGACGCCGCTTCGGGCCGAAGCGAAAGACGGCAAAGTGGTCATCCAGCGAGGCAGCGCGCTCAATGCCTAGACGCTGCATCACCGCGAAGCTGGTGCGATCGACGATGGAAAAACCCTGATCGCGCCAGGCGAGTCCAATCTGCCATGCGGCTTCCAGATCAGCCAAAGAGACGGGTTCAATCGTGGCTACCCCGCTTCGCAGGCCTTCCCAAAACTGTTCCGCCACATTCCGCCTGAGCCGATGGTGGAGCAACGTCCATGTTTCCACCAATACGTGATCCGTCGTGACCAATGCCTCGCCTGCCTTGAGGACGGCCTTGGCACGAGCGTTGTCCATGTCGGTGGAATCCGCCGCGGCAAACCAGATCGATGTGTCGACGAACAGACTCACCGGGCAGAACTGCTCGAACGCCGGGCTCTGCTGCGCCTGGATTCGAAGGCTTCGGCAATCATCGAGTCCTTGTTCCTGGCAATGTTAGAACCGCCGGAAGAGCCGAGATCGAAGATGCAGCTCACATCGGCCTTCGTTTCAGGATGAGCAAGATCGTGGGCCAGCACGCGGCGGACATATTCAGCGAGGGAGACGCCCATCTGG
The DNA here is from genome assembly GCA_050013195.1 of Occallatibacter sp. Classification (GTDB taxonomy): domain Bacteria; phylum Acidobacteriota; class Terriglobia; order Terriglobales; family Acidobacteriaceae; genus Telmatobacter. Next base: position 2,580 of record JBEKFS010000220.1, read on the forward strand.
CTGGCGCGCTGGCGAGCCAATCGCTGCAACTCCGTTTCAAGCGTGATTTGCGTCCGCACCATCATGATGTCTCCATCATACCATCACCCGGAGCACCGCGAGCCAGTAATGGAACCGTTCCCTGCTTTTCAATGTCCGCGCCGCGCTTCCCCTTCTTCATGCCCCTCCGGCGGCAGCTTCGCCAGCCGCTTCTGCCCGCGCCGCCCCAGCAGCAGCATCGTCAGCCCGAAGGCCAGCAGCACCAGCCCCCACCAGAAGTTGGCGTTGATGCCCAGGCTCTTGGCATAAATCTCGCTGCCCCTGGTCGCCAGCCCGAAAGCCGTCAGGATCACCCCCACCAGCGTAAACATCATCCCCATCGGAATGCGCAAATCC
>JBEKFS010000221.1:0-3370 GCA_050013195.1 Occallatibacter sp.
TCTACCAGCATCAAATGGTTGTCCGTCCCGCCGGAAACGATGCGGAAGCCCGCCATTTGCAAGGTCGCCGCCAGCACCTTCGCGTTGGCCACAATCTGCATGGCATAGTTCTTGAACTCCGGCCGCAGCGCCTCGCCAAGGGCAACAGCCTTGGCCGCCACTATGTGTACCAGCGGGCCGCCCTGCTGTCCGGGGAAAACTGCCTTGTCCACTGCCGTTGCCAGCTCCTGCCCACACAGAATCAGTCCCGCGCGCGGCCCGCGCAGCGTTTTGTGCGTCGTCGTTGTCGTAATCTGCGCGTGCGGCACCGGCGAGGGATGCACGCCGCCTGCCACCAACCCCGCAATGTGCGCCATGTCGAAGATGTACGTCGCCCCCACCTTATCGGCGATCTGCCGCATGCGCGCAAAATCCCACAGCCGCGGATACGCGCTGCCCCCGCCGATGATCACCTTCGGCTTCTCGCGCTCGGCGATGGCCTCCAGTTCGTCGTAGTCGATCATCTCCGTATCTTTGCGCACGCCATAAAACGTGGGCCGGTAGAGCTTGCCGCTGAAACTCAGCTTGTGTCCGTGCGTCAGGTGGCCGCCGTGAGAAAGGTCCAGCCCCAGGATGGTGTCCCCCGTCTGCAAAACTGCCGCATAGGCCGCGGCGTTGGCCTGAGAGCCGGAGTGTGGCTGCACATTGGCGTGCTCCGCGCCGAAGATCTGCTTCGCCCGCTCCCGCGCCAGGTTCTCCACCACGTCGGTGAACTCGCACCCGCCGTAGTAGCGCCGACCAGGGTACCCCTCGGCATATTTGTTGGTGAAAATCGAGCCCGCCGCCTCCAGTACAGCCTCGGAGACAAAGTTTTCGCTGGCTATCATCTCCAGCCCCTCGTGCTGGCGGAGGGTTTCCTTTTCAAGAGCTGCGGCAACTTCGGGGTCGGCCTGGGCAAGAGACAAAGACATGCGGTCAGTCATATTCAAATTTTAACGCCTTTGCCTTGAGCAATACAGCACATCTTTCATGAGAAGAATTCAAAAATTATTCTGGCAATGGTCAACATAGACCATACGTGAGGTTACCGGTAAGTTCAGCGTGTACATAGAGCACGATTGTTTTACGAATTTGGCTCCTACCCCTGCCGCCGTCTACAAGAGGCGGCAGGGATGTTTATGCCCCAAAAATCAGTCAACACCAAACTTCTTCGCTGCCTCCTGTCGGCTGTGCGGTAGCTTTGTTTCGGCATTTGCCGTAACGATGGGGAACACAATTAATTAAAATCTGCTATCGTTTTCGATAAATGATTGAGGCGTCATGAAGATCTACCGAAACCAAATTGTACTCGCGATTATCCTGGCGACGGTCCTGCTGCCGGCCTTTGCGCAGACCCCGGCCATCGACCCGGCCCTTCTGGCCAAAGCCAACGCCGGCGACGCGGCCGCCCAGGTGCGGTTGGGAGACAACAACCGTGCGGCAGGCGACGCAATTCCACATAATCCCTTGCAGTCAGCCGAGTACTACAAGCAAGCCATCGCATGGTATCGCAAAGCCGCCGATCAAGGCTCCGTTGCCGGCCAGACGCATCTCGCTGCGCTCTATCGCGACGGCGGCAAGGGCTTTCCCCGCGACATGGCGCAGGCCGCCGTGTGGTATCGCAAAGCTGCCGAGCAGGGAGACGTCACTGCGCAGGCCTCTCTCGGCGTGCTCTACTCCATCGGCCAGGGAATTCCGCACGACGACGCGGAGGCTTACTACTGGCTTGATCTGGCCGCTTCCGTCAAGGGGCCGAATCAGGAGAAATACGCCGCCAACCGTCAATTGATCGGAACCCACATCACCGCTGATCAGCTTGAAGAAGTTCAGGATCGCGTGGCCGCGTGGATTGCCGCGCACCCGCGTCCCGCTGCAACCGAATAACAGTCGTTCCGCAGACTTAATCGAACGCGTATGCTGAAGAAGATGCTATTTTCTCCGTTTTTCAGGACGATACGGGCCCCGCTCTCTTTCCTTTGCCTATTGGCTTTCGCGCTGGCCGCGGTTCACGCCCAATCTCCCGCCGTCACGCTGACTCCAGAGGTGGTTGTTGCCGGCTCCCCGGAACTGATTCGTGTGGTCGCGGCCAATGCCTCCGCCATCGACGGCCAGTGGCTGGACCGCAAGCTGGAGTTTTTTCGCGGGCAGGACGACCATGGGTGGTTTGCGCTGGCTGGCGTCGATGTCGAGGCTCCCGTCGGGACGTCAGTGCTCAAGCTTACTATCCACGAAACCAAGGGCGGTTCACATGCCCTCAACCGCACCATTAAGATTCTTCCTGCTCATTACCGCACCAGCGCCCTCACGGTTGCTCCGCAATTCGTCCAGCCCGGCCCCGACGCGCTCAAGCAGATCGCCGCTGATCAGGTGCTCACTCAAAAGGCCTATGCCTCCAGCGCGTCAATGCCGCTGTGGAAGGGCAACTTCCATGTGCCCGTGGTCGCTCCGCAAACCGAGCGCTTCGGCACGCGCCGCATCTTCAACGGCACGCTCGCCAGCAATCACAAGGGGCTGGATTTTCGCGCCGCGCCGGGAACGCCCGTGCGCGCCAGCAATGACGGTACCGTAGTGCTGGCCCATTCGCTTTACTATGCGGGAAACAGCGTCTTCGTTGATCACGGAATGGGACTCTTCACGCTCTACATGCACTTCAGTAAAATTTCCGTCCGCGAGGGCCAGCATGTCGTGCGCGGCCAGAAGCTGGGCTTGAGCGGCGCCACCGGCCGCGTCACCGGCCCGCATCTCCACTGGGCCGTCCGCTGGCAGGGCGCATATCTCGACCCCGCAAAGCTCCTGCGCCTCGACCTCAGCGCCGCCCGCAAAGCTCCTGCGCCTCGACCTCAGCGCCGCTCACTAGCGCGAAACAGTTCGGAGCAGAATATTTGTCAGACTCTCTCAAGCGCAAATTGGTCGTACACTTGGTGTGTGCTTATGGATATCCTTAGGGACAAGATATTCAAAATCGCAATCTTCGTAGCGCTTGTCGTTGCGCCATTTGTTCTCTGGCTTTCCTTTTATGGTCTTGCGCGGTTTTCGTCCATGGACCTCCGCAAAGTAGTTCCCTGGCTGAGAGCACTACGTTGGGTTACGTGGATTCCTGCCATGGTTCTCATGCTCGCAGCTGTTGTTAACTACAGTTTCCACTATCTTTTCCCATATGGCTGTGGGTTGTTTTCATTTTCTGCTGGTCTGTCATTCTCTGAAAGCTGGCTGAAGAAGCGGCTGAATCTGGATAGCGATAACGCTTGAACACCTTTTGTGGTGCGCGTTTCTTCACTATGCGTGAGTCGCTGGAACCCTAGCGGGAGACGACTTCCTCTTCGACCTCATGCGCGGGCACCGGCACCGGATC
>JBEKFS010000222.1:0-2720 GCA_050013195.1 Occallatibacter sp.
TTACGACTGGCCACGCATGACTCGGGGCCAAGATGGTTCGCTACACCTTTCTTGTACGGCTCTTTCATCCGCTACTCCATGCCGGTTTATCCCGGCGCACCAAGCTGAAGCTTGCGCCACGGCAACTGGACGGCCTGGAGGCCGCCGCAGGCCGAGGGCCTGCCCCACAAATCAGCGGCCGATCAGTTGACGTCGACTCCATGCACCAGCATGAACGTCCGCCGCCAGCGGGTCTTGGTGAAGAAGTGCTCCAGGAGGTCGACCAGGTGGTCGAGGCCGATGGTGGGATTCGACAGCGCCTCGGTCGGCGCATCGTACGACCAGTAGACGATCAGCGGCTTGCCGATGATGTTTTCACGCGGCACGAATCCCCAATACCGGCTGTCCAGCGAGGAATCGCGGTTATCGCCCATCGCAAAATAGCTATTCGGCGGCACCACCACTTCGCCGTTCACCACGTGATGTTCCAGCATGTCCTGCCCGGAATCGGATATATGCACGTTGGGCTCGCTGGGGAAATTGTCGCGGTAGGACTCAATGTATTCGGTCTTATGGTAAACGTAGAGTTCGTCCAGTTTCTTGCCGTTGAGATACACCTGCTTGTTCACCAGCTTGATGCGATCGCCGGGAACGCCCATGCAGCGCTTCACGAAAGTCGAGCTGATGTCCACGGGATAGCGGAACACGATAATGTCGCCGCGCTTAACGGGCTCGTAGGGCAGGATGTACTTGGAAATGGGCCCCGGGGGCGCGTACGCCAGTTTGTCGACCAACAGGTGATCGCCAATCAGCAGGGTGTCCTCCATGGACCCCGTGGGAATCACGAAAGCCTGTACCAGCGTTGTGGTACCGAAGAGGAGCAGAATAATCGTCACTGTCCATTCGGCGATAAAGCCGCGCGGCTGATCGGCCTTGCACGGCGGCGGGGAAGGAGCGTTCTGCACGTCTGCCACGGTTGCTGCTTTCTTTTGTTCCACAGACACCTATTGTAGCGAAAGCTTGATATTCTGTGGGAACAGAGTCGATCCGGAGACCATCTTGAGAAAATGTTGAACGCTGCCGTCACCGAATCCGCCGAAATTGCGGAAAAGCCCGCCCGCCGCCAGCCGGTGGGACTGGTGTTCTCCTGCACGATTCTGGGCGCGGCCGCGCAGGTACTGATGAAGACCGGGGCCAACCATATGTCCCACCCGGGCCTGGTGAGCATGGTCGCTAATCTGCCGCTGATGGGCGGCTATTGCCTCTACGGACTCTCCACGCTGCTGCTGGTGCTGGCCTTGAAAGACGGCGAGTTGTCGTTGCTTTATCCGGTGATTGCGCTCACCTATGTGTGGGTGACGGTGCTCTCGTTTCTGATCTTTCACGATGACATCAATCCGTGGAAGCTGACGGGCATCGTTCTTATCGTTTTGGGAGTGGCGGTGCTGGGCAAAGGCGGGAAACGTTGAGAACTCCTATCGGCAACATGCTGCTGGTGCTGCTGGCCGCGTTCGTCGGGTCGTTTGGCGCGGTTTTTCTGAAATCCGGCGCCGCACAGTTACACAAAGGATGGCTGCATTTGGTTATCTCCCGGGAGCCTCCCTTTTTCAACTGGCGGCTGGCATCCGGCGTCGGATTGTATCTGCTCTCCTCGTACTTCTTCGTGTTGGGCATCCGCCCGCCGGGAGAGCTTTCGGTCTTGTATCCCATGGTGTCGTTGGGCTACATCTTCACGCTGCTCTGGTCGCGCATCTTTTTTAAGGAGCCGCTCACGCGCGTGAAGTTCTTCGGGCTTTTCCTGATTGTGGCGGGCGTGGTTTTTGTGGGGTTGGGGAGTAAGTAAGACCGGACTTTCCAGCCTTGGGTTCAGGGCATCCCGCAACCCTCCCGATGCAGCCCAACTCGACGGGCGGCCGTGTTTGTGCCATGGAGCGCGCCGCCGCTCATGCAGGATTCTGCGGGTACGTGGTTCGTTAAAGTCAAAGCGAAGAGACTGTCTCTCTCCAGACTCTACCATGCGCCGAATTAGATCCCCCTCGGAATGCCACCGCCGCCAGCGTTCCTCTGGCGCATTGCCTTATGTTGCCCAAGTAAAGCATTGCGGATTGTGAGCGATTATTGGCGTTGACTCCTTGGGTTTGGATGACGCGCAGGAAGGTTTCCTAGACGCGCCGCGAAATCCCGTGCATCGGCAAGTACATGAGGGACTTCATCCTGGACACGAGTGTAGACAGGGTCGTAGTCGGCGCCTTCCCGCTTCTCTTTGAGTCGAGTGGCGATCTCTGCCAATTTTCTGCAAGCGGGCTCGCGGTTGGCACTAAAATCCGCCACAGTTGGGCATGCGTTCCTTCGCCGGGTAAAGCTTTGAACTCATTGCCTTGCGCTCTTTTCAGCGCGACGTGATAAGCGTTGCGTTGCAATTCCCGTCACTGGTCGCGTATGGTTGAGCGATGCCGAAATGATTGCTTCTGCACCACGAAGGTGGCTCGAAACCGTCATGCGGGGAACCCCTTGCGATAGAAGAAGTTCGAGTGTTGAATTGGGGTGGCTCGTAAGCCACAGATTCAAAACACCGATTTTGAGTGGCTCCCCAGTCTGGATACGTTTCGAACTTTTGCCGCCCAGTTGGCCCTCTGATCGAACCCGTGGAAGCGTATTGTTTTCAGGCTGATCGACGGGAACCACCGACCCGCGTCTAAGCCAGATACCCAGTCTGGACACGTCTCGAACTCGCTAGCTAG